>NZ_JBNGGG010000047.1:0-105133 GCF_049974585.1 Streptomyces sp. UG1 | reverse complement strand
CCATCACCCCGGAACCACCCACACCCGAGTCGCCCGAGTCACCGAAGTGGCCCGAGTCACCCGAGCCGGACCCGGCCCCCCCCCCCGGAACCGCACCCGGCGGCTCAGGACGCCCCCCCGCACCATCGGCGCCCGACCCCGACCCGGAGCCGGCCCCCGCCCCGGCGCCCGCGCCGTCGTCGGTGCACGCCCAGCCGACCATCGTCGCGCCCGTGACGCCGCCCGGCGGCACCCCGCCGCCCCCGGCCCCGGCGCCCGCGCCCTACGGCCAGCCGGGTCAGCAGCAGCCGTACGGACAGGCTCCCGCCCCGACCGCCCCGCCGCCCCCCGGCTACGCCCAGCCCCAGGCCCCGCAGGCCCCCCAGGCCCCGGCCCCGCCGCCGGGTTACGGCCAGCCGACGCCGCCCCCGGGCTACGGCCAGCAGCCCCCCTACGGCCAGGTCCCCGGCCAGCAGGCGCCCTACGGAGCCCCGCAAGGCGCCCAGCAAGGCGTGCCCCAGGGCGCGCCTCAGGGCCCCGGCGTCGGTGCCGCGCTCCAGCAGTTCAAGGAGACGCCCACCGGCCAGCGCTGGACGCAGCAGAACAAGAAGCTGGTCCGCGTCGACCTCGGCATCGGCGGTCAGCCCGTGCTGGCCCGGCAGGGCAGCATGGTGCTCTACCAGGGCAAGGTCGACTTCAGCTACCGGGGCGCCGGGTTCGCCGGCCGGATCGCGGGCAACGCGACCGGCCAGGAGATGCAGCTCATGCGCTGTACGGGCCAGGGGCAGGTGTTCCTCGCCGAGAACTCCACGATGCTGCACCCCATCGAGCTCCAGGGCGACGGCATCTGCGTCTCCGCGGAGAACGTCCTCGCCTTCGACGAGAGCCTCCAGTACGAGATCCGCCGTATCGAGGGCCACGGCATCCCCGGCGGCGCGCTGTTCACGATGCAGTTCACCGGCACCGGCACGATCGTCGTCAAGACGCACGGCACGCCCGTGGTGCTGCCGGTCACTCCCACGACGTTCGCCGACGCCAACGCCGTCGTCGCCTGGTCGTCCGCCGCCCAGGTGGTCGTCTCCAGTCAGGTGCGGATGCGGCACAACGCCTACCCCGGCGCCACCGGAGAGAGCGTCAACCTGCAGTTCCGGGCCGGCCCCGGCAACTTCATCGTCGTCCAGCCGTACGAGATCTGAGGGAGAGCCCGTCATGAACCAGCCGCTCGCGGGCTACGCTCCCGCACCCGTCACCGCCCGCATGGAAAACCACGGCAACCACATGGCGAAGGTCGCCATGCAGACCGGGCACGACCTCTTCGCGCGCGTGGGCTCGATGGTCGCCTACGAGGGCTTCGTCCAGTACGAGCCCAACCCGCCGGCCGTGCGCCAGATCGCCAAGGACTGGCTCACCGGCGAGGGCGCGCCCCTGATGAAGTGCTCCGGCGACGGACTGCTCTACCTCGCCGACTACGGCGCCAACGTCGTCGTGATCAACCTCAACGGCGACGGCATCTCCGTCAACGCCACCAACCTGCTCGCCTTCGACGCGCACCTGACGTGGGGCGTCGAGCGGGTCAAGGGCCTGGCGAAGTTCGCCGGGCAGGGCCTGTGGAACACCAAGATCTCCGGGCAGGGCTGGGTCGCGCTGACCTCCCGGGGCAAGCCGATCGTCGTCGACTGCGGCGGTGGCGAGGACGAGACGTACGTCGACCCGGACGCCCTCGTCGCCTGGTCCCCGAACCTCAAGGTGAAGGGCAAGCGCAGCTTCAAGGCGCAGTCGCTCATCGGCCGGGGCAGCGGCGAGGCCTACCAGATGGCCTTCTCCGGACAGGGCATCGTCGTCGTCCAGCCGAGCGAGGACAGCACCGACCGCCTCCGGGTCCGGGGCTGAGGGGGAGCCAGGAAACGCCATGCAGAGCCCGATTTTCGCCTACAACGAGCAGCAGACCCAGGACCGCTGGAGCCTGCAGAACAAGCAGATGCTCCGCGTCGCCCTGGAGGGACAGGACGACATCCTCGCCCGCAAGGGCACGATGGTCGCCTACCAGGGACTCGTCGAGTTCGACGCCGAGTACCAGAGCAACCAGCAGTCACGCGCGCGTGCGCACACCGGTGAGGGCCTGGACCTCATGCGCTGCCACGGGCAGGGCACGGTCTACCTCGCGAACCTCAAGCAGCACGTGCACGTCATGGACGTCGACCAGGACGGGCTGACCGTCGACAGCAGCTATGTGCTGGCGATGGACTCCTCGCTGCACCACGAGGTCATCGCCGTGGACAGCCTCTACGGCATCTCCGGCTCCGGGAAGTACCAGCTCAACATCACCGGCCGCGGCAAGGTCGCCCTGATGACCTCCGGGATGCCGCTGTTGATGCAGGTGACGCCCGACAAGTACGTCAACTGCGACGCGGACGCGATCGTCGCCTGGTCCACCGCGCTGCGCGTGCAGATGCAGGCCCAGACGCACTCCTCCGGGGTGTGGCGGCGCCGCGGCAACACCGGCGAGGGCTGGGAGCTCAGCTTCATGGGCTCCGGATTCGCGCTCGTCCAGCCCAGCGAGCTGCTGCCGCCGCAGAACGCCCAGATCGGCTCCGGCCTCGCCGCGCAGTACGGCATGGGGCAGCAGGGAGCGCGCGGCCAGAACCAGGGCAACGTCTGGAGCTGACCGTCCGGAAAGCAGACGTAAGGGGCGACCGCCATGGCGGTCGCCCCTTACGTCTGGCCGGAGGTCACAACCTCTGGCCGAAGGTCACAGCCTCGCGCGCGTCGCGTCCAGCAGTCGTACGACCGACTCGTCCGCCACGTCAGCCACCTCGCCGTAGCCGAACCAGCGCAGGTCGAGGGACTCGTCGCTGATCGCCTCCACGGCGCCGGCCGGGGCCAGCGCCGCGTACTGCACGTCCAAGTGCCAGGCGCAGGGCGTGCGATGGCGGTCCAGGCGGACCGGGCCGCCCGGCAGCAGGGTCAGGCCCGCGACGCCCGACTCCTCCGTCCCCTCGCGCAGGGCGGCCGCCGCCAGTGTCTCGTCGGCCGGTTCGCAGTGGCCGCCCATCTGCAGCCACATGCGCAGCTTCTTGTGCAGGGTCAGCAGCACCCGCTCGCGCGCGGGGTCGATCACCAGCGCGCTCGCCGTGATGTGCCCGTCGCCGCAGGCCTTCCACATGCCGTCCGGGTGGGTCTCCAGGTGCTCCAGGTACGTCCGGCGCAGCTCTTCCTGGCCCTCGTACCCCTTGAGGACGAGGACCGCGTCGTCGTACAGGCTCACTCGGTCTCGTCGCCCTTGGTGTCGTCGTCCTTCTTCAGGTTCGGCTTCTCGGAGCCGCCCGCCGCCTCGCCGAGCATCTTGTCCAGCTCGGAGAAGTCGATCTGCTCGCGGTGCACGAAGCCGTCCGGGTCGTCCAGGTCGGTGGCCGTCGGCAGCATGTCCGGGTGGGCCCACAGGGCGTCCCGGCCGTCGACCCCGCGCGCGTCCGTGAGCGAGGCCCACAGGCGCGAGGCGTCACGCAGCCGGCGCGGTCGCAGCTCCAGGCCGATCAGCGTGGCGAACGTCTGCTCCGCGGGGCCGCCCGAGGCGCGGCGGCGACGCAGGGTCTCGCGCAGTGCGTCGGCGGACGACAGCCGCGGCTTGGCGGCCGCGTGGACCACCGCGTCCACCCAGCCCTCGACGAGGGCCAGAGCGGTCTCCAGACGGGCCAGGGCCGCCTTCTGCTCCGGGGTGTCCTCCGGCTGGAACATGCCCTGCTGCAGGGCGTCCTGGAGCTGCTCGGGGTTCTGCGGGTCGAACTGGCCGACCACGTCCTCCAGCTTGGCGGTGTCGACCTTGATCCCGCGCGCGTAGCCGTCGACTGCGCCGAACAGGTGCGAGCGCAGCCACGGCACATGCGCGAAGAGGCGCTGATGGGCGGCCTCGCGCAGGGCGAGATAGAGCCGCACCTCCTCCTGCGGGACGCTCAGGTCCTTGCCGAACGTCTCGATGTTCACCGGCAGCAGCGCGGCCTTGCCGGCCGGGCCGAGCGGCAGACCGATGTCGGTCGAGCCGACGACCTCGCCCGCGAGCACGCCGACGGCCTGCCCGATCTGCGTGCCGAACATGGCGCCGCCCATCGAGCGCATCATGCCGATCAGCGGGCCGGCCATGGCCTGCATCTCCTCCGGCAGCACGTCGCCCATCGCGGTGCCGACGCGCTCGGCGACCGGGTCGACGAGCTCCTGCCACGCGGGCAGGGTCGCCTCGACCCACTCCGCGCGGCTCCAGGCCACCGCGGTGCCCGCGCCGGACGGCAGGGACGTCACGTCGTCCAGCCACAGGTCGGCCAGGCGCACGGCCTCCTGGACGGCGGTGCGCTCGGCGGGGCCGACGCTGGCGTCCTTGGTGCCGTCCGCCGTGCCCTGGGAGACCGTCTGGCGGGCGATCTGCTTGGCCATGTCCCAGTTCACCGGGCCGCCCTCGTACGAGAGCATCTGCCCCAGCTGCTGGAACGCGGCGCCCAGGTCGGTGGGGTTCAGCGAACCGAACATGGCCGCGAACGGATTGTCCGCACCGCCCCCCGGGCCCCCGGCACCGGACAGCCCGAAACCGAACGGGTTGGCCGGTCCCTGACCACCACCGCTCTGCGGGTCCTTCTTCTTGCCCTCGTCGCCGTCTTCCGGCTCCTCCGGCGGAAGGCCGAAACCGAATGGGGTGTCACTCACGGGATTCCTCGGCTGGTAAGGCCACCGGCTGGCGCCGACGGCACGACTGCCCGATAACACCACCCAGCGTAGACACCGCGAGCCGATCGGGCCTCGGTGCTTCGCCGACTCTCGGCCTGCGGCAGGATGGATGCCACCTGGTACGGACGCGTCACTCGCGTTCGTACTGAAGACAACCGCTGGAGACGCCCGGTGAGTTCCCCTGATCCGCAGGTTCGCGCAGCGCGAAACCAGTCAACCCCTGCCTCCGCGCGCGGCGCGCGCGGACCCGTCGTCGCGGTGACCGGCGCCGCGTCCGGAATCGGAGCGCTGCTCACCGAGCGGCTGGCCGCATCCGACGAGGTCAAGCAGGTCATCGCCATCGACGAGCGGCGCGGTGACTGCGCGGCGGCGCAGTGGCACATCCTGGACGTGCGGGATCCGGCCATCGCGGACAAGCTGCGGGGCGCCGACGTGGTCGTGCACCTGGCGCTCGACCTGGACCTGGAGACGGATGCGGCCGCCCGGACGGCATACAACGTTCGGGGGACGCAGACCGTGCTGACGGCCGCGGCGGCGGCCGGAATCCACCGGGTGGTGCTGTGCACCTCGGCGATGGTCTACGGGGCGCTCCCCGACAACGAGCTGCCGCTGTCCGAGGACGCGGAACTGCGGGCGACGGCCGAGGCCACCGGCGTCGGGGACCTCCTGGAGATCGAGCGCCTCGCGCGCAGGGCGCCCAGGGCCCACCCCGGACTCAACGTCACCGTCGTACGGCCCGCGATCCTGGTCGGCGGCACCGACACCGCGCTGACCAGGTATTTCGAGTCACCTCGGCTGCTGGTCGTGGCCGGCTCGCGGCCCGCCTGGCAGTTCTGCCATGTCGAGGACCTGTGCGGCGCCCTGGAGTACGCCGTCCTGGAGAAGGCCGACGGGGAACTCGCCGTCGGCTGCGACGGCTGGCTCGAACAGGAGGAGGTCGAGGAGCTCAGCGGGATCCGGCGCATGGAGCTGCCCTCGGCGGTCGCCCTGGGTGCGGCGGCCCGGCTGCACCGCATCGGCCTCACGCCGTCCCCGGCCGGGGACCTGGCCTACACGATGTATCCGTGGGTGGTGAGCGGGAGCCGGCTGCACGACGCGGGGTGGCGGCCGCGGTGGACCAACGAGGAAGTGCTCGCGGAACTGCTGGAGGAGGTCTCCGGCCGTCACACGGTCGCCGGGCGCCGGCTCGGACGCAAGGACGCGACGGCGGCCGGTGCCGCGGGCGCGACGGTGGCCCTGCTGGGCGCGGCAGCCGTGGTACGTCGGGCGCGGAAGGCAAGGCGGCGGATCTGACCCGGCGAGGGCCGCGCCCGGACCGGCCAGGGCTCACTTCACCCCTCCCGGACCTCCCCCGGAGACCTTCCCGGAGACCTCCTCAGAAGACCCTGTGCAGCAGGCTCCAAAGGCCCCTCTGTAGGAGGCTCCAACCCGCACGCGCGTGTGCCCGGCGATATCGCTATTCCGCCTCCCCGCGCGCGTACGGCACGATGGGGTCATGGCACCTATCAACGATCACCCCGGTGAGCTGCGCGCTCAGGACCCGGTCAAGCTCATCGCCATCCGAGAGACGGCCCTGTCCCTGGACGAGGTCTTCCGGGCCGTCGGGGACGACGCCGCCGGCGGGACCGCGCTGTTCGTGGGGACGGTGCGCAACCACGACGGGGGTGCCGACGTCGACGAGCTCGGGTACTCGTGCCATCCCAGCGCCGAGGCCGAGATGCGGCGGATCGCCGAGAAGGTCGTCGCGGAGTACCCGGTGCGGGCGCTCGCGGCCGTGCACCGGGTCGGGGACCTCAGGGTCGGGGACCTCGCGGTCGTCGTCGCCGTCTCCTGCCCCCATCGCGGCGAGGCCTTCGAGGCGTGCCGGAAGCTGATCGACGACCTCAAGCACGAGGTTCCCATCTGGAAGCACCAGAAGTTCTCGGACGGCACCGAGGAGTGGGTCGGGGCCTGCTGAGGGGCCCAGAGGAGCCCTGGGGGCGCCCTCCTCAACCCCCATCCGCCCCACTCCGGTTGCGTAACCGCCCCCCTGACGTGAGCGTTGTCAGTGCCAGCGGTTAATCTGCTGATCAGTCAGTTGCGGTCGCTCATGGGATGGGAGGACGGCATGGCGGCGCTCGCCTGGTTGCTCATTCCGCTCGTCGTCGGGGTCTGCGCCGGCCTGTGGGGCAGTTGGGCCAACCGCACCCGCAAGGTACGGGGGGACGGCCCGGAGCTCGACGGTTACGCCCGATTCCGCGCGGCCATGGAGAAGCCCCCCTCCCGCACCTGATCGCCCGGCCCCCGGCCCGTGGCCCGTGGTCACAGCCGGGTTCACGGCCCTGACGGGGCACTGACAGGACTGTCACGTACTGTCGAGGCATGCCACGCCGCACCGCGACGATGCTCGCCTCCACCCTGATGCTGATCGCGCTCCTGTGCGCGGGAGTCTTCATCCCCGTGCCGTACTCGGAGATGTCCCCGGGGCCGACGGTGAACACGCTCGGCGATCACGACGGCGAGCCGGTGCTGCAGATCTCCGGGCACAAGACTTACGCGACGTCCGGGAACCTCAACATGACCACGGTCCGGGTCACCAGCGCCGACTACAAGATGAACCTGGTGGAGGCCGTCTACGGATGGCTGGCGCACGACAACAAGGTCGTGCCGCACGACACCCTGTACCCGGACGGCAAGACCGAGGAGCAGTCCACCCAGGAGAACGCCGAGGAGTTCAGCCAGTCCCAGGAGAGCGCCAAGGTCGCCGCCCTGAAGGCGCTGGACATCCCGGTGCAGAGCTGGGTGATCGTCTCGACCGTCGTCAAGGGCACCCCGGCCGAGGGCAAGCTGCACGCCGGTGACGTGATCAAGGCCGTCGACGGTACGGCGGTGAAGGAGCCCGGCGACGTCGCCGAGCTGGTGACCAAGCACAAGCCCGGCCAGGACGTCCTCTTCACCATCGTGCCGGCCAAGGAGCAGGCCGCCGCCGAGAAGGAGCGCAGGGCGCCGACGAAGACCGAGAAGGTCACGATAAGGACCGCCGAGTCCGACGACAGCGGCAAGAAGCGCGCCATCGTCGGGATCTCGGCCGGGACCGACCACACCTTCCCGTTCACCATCGACATCAAGCTCGCCGACGTCGGCGGCCCCAGCGCGGGCCTGATGTTCGCGCTCGGCCTCTACGACAAGCTCACCCCGGGCAGCCTCACCGGCGGCAAGTTCGTCGCCGGCACCGGCACCATCGACGACGCCGGCAAGGTCGGGCCCATCGGCGGCATCGAGATGAAGACCGTCGGCGCGCGCGAGAAGGGCGCCCAGTACTTCCTGACGCCCGCCGACAACTGCGCGACCGCCGCCCGGGACGTCCCGAACGGGCTCACCCTGGTCAAGGTCGACACCATCGACGACGCGCTCGGCGCCCTGAAGGACATCCGCTCCGGCGACACCGCAGACCTGCCCAAGTGCACGGCCAGGAGCTGAGCCACGGGGGGCGTGGTACGGCGACCCGGGGTGCCCCCTCACGTCGAGGGCGCCCTCCGTCGCCGTACCGGAAGACCTCAGTCCGCGAACGTCGCCGCCAGTGCCTGCGCCAGACCCGGGACCAGGTCCGGGCCGGTCAGGACCTCCGTCGGGGTGTCCTTCTCACGCAGGCGCAGGGCCGACTCACGGGTGCCGTCGCGCAGGACCGCGACCGTCATGCGGACCTCCTGGCGGTCGGGGTGGTCCGCCACCCACTTCGCGAGCCTTGCCTCGCTCAGGCCCTGCGGGACCTGGGCCTCGGCGGACGGGGGCAGCATCATCCGCTCGACGGTGAGCGCGCAGCCGGCCACCGCGTCGGGCCAGGCGATGGTGCCCAGGAACTCATCGAGCGGCTTGCCCGTTTCCATCTCGTCCTGCTCGATCGGGGTCAGGCCGGAGGACTCCTGCTCGTCCCCCAGGCCGAGCTGGGCGGCGAGGCCGGGTTCCTGGGCTCGCAGCCGTGCGGTGTCGACGAGGGCGAAGAGGCGGGCGGGCTGGTCCCAGCCGAGGCCGGAGGCGTACTCGTCGATCTCGAGGACGGCCCGGGTCAGCGGGTTCGCAGCCATGGGAGTGTTGGACATGGTCACAATCCTGCCTCGTTCCTGGCCGGAATCGGGAACTGAGTAAAGGGTGAGTAAGTTGCATAGGTGTGGGCCCACGATCACAGGGGGCCACGGAGGGTCCACGAAGACGCGGGCCTGACGAATCAACAGCGAACTTCGGGGTGCGAACCTTGGCTTTCCAGATGCCGGACCGCGGCGGAGGCCCGACCGGGCCACGGATCAGAGTGGGCCGACCGTCCCGGCGTGTCCGGACCCTGCTCATGACACTGGGCGTGCTCGCCGTCCTCGGCATGGCCTTCACCATGTTCGCGGGGTTCTGGACGGACTGGCTCTGGTACCGGTCGGTGAACTACTCCTCGGTGTTCACGACCACGCTGTGGACGAAGATCGGACTCTTCTTCGTCTTCGGTCTGTTGATGGCCTTGGCGGTCGGCTTCAACATCTGGCTTGCGCACCGGCTGCGCCCGCCGCTGAGCGCCATGTCGATGGAGCAGCAGAGCCTCGACCGCTACCGCATGGGCATCGCGCCGTACAAGAAGTGGCTGCTGCTCGGGATCACCGCACTCGTCGGTCTGATCGCCGGCGCCTCCGCCTCCAGCCAGTGGCGGACCTGGCTCATGTGGGTCAACGGCGTGCCCTTCGGCGAGAAGGACCCGCAGTTCAACCTGGACGTCGGCTTCTACGCCTTCGACCTGCCCTGGTACCGGTTCCTGCTGGGCTTCGGCTTCGCCGCCGCGATCCTGTCCGTGATCGCCGCCGCGCTCACCCACTACCTGTACGGCGGCCTGCGCATCACCAGCCCGGGCGCGCGCGCCACGGCCGCGGCCACCGGCCATCTGTCGGTCCTCATCGGCATCTTCGTCGCCCTGAAGGCGGTCGCGTACTGGCTCGACCGGTACGGACTCGCGGTGAAGTCCAGCGACTTCAAGGCCACCGACAACTGGACGGGCCTCAGGTACGTCGACGCCAACGCCTATCTGCCGGCCAAGACGATCCTGTTCTGCATCGCCGTCATCTGCGCGCTGCTGTTCTTCGCCACCCTGTGGCGGCGCACCTGGCAGCTGCCCGTCATCGGCTTCGGCCTGATGGTGCTCTCGGCGATCCTCATCGGCGGCCTGTACCCGGCGATCGTCCAGCAGTTCCAGGTCAAGCCGAACGAGCAGGCCAAGGAAGCGCCGTACGTCGACAAGAACCTCAAGGCGACGCGCGAGGCCTACGGCATCGACGACACCCAGGTCAGCGAGTACCCGGGCACGAGTCAGACCAAGGACAAGACCCAGTTGCGCGACGACGTGGATCCCACGGCGAGCATCCGGATCCTGGACCCGAACATCGTCTCGCCCACGTTCCAGCAGCTCCAGCAGATCAGGAACTACTACGCGTTCCCGACCAACCTGGACGTCGACCGCTACAGCAAGGACGGCAAGGACCAGGACACGGTCATCGGTCTGCGTGAGATCAACCTCAACGGCATTCCGAAGCGGAACTGGATCAACGACCACTTCCGCTACACCCACGGCTACGGCGTGGTCGCCGCCGAGGGGACCAGCGCCGACACCCAGGGCCGGCCGGAGTTCACCGAATCCGACCTGCCGTCCAAGGGCGACCTCGGGAAGTACGAGCAGCGGGTCTACTACGGCGAGAAGACCACCATGTACTCGATCGTCGGCGGTCCCCAGAAGGAGATCGACTACTCCGACGACAGCGGTGAGAAGACCTACAGCTACAAGGGCGACAGCGGAGTCAGCCTCTCCAACCCGGTCAACCGGGCCGCGTACGCGGTGGCGTTCGGCGAGCCGCAGATCCTGTACTCCGGTGCGATCGGCGACGGTTCGCGCATCCTGTACAACCGCACGCCCAAGGAGCGCGTCGAGGCGGTCGCCCCGTGGCTGACCATCGACGGCGACGCCTACCCGGCGGTGGTGGACGGCCGTATCCAGTGGATCGTCGACGCGTACACGACGACCAACGGCTACCCGTACTCCTCGCGCACGACCCTCGGCGACACGACGGCGGACTCGCTGACCGCGAGCAACAACCAGCGTGCGGTGGTGGCCCAGCAGAACCAGGTCAACTACATCCGCAACTCGGTGAAGGCGACGGTCGACGCGTACACCGGCCAGGTCAAGCTCTACCAGTGGGACACCGAGGACCCGGTCCTGAAGACCTGGATGAAGGCGTTCCCGGACACGGTCGAGCCGAAGAGCGAGATCTCCAAGTCGCTGATGGCCCATCTGCGCTACCCGCAGGACCTGTTCAAGGTCCAGCGCGAGCTGCTCACCCGCTACCACGTGAAGGACGCGACGACGTTCCTCAGCGGCAGCGAGGTCTGGCAGGTGCCGGACGACCCGACCAACAAGTCGGGCAGCGCGGTGCCGCCGTACTACCTGAGCATGAAGATGCCCGACCAGAAGGCGCAGGCGTTCTCGCTGACGACGACGTTCACCCCGAACGGCCGGGACAACCTCAGTGCGTTCATGGCCGTGGACGCCGAGGCGGGCACCAGTGGCTACGGCAAGATCAGAGTCCTGAAACTGCCGACCAACACGACGGTCAACGGACCCAGTCAGGTCCAGAGCCAGTTCAACTCCGAGCAGAACATCGCCGAGACCATCAGGCTGCTGAGAGGCGGCGACTCGGAGGTCGAGTACGGCAACCTGCTGGCGGTGCCACTCGACGGCGGACTGCTCTACGTGGAGCCGGTCTACGTGCGCGGTGGCGGACTCAAGTACCCGCTGCTGCGGAAGGTGCTGGTGTCCTACGGCGGCAGCACCGCCTTCGAGGACACCCTCGGCGAGGCCCTGAACAAGGTCTTCGGAGCGGAGGGCCCGACGACAGAGCCTCCGGACGAGGGTGACGAGGAAGGCGGTACGACGCCGCCGCCGACGTCCGACAATCCGACGGTCCAAGACGCGCTCAACGACGCCCAGAAGGCCTTCGAGGCCGGCCAGGAAGCCCTGAAGAAGGGTGACTGGGAGGCGTACGGCCGGGCGCAGGAGGATCTCCAGGAGGCGCTGAAGCGGGCCGGGGACGCGCAGGCGCAGGCCGACAAGACCGGCGGCGGCGCGGGCAGCAGCGGCAGCGGCGCGAGCCCGAGTTCGAGTCCGAGCCCGAGCGGCAGTCCCACCGGCACTTAGGGACGGACGGTTGATCGAATGGCCCACCTTGCGCCGTGATACGGTTGCCGGACAACGGCGCGGGGTGGAGCAGCTCGGTAGCTCGCTGGGCTCATAACCCAGAGGTCGCAGGTTCAAATCCTGTCCCCGCTACTGAAGTCGACGAGTATCTCGTACGACAGCGAAGGCCCGGATCCTCCAAGGATCCGGGCCTTCGTGGTGTGCGAACGCATGTGCCGCACGGCGGGACGGTCGTGCCGCCGTGGGGAGTTGGGAGAACTGTGTTTGACTTGTCTCTCTGTGGGCATGTCGACAAAACGCTGAAGTGACCTCACTGGCTGCGGTATACCAGGTGTACCCAGGTTGCAGGTGGTGCGACGATGGACGTTATGGGGGACAAGGCAACTCTGTTGGAGACAGGGCGGTTTGCGCAGCCTGCCGACTTTGTACAGCCGACGGGCGATTTCGTGCAGCCGGAGGGTGACTTCATCGTCGACCGGCCGGCCGACCAGGACGAGACGGGAGCGGCCGTCGAGGAGTTGCGGCAGCGGCTCGCCGCCGAGACCGGTGACGCCGAGGCGATGAGCGTCCTCGGCGCCATGCTGCTGCGCCGCGGAGACCTCGACGGAGCCGAGCCCCATCTGCGTGCCGCCACCGCGGCCGGTGACCGGGCCGCCGCCAACAACCTGGGAGTCCTCCTCCACCAGCGCGGGTACGCCGACGAGGCCGCCGGATGGTGGCGGATCGCCGCCGTCGCCGGTTCGGCCGCGGCCGCGCACGCGCTGGGACGCCATCACCGCGAGCGGGGCGACGAGCCCGCCGCCGAGTACTGGCTGCGCCAGTCCGCCGAGCAGGGGCACGCGCTGGGCGCGTACGCGCTCGCCGATCTGCTGGAGCACCGCAGCGACGACCGGGCCGAGCAGTGGATGCGGGCCGCGGCCGAGCGCGGGCACCGCGAGGCGGCGTACCGGCTGGCGCGCGCGCTCGACCGGCAGGCGACGCGGACGGGCGAGGACGGGGCCGACGACGGTGCTGGGACCGGCGACGCGCTGCTGGACGAGGCCGAGCAGTGGTACCGGCAGGCCGCCGCGCGCGGGCACCGCAGGGCCGCGCTGCACCTCGGGGCGATCCTCGAGAAGCGCGGGCAGTTGAAGGAGGCCGGGCGCTGGTATCTGACGTCCGCCAAGGACGGCGAGGCGCGGGCCGCCTGTGCGCTCGGGTTCCTGCTGCGCGACGCCGGGGACACCGAGAGCGCCGCCGTGTGGTGGCTGCGGGCCGCGCAGGACGGCGACGGCAACGCCGCGAACGCGCTGGGCGCACTGCACGCCGAGCGCGGCGAGACCCAGACCGCCGAGCGGTGGTACCGGGCCGCCATGGACGCAGGCGACGTGAACGGCGCGTACAACCTCGGGCTGCTCTGCGCCGAGCAGGGGCGCACCGCCCAGGCCGAGCAGTGGTACCGGCGGGCGGCGTACGCGGGCCACCGCGAGGCGGCCAACGCGCTGGCGATCCTGCTGCTCCAGGGCGGGGACGCCGGCGGCGCCGAGCCGTGGTTCTCCAAGGCCGCGGAGGCGGGCAGCGTGGACGCCGCGTTCAATCTGGGCATCCTGCACGCCGGGCGGGGCGAGGAGCGGGCCGCGCTGCGCTGGTACGAGCGTGCCGCGGCCGCCGGCCACACCGAGGCGGCGCTGCAGGTAGGCATCGCGCGGCTGCGGGACGGGGACGAGCACGCGGCGGAGCGGCATCTGCGGTGCGCGGCCGGGGCGGGCAGCGCGGAGGCCGCGTACCGGCTGGCGACCGTGCTGGACTCCCGGCGGCCGCCGGAGCCCGCGCATGAGCTGGGGGAACCGGCGCACGAGAAGACCGAGTGCGAGGAGTGGTACGAGCGGGCGGCCTCCCAGGGCCATCGGCGGGCGCAGGTCCGCGTCGGCATGCTGGCCGCCGCCCGGGGCGACGTGGTGGAGGCGGCCCGGTGGTACCGGGAGGCCGCCGAGGCCGGTTCGCGCAACGGTGCCTTCAATCTCGCGCTGCTGCTGGCCCGGGAGGGCAGCGAGCCGGAGGCGGCCCTGTGGTGGACGCGGGCGGCAGACGCCGGGCACGGGCGGTCGGCGCTGCGGCTCGCCCTGCTCTACGCGCGTCGCGGGGAGCTGGCGGAGGGGCAGCGGTGGGCCGACCGAGCGGTGAGCCTGGGACCGGCGGAGGTCGCGGAGCGGGCCGCGCGGCTGCGGGACGCGCTGCGTGAGGAACTGTCGGCGTGACTTTGCTGTGAGCGGGCGCTGCGCGCGCCGTCGCGGTTGTTTCGCCTCCGCCGCCCCCACTCGTCCTCGAACGCCGGACGGGCTGAGTAAGGAGAGCGACCCGCGACCAGCGATTTGCCTCTGCCCGCGTCCTTGACGTAATGTTCAGTTCACCGACGCGGGGTGGAGCAGCTCGGTAGCTCGCTGGGCTCATAACCCAGAGGTCGCAGGTTCAAATCCTGTCCCCGCTACTGAAGGCCTGGGGCCGGAATCCGAAAGGGTTCCGGCCCCAGGTGCGTTTCACGGCGTGTGGCCCACCGCCTCCTCGTACAGGGACCGGCTCACCGTCCGCGACTCCGGCAGCGGGCTCCCCTCCGCCACACCCTGCGCCTCATAGGCCGCCTGGAGGCGAGAGGTCGTGCCGGAGCGGATCTCCCAGTCCATGACCAGGGGCGGAGTGGATCGGAGGATCGACTCCTCGGCCTTGAGCAGCTTGGCCAGATAAGTGACGAATCTCGCATCCCGCTTGTAGTCGGACGCGAAGTACGTGTTCACCGTGCGGATGTACGCCCTCAGCAGGGCCACACCCGCGTCCACGTCGTCCTGGAGCAGCGCACGGCCGTAGAGCATGCCGCCCAAGGGCTCGCCGCGCGGCTGGCCGCCCAGGAAGGCGTACCCACGCTCGCCGTCCACCTTGCGCCAGACCGGGTCCAGGAGCCACGCGGAGTCGACGCCGCCGTTTTGCAGGGCCGTGAGGACGTCGGCCGAGCCGAGCTGCTGGTACTGGATGTCGGCGAGGCCGCCGCCGTGCCGCTGAAGCGCCTTCTCCATGGGGTACGCGATGACCGAGCCCTTGCCGATCATCGTGCCCAGCTTGCGGCCGGCCATCGTGACGCGGTCCGCCCTGTCGCCGTCCTTCAGCCGTACCCACAGCCCGCTCCTGGACTTCGCGGCGGGCGAGAAGTTCCCCGCGACCCACTTGATGTCGAAGCCGCCCTTGACGCCGTTCATGACGGCCGCCTCCGGGGCCGCCCACAGGGCGTCGACGTCCCCCTTGGCCAGCAGGGGCAGCGCGTCCGGGGTCGGCAGCACCTTCAGGGTGACGTCCAGGCCCTCCTTCTCGAACTCGCCCTTGTCGAGCGCCACTTGCAGCGGGGCCACGTACTCCGCGCTCAGCGTCCCCGTCGCGATCGTCAGCTCGCGCCGCTCGGACAGCGGCTGTGGGGGAGGGGCGCCGGGCAGACAGCGGGCCGGAGTGCGGTTCGGGGAGAGGTCCTTCGGATCCGTCCAGGCCTTCGCGCCGCAGCCCTCGACCGGGCGGACGGTGCGGTCGCCGGCGGCCGCCTTCGACGAGGAGTCCGACTCGTACGGCGACGAGCACGCCGCCGACGCCAGCAGGGCCGCGGTGAGGACGGCGCCGTATGCCGGGTTCCGCCTGCTCATGACTGGCCCCTTCCGCGGTCCCTCGGTGCCCAGGGCGTCAGCAGGCGTCCGGCGAAGCGGATCAGTTCGGAGAAGAGCACTCCGAGGACCGCGACGCAGACGATGCCGACGAACATGACGTCGTTCTGGAACAGCGCGCGCGAGTCGAAGATCAGATGGCCCAGGCCGTTCGTCGCGGCGATCTGCTCCGACGCGACGATGACCAGGACCGCCACACCCGCCGCGATGCGCGCGCCCACGAGGACGGCGGGGAGGGACGCCGGAAGCAGGACGTGACGGAACATCTGCCATCGCGAGGCGCCGAAGACCTGGCCCGCGTCACGGTGGCCGGCGGGGATGGACATGACCGCGGACATGGTGGAGATCCACACGAAGAAGAACACCGTCGCCGCCACGAGCGCCACCTGCGGGCCCTCGCCCAGGCCGAACATGTTCAGGAAGACCGGCAGCAGGGCCAGTTTGGGTACCACGTACAGCGCGTCCAGCAGCGGTTCCAGCGCCGCTCGTACCAGCGAGAGCGATCCCATCAGCAGGCCCAGGGCGTAGCCGGCCGCCGTGCCGGCCGCGTAGCCCGCCAGGACGCGCTTGAGCGTCGCCCACACGTCCGGCCACAGCTCGCCGGCCGCGGCCCGGTCCCAGCCGTCGGCGAGGATCGTGGACGGGGCCGGGTAGACGCGGTCGTCGATCCAGGCCCGGTTCGCGGCCAGTTGCCACAGCAGGACGAGGAGGAGGGGAACGGCGAGCGCCAGCGAGAGCTCCAGCGCGCGCCTGCGGCGATGGGTGCGCGCGGGGTGGAGTTCGCGCGGGCCCGGGCGGCGGATCAGGACCGACTCGGCCGGCGGCTTGGGGATCGTGGTCATGCCGGTACTGCCTCCTTCCGCAGCAGGTCCCACAGTTCGCTCTTCAGGGCGGTGAACTCGGGCGTCGCGCGGATGTCGCCGGAGCGCGGGCGCGGGAAGGGCGGGCGGTGCTCGGCGATGATCCGGCCGGGGCGGGCGGACATGACCAGTACGCGGTCGCCGAGGACGATGGCCTCCTCCAGGCTGTGCGTGATGAAGAGCGTGGTCGTGCGCAGCGACTGGGTGATGTCGAGGAGTTCGTCCTGGAGGATCGTGCGCAACTGGGCGTCGAGGGCGGCGAAGGGCTCGTCCATCAGCAGGAGTTCGGGTTCCACGGCCAGGGCGCGGGCGATGGCCACGCGCTGGCGCATACCGCCGGAGAGGGCGGCCGGGTAGGCGTCCGCGAAGTCCGACAGGCCCATGCGGGCCAGCCAGTCGTCGGCGCGTGCGGTGCCCTCGCGGCGCGGGACGCGCTGGATGTCCAGGCCGAAGCGGACGTTGGCGCGGACGGTCTTCCAGTCGTAGATGCCGTAGTCCTGGAAGATCATGGCCGCCGGACGTTGGCTGGTGGTACGGATCTGAAGGGTGCCGGCGCTGGGGCGGAGCAGGCCCGCGGCGATGCGCAGCAGGGTCGACTTGCCGCAGCCGGAGGGGCCGACGACACAGACGAACTCGCCAGGGGCGACGGTCAGATCGAGGGGGCCGAGGGCGTGGACCGTGTGGGGGGTTCGGCCGAAGGTACGCGTCAGATCTTCAGCCTTGAGTTTGGGATACGGCTCTCCGGTCGGTGTCGGGGTCGGTGCTGGCTCTCCCACTTCGGTCTCCTCCACTTCGGTCTCCTCGCGGAGTGCGGAACGGACGTGTGGGTGATGTACGGGTGGGTGCCGTTGACCATATGACGGGCCGTCAGATTCGGGAACCCCGCCCGCATTCGGGCAGCACAGAGCCCCGGCAGTCGACTCGACCGCGCCGGGGCTCGGGGTGTGGCGGGTTCAGGCCTTCGCGCAGTTCGGGCAGATGCCGCGGTAGGTCACCTCGACGTCCGAGACCGTGAAGCCGAAGCGCTCGGTGTCGGGGAGGTCGGCCATCGGGTTGCCCGTCGGATGGACGTCCCGGATCGCGCCGCACCGGGCGCAGACCAGGTGGTGATGGGGCCGGTGGGCGTTGGGGTCGTACCTCTTCGCGCGCTTGTCGGTCGAGACCTCGAGTACCTCGCCGAGGGACACCAGCTCGCCCAGTGTGTTGTAGACGGTCGCCCGGGAGATCTCGGGCAGCTTGGCGACGGCTCGGGCGTGCACCTCGTCGGCCGTCAGGTGGACGTGATCGCCGGCGAGCACCTCGGCCACGACGCGCCGCTGCGCGGTCATCCGCCATCCGCGTCCGCGCAGCCGTTCGAGAAGGTCACTCATGGAAAACACTTTAACAGCAGGAGGACCAGGTTCCGAATGGGTGTGGTTTTGGAGGTCGGCTTAATTTGGACGAAGTCCAGTATAGGTCCGAGACCGACTGGCCGGGCCCCTTCGAGGGCCCGGCCAGTCGCGCGGGATCAGCCGGTCGCGTGAGGTCAGGCCGGTACGTGCTGCCGCGCGGGTGCCCAGCAGCGGATGATGTCGCGGACCGAGACGATGCCGACGGGCTCGTCGTGGTCCAGGACGATCAGATGCCGGAAGCCGCCGTGCGCCATGGCGCGGGCCGCCTCCTCCAGGGTCCAGGACGGCGCGGCGAACACGACGTCGGTGGTGGTGTGGTCATGGGCGCGTTCGGTGTCCGGGCTCTGGCCGAGGCCGACGGAGACGAGGATGTCGCGTTCGGTGAGGATGCCGATACCGCCCGCGTCGGGGTCGTGGACCACGGCCGCGCCGACCTGGCGGGTCGACATCAGTGCGGCGGCCTGGCGAAGGGTGTGGGTGGGGCCGATGGTGAGGACCACGGTGCTCATGGCGTCACGTACGAGCATGGATGGAGCCACCTCCTGAAGTGCCCCCGCACCGTTTGTTCATCGTTTCACAAATTCACAAGTGGGGGGACCTTCAGAGTGACAGGTAAAGAGGGGGTCAACAAGGGGGCGTTCAGTAGCGCTCGTTGAGGTACCCGAGGAACTCGTCGTGCAGCAGGCCGTTCGAGGCGGCGGCGTTGCCGCTGTGCGGGCCGGGGCGGCCGTCGAGGCCGGTGAAGGTGCCGCCCGCCTCCGTCACGATGATCGCGTTGGCGGCCATGTCCCACAGGGACAGCTCGGGCTCGGCGCAGATGTCCACCGATCCCTCGGCGACCATCATGTACGGCCAGAAATCGCCGTACGCGCGCGTGCGCCACACTTCACGCGTCAGATCGAGGAACGCGTTGAGCCGCCCCCGCTCCTCCCATCCGGTCAGCGAGGAGTACGCGAATGAGGCGTCCGTCAGCTTGGAGACCTGGGACACCCGCAGCCGGGTCGCGGAGGACAGGCTGCGGCCGGTGAAGGCGCCGTGCCCCTGGGCGGCCCACCAGCGCCGCCCGAGCGCGGGCGCGGACACCAGGCCGACGACGGGCTGGTAGCCGCCCTCCCCGGCCTCCATCAGGGAGATGAGCGTGGCCCAGACCGGAACGCCGCGCACGTAGTTCTTCGTGCCGTCGATCGGATCGATCACCCAGCGGCGGGGTCCGGTGCCCTCGACGCCGTACTCCTCCCCGAGGATCGCGTCTCTCGGCCGGGCCCGCTGCAACTGCCCGCGGATGAGCTCCTCGGCGGCCTTGTCCGCCTCGCTCACCGGGGTCATGTCCGGCTTCGTCTCGACCTTGAGGTCGAGCGCCTTGAATCGGGCCATGGTGGCGGCGTCGGCGGCGTCCGCGAGGACGTGGGCGAGTCGCAGATCGTCGAGGTAGTCCGGCATGGAACGAACCGTATCCGCCGTGGTCGGGGTGGGGCTACAGGCCCCGGGATCACGGGCGGGTCGCAATTACGCCGGGCGGGGCCGGGGTGAACCCTCCGGCCGAACCCGCGCAGGCGCCGCGGGCATCCGCGTCCCACCGCCGGAGCTACATGCCCTCGCGAACCCTTGACAGTGCCCCTGTGCGCGTCAAATCTGGGCGCAGAGCCGCTCGTCCTCGGGAGGCGATGATGCCTGCAGCGCGGGAATCCCTGCTGGACGCCGCGTACACGGCGCTGGCGCGCCGGCCGTGGTCCGCCGTGCGGATGGTGGACGTGGCCGCGGCGGCCGGAGTCTCCCGGCAGACGCTGTACAACGAGTTCGGGAGCAAGGAAGGGCTGGCCCGCGCGCTCGTCAGAAGGGAGGCCGACGGCTACCTCGCCGGCGTCGACCGCGCCCTGGCCACCCCCAGCGACGCCCGCGACCGCCTCACCGCCACCGCCGAGTGGACCGCCGCCCACGCCCGCGACAACGCGCTCGTCCGCGCCATGCTCACCGGCTGCTGGAGCGAACGCCTGCCCTCCCCGACCCTGTCCGCCGTCCCGTCCTCCTCCGCCGTCCCGGCACAGCGCCGCGCCGACGGCCCCCTCCCGTCACCCGGCGACTTCGTGGCCATCGTGCGCGACCGGGCCGTGTCCGTCCTGACCGGCCCCGCGGGCAACAAGTCCGACACCGCCGACCTCGCCCGCTCCTGCGAACTCGTCGCCCGGCTCGCCCTGTCCTGCGTCGCCGCCCCACCCGGCGAAGGCGGCGTCGCCGACCTCGTACGCAGCGCGCTGCACCGGCAGTTGGCGGTCTGACCCCGGGGCCTGGTGCGGGCCCCGAGCGGACCTGGCGAAGTCGACTGTGGTTCGGCAGCGCCCCAAAGGGGCGCGGGGCTGTGTCGACATGCGGCTGCCGCCGCGTGGGCGCGACCAGCCACGACGAGTCCGCAGGCGAACGACGGCACATCGTGGCACTTCCAGCGGAGCGCTCAGTGCGCCGCCCCCGACAACTGCAACCCGATGATCCCCACGATCACCAGCGTGATCGACACGATCTTCAGCGTCGAGACGATGTCCCCGAGGAAGACCATCCCGTAGATCGCGGTGCCCGCCGCCCCGATCCCGGTCCACACCGCATACGCCGGCCCCACGTCCAGCTTCCTCAGCGCCAGCGTCAGCAGCCCGAAGCTGCCGAGGGCGAAGACGCAGAACGCGATGGTCGGCCAGAGCCGGGTGAAACCGTGTGACAGTTTCAGACTGACCGCGAAGCCGGTTTCGAGCAGCCCCGCCACAATGACCAGCAGCCACGCCATGTGCTGTCCTCCCGTATCCCCACGTTCAGTGACCGCTTCATCAGGCTTGGATCCGGCTCGGTGCGATTATGCCCTTACCGGACGTACAGCCAGGCAAACAACGCGGAGGTCAGTCGCCTTCCCTGCGCTCCCGGGTGGCCAGCAACCGCCGCAGTGAGTACAGCCGCGCGGGGTCCGCGTGCCCCTGTGCCACCCAGTCGTCGAGCGCGCAGTCCGGTTCGTCATGACTGCACGCACGCGGGCAGCCCTCGGTTCCCGGCTCGAGGTCGGGGAACGCGTGGATCACGCGCGACGGATCGATGTGCGCCAGCCCGAAGGAGCGCACTCCCGGAGTGTCGATCACCCAGCCGTCCACCTCCGTCAACGGCAGCGCCAGCGCCGACGTCGTCGTGTGCCGGCCCCGCCCGGTCACCGCGTTCACCACCCCCGTCGTACGCCGGCGTTCCTCCGCCACCAGCGCGTTCACCAGCGTCGTCTTGCCCACGCCCGAGTGCCCGACGAACGCCGTGACCCGGCCGTGAAGATGCTCGCGCACCCGGTCCGCCGCGCCGCCGTCCGCCAGTTCCTCACGGCTGGTGACGACGAACGGGATGTCCAACGCCCCGTACAGCTCGAGGAGTTCGTCCGGCGGCGCCAGGTCCGACTTCGTCAGCACCAGCAGCGGCTCCAGGCCGCCGTCGAACGCCGCCACCAGACAGCGGTCGATCAGCCGCGGCCGTGGCTCGGGGTCGGCGAGGGCGGTGACGATGGCCAGTTGGTCGGCGTTGGCCACGACCACGCGCTCGAAGGGATCGTCGTCGTCGGCGGTACGGCGCAGCAGCGACGACCGTTCCTCGATCCGTACGATCCGCGCGAGGGTGTCCTTCTTGCCGGACAGGTCGCCGACCAGCGCCACCCGGTCACCGACCACCGCCGCCTTGCGGCCGAGTTCGCGGGCCTTCATCGCCAGCACGACCCGGTCCTCGACGAGGCAGGTCAGCCGCCCCCGGTCGACGGTGAGGACCATGCCCTCGGCGGCGTCCTCGTGCTTGGGCCGGATGTTGGTACGGGGCCGGGTGCCCCGGCGGCCGGGGCGGGTACGGATGTCGTCCTCGTCGGTGTGCTTGCCGTAGCGGCGCATGACTGTATCCCCGCGTCCTACGCCCCGAGCATCCCGGTCCACAGCTCGGGGAAGTCCGGCAGGGTCTTCGCCGTCGTCGCCACGTTCTCGATCCGCACGCCCTCGACCGCGAGGCCGATGATCGCGCCGGCGGTGGCCATGCGGTGGTCCTCGTAGGTGTGGAAGACCCCGCCGTGCAGCTTGCGCGGTCGGATGTGCAGACCGTCGGCGGTCTCGGTGACGTCGCCGCCGAGTTCGTTGATCTCCTTGGTCAGCGCGGCCAGGCGGTCGGTCTCGTGCAGCCGCAGGTGTGCGACGCCGCGCAGGGTCGAGGGGGAATCGGCGAGGGCCGCGACCGCCGCGATGCCCGGAGTGAGTTCGCCGACCTCGCTCAGGTCCACGTCGATGCCGTGGACCGAGCCGGAACCGGAGAACACGAGCCCGTACTCGGTCAGTTCGCAGGAGCCGCCCATCTCGGTGAAGATCTCCCGCAGCCGGTCACCGGGCTGGGTGGTGCGGGCCGGCCAGTCCGGGATGAGCACCTTGCCGCCGGTCACCAGCGCCGCCGCCAGGAACGGCTGGGCGTTGGACAGGTCCGGCTCGACGGTCAGATCACGGCCGAGCAGGGCGCCCGGCGTGACCCGCCAGACGTTCGGCTCGCCGCCCGACTCCGGAGTGTCCACCTGGGCGCCGACGGCGCGCAGCATGTCGACGGTCATCCGGATGTGCGGCATGGAGGGGAGCGTGGAGCCGGTGTGGCGGACCTCGACGCCCTGGTTGAAACGCGGGCCGGACAGCAGCAGCGCCGACACGAACTGGGACGACGACGAGGCGTCGACCTCCACGGGGCCGCCCTCCAGCGCACCGCCGCCGTGCACCGTCAGCGGCAGCGCGCCGCGGCCGTCGTCGTCGATCCGGGCACCCAGGGCGCGCAGGGCGTCGATCACGCCGTGCAGGGGGCGCTCGTACGACCTCGGGTCGCCGTCGAAGCGGATGGGGCCGTCGGCCAGCGCGGCGACCGGCGGCAGGAAGCGCATCACCGTGCCGGCGTTGCCGACGTCGACCGTGGCCGGGCCGCGCAGGCCTGCCGGCAGGACGCGCCAGGCCTCGCCGGTGCCGTCGGGGCCGACGCCCTCCTCGATCTCGATGCCCATCGCGCGCAGGGCCTGAGCCATCAGCAGGGTGTCGCGGGAGCGCAGGGGGCGGCGCAGCCAGCCGGGTTCGCTCGCCAGGGCGGCGAGGACCAGGGCGCGGTTGGTGACCGACTTGGACCCCGGGACGTGGACCGTCGCGTCGACGGCCCCGCTCGCGTGCGGGGCGGGCCAGAGGGCGGTGTGCGTGGGGTTCGGGGCCATGCGCCCACTCTATAAGGAGGGGGTTGGGCAGGCCGTCTGTCGGCCTGTCGGCTGCGGGTCCGTTGTGGCTGGTCGCGCCCACGCGGCGGAGCCGCATACCGACGCGGCCCCGCGCCCCTGTGACGCCGTCCGTTCGGGGCGCGTCACAACTCCAAGAGCCACCTTCCCCCGCCTACCAGCGAGCACAGCGACACCGCATGGAACAGGAAGAACCACAAACCCGCCGGTACGTGCGTCAGCCGCGACAGTTGGTCCGCGTCCGAGTCCCCGGCGCCCCCGCGAGCGCGCTTGGCTTGAAGTTCGAACGCCGGGCGTACGCCCCCCAGCAGCAGGAACCACACCACCGCATAGGCGAACGCCGCCTGGACCTGCGGCCCGGTGAGCCATGAGACCAGCAGGAACGTGCCGCCTGTGACGAACACCGTCAGGGCCCCGTACGCGTTCCGGATCATCACCAGCATCGCCACCAGCAGGGCGGTGGACAGCCACAGCAGCAGGGTGATCCGGCCGGCGGCCAGCAGGGCCGCGCCGCCGAGCCCCAGCAGCGGCGGAGCCGTGTAGCCCGCGGCCGCGGTGAGGATCATGCCGATGCCGTGCGGCTTGCCTCGGCTGACGGTGAGGCCGCTGGTGTCGGAGTGCAGGCGTATGCCGGTCAGGGTCCGGCCGGTCAGCAGCGCGATCAGGCCGTGGCCGCCCTCGTGGGCGATGGTGATGGCGTTGCGCGACAGGCGCCACAGGCCGTGCGGGACGACCACGACGAGCGCGGCGACCAGGGTGGCGATCACGACCCACAGGTCAGGGTCGGGCTGGGTGCCGGCTACCTCGTCCCAGAGGGAGGCGAGCGAGGCGGATGCGGTGCTGTCCATGTCAGGCGATGGCTCCCTGTGGTCGGCTGGAGTGCGGCAGTGTTGCACGGAAGTCCGGACGCTATCTGAGACGCCGACGCCGCAGCCATCGTTCCTGGCGGTGAACGTGCAGGTCACAGGGTTGGGGTCGCGGGGCCGCCCGGGGCACTCGCGGGCGCAGCACCACCTGCGACACTGGTTCGCCACGACAGCAGGCGGGGAGGGACGGCTCCAGATGTGCGGACGGTATGCGGCCAGTCGTAGGCCCGAGGATCTCGCGGGAATCTTCGAGATCGAGAAGTGGGAGCCCGAGGAGGCCCTCGAACCGGACTACAACGTGGCCCCGACGAAGGAGGTCCACGTCGTCCTCGACCGTCCCCTGAAGGACGCGGAGGACCCCCGGCCGGTCCGGCAGCTCCGCAAGCTGAAGTGGGGGCTGGTGCCGAGCTGGTCCAAGACCCCCGAGAGCGCCTTCAAGATGATCAACGCGCGCGCGGAGACGGTGCACGAGAAGCCGTCGTACCGCCGGTCCTTCTCCTCCCGGCGCTGCATCATCCCCGCCGACGGCTACTACGAATGGGTCACCGGAAAGCAGGAGCGCGACCTGGAGGTCGAGGGGAAGCGGAAGCGGCCGCGCAAGCAGCCCTACTTCGTGTTGCCCGCCGACGGCTCGGTGTTCGCGATGGCCGGGCTGTACGAGTTCTGGCGGGACAAGACGCTGCCGGACGAGCACCCGCAGGCCTGGTGGGTGACCTGCTCCGTCATCACCACGGAGGCCGAGACGACCCCGCTGGCCGTCGCGCCCGAGGACGGCCCGCACACGCTCGCCGAGATCCACCCCCGCATGCCGCTGATGCTGACCCCGGACCGCTGGGACGACTGGCTCGACCCGGCCCGCACGGACCCCGGCGACCTGCGCACCCTGCTCGACCCGCCGCCGCCCGGACTGATGCGCGCCTACCCCGTCTCCACCCTGGTCAGCAACGTCCGCAACAACGGCCCGGAGCTGCTGAAGGAGCTGGACGGGCCCGAAGAGGGCACACTCTTCTGATGTGACGACCGACGATGTGACGACCGGGCCCGACGTGACGACCGAGATCATTGGCACCGACGCGGGGGACGCCCGCATCACCTGGCACCCGGCGGCCGGCGCACGGCTGGTTCTGGCCGTGAGCCACGGCGCCGGAGGCGGCATCGGGGCGCGCGACCTCGTGGCGCTCGCCGAGGTCCTCCCGGCGCACGGCGTGACCGTCGCCCTCGTGGAGCAGCCCTGGCGAGTGGCCGGCAAGAAGGTGGCGCCCGCGCCGAAGACGCTCGACGCCGGCTGGCGGGGCCTGTGGCCCGCGCTCACCGCGCCCGGGCTGCCGGTGATCTCCGGCGGCCGCAGCGCGGGCGCCCGCGTCGCCTGCCGCACCGCCGTCGAACTCGGCGCGCGCGCCGTGCTCGCCCTCAGCTTCCCGCTCCACCCGCCGGGCAGGCCCGAGAAGTCCCGCGCCGACGAGCTGCTCGGCGCCGGGGTGCCCACCCTCGTGGTACAGGGCGGGAACGATCCGTTCGGCAGGCCCGAGGAATTCCCCGACGGCGACTACGAGCTGGTCGAGGTGGCGTACGGCGATCACGCCTTCGCCGTGCCCAAGCGGGCGCCGCTCGATCAGGACGAGGCAGTGGCGATCGTCACGGACGCGGTGGTGAAGTGGGTCGGGTCACTGGGGTAAAGCCTCGGGAATGTTGCGGACCCGCCCTCTGTTGTGGCGGACAGCGGTGCTGAAACCAGCAGCGCAGACGTCGTAGGAGAGGAAGTCCGCCGCATGGGTTCGACCTTCTGCCCGGCCCGCAGCAGCCGCACTGACCTGGACTGGACGGTGCTGCACGCGGCCAAGACCGCTCCTATTCGAGGGGCGGCGGGGACGGATCGTCGTCTATCCTCCGATTCGAGTGGGACCGGCTTCGGTCCTGCCCGCAATCTTGAGGAGGTGGGTCCGGTTCCCGGTACCGACGCAGGGACCGACAACGGCCAGGCGGAGCAGCCCGAGGGCCTGGGCACGAGCGTGGGCATGTCCACGGAGACGACCGCCGAGCGCAGCGCGCGCTTCGAGCGGGACGCGCTCGAATTCCTCGACCAGATGTACTCGGCCGCGCTGCGCATGACGCGCAACCCGGCGGACGCGGAGGACCTGGTGCAGGAGACGTACGCCAAGGCGTACGCGTCCTTCCACCAGTTCCGCGAGGGCACCAACCTCAAGGCGTGGCTGTACCGGATCCTCACCAACACCTTCATCAACTCCTACCGCAAGAAGCAGCGTGAGCCGCAGCGTTCGGCGGCGGAGGAGATCGAGGACTGGCAGCTCGCCCGCGCCGAGTCGCACATGTCGACGGGCTTGCGCTCCGCGGAGTCGCAGGCGCTCGACCATCTGCCGGACTCGGACGTGAAGGAAGCGCTCCAGGCCATCCCCGAGGAATTCCGGATCGCCGTGTATCTGGCCGACGTAGAGGGCTTTGCGTACAAGGAGATCGCGGACATCATGGGGACACCCATCGGTACGGTGATGTCCCGGCTGCACCGGGGCCGCCGTCAACTGCGCGGCATGCTCGAGGACTACGCTCGTGAGCGCGGGCTGGTCCCGGCCGGCGCCGGAGAGTCGAACGAAGCGAAAGGCTCGGGCTCATGAGCTGCGGAGAGCCGCACGAGACGGACTGCAGTGAGGTACTCGACCATCTCTACGAGTTCCTCGACAGTGAGATGCCGGACGTCGATCGCGCCAAGTTCAAGCAGCACTTCGAGGAGTGCTCGCCGTGCCTGGAGAAGTACGGCCTCGAGCAGGCCGTGAAGAAGCTGGTCAAGCGGTGCTGCGGACATGACGACGTGCCGAGCGACCTGCGCGCCAAGGTGCTGGGGCGGCTCGACATGATCCGCTCCGGCCAGGCCGTGCCCGACCACGACGTCACGGCCACCCCGCAGGAATCCTGAACGCACGGCCGTCACTCGAACGTGCTAATCCCCCGGTCATAAGACCGCGGACCTCCCCGGCCGCCCTAGGCTCCGTTGCTTGAAGCGCGTGGCCTGGGAGGGGCGTATGGAGGCGACACCCGCACGGGCACGTTGCTACGTCTTCTGCGTCGTCCTCGCCGCTCTGTACTGCGCCCACACACTGCCGACGGCACACGTCCCCTGGTGGGCGGTGGCCCTGCTCGCCGCCCTCTACGCCGGGGGCGAGCGGCTGTCCGGCTCGTTCTATCCCGTGCTCCTCGCCGGGGCCTTCCTGCTGCCACCGGCCGCCGCGGCACTGGTCGCGGTGCCGGGCGCGCTGCTGGGACCGGTGTCGGAAGTGACGCCTGCCGGGCGACGCCTGGCACGCTCCCCCGCTGCCTCAAGGGCGCGGGAGGTGCCCCCACCCGCCGCGCCGGACGAAAGCCCGAGTACGTCCGCTCCATCAACGAGGCCCTCCGCCCGGCACGCCGAGAACACACTCCCCCACGCTCGAACCCGAGTTCGCGCGGGAGCACCCCCAACGCCGCCGCCCGGCCCGCCCTCCGCGCGGACGGCGTCACTTCCGACACAGGCCCCGGCCCCGGTCGCCGGGCGCCCGGCCCTGCTGCGCCGGGTGTGGCGGGCGGCGCGGCTCATGGTCGCGGTGTGGGCGGCCGCCCGGGTGCACTGGGCACTCGGCGAGCAGGACGCCGTGGTCGCCGCCGACTTCCCGTACGCGCTGCTGCCCGCCGGCGCCGCCGTGTTGGCGTTCGCCCTGACCCTGGTCCTGCTGGACGGCGGCATCGTGGCGCTGGCCGAACACGTGCCCGTACGGCGTGCCTGGCGGGGGCAGTTCCTGCGCTCGCTCGCGCCGATCGCCGTGCACGGGCTGGCCGGGCTGATGATGGCCGTGCTCTGGCGCAGCCCCTTCGGACCGGTCGCCGCGCTGCTCGTGCTGCTGCCGATGTGCGTGTCGTGGTGGGCGTTCGCCCAGTACCACCGGGAGCGCGCGGCCCATCAGGCGACCATCCGGGCGCTCGTCCAGGCCGTCGACATCAAGGACGGCTACACCCGCGGCCACAGTGAGCGCGTCGGTCAGGCCTCCCTGATGATCGCGCGCGAGCTGGGCCTGGCCGACGAGCGTGTCGAGGTGCTGCGCTTCGCCGGGATCCTGCACGACGTCGGCAAACTGGGCGTGCCCACCCGGCTGCTGCGCAAGAGCGGGCCGCTGACGCCCGAGGAGCGCCGGGTGATCGAGCTGCACCCCGAGTACGGGCACGAGATGGTCCGCGGGATCTCCTTCCTCGGCGAGGCCCGGGCCGCCGTACTGCACCACCACGAACGGCTGGACGGCACCGGGTACCCGTACGGGCTGAGCGGAAGTCAGATCCCGGAGTCGGCCCGGGTGGTGGCGGTCGCGGACGCCTTCGACGCGATGACGTCGACCCGGTCCTACTCGCGGGCCCGGCCCGTGCCCGTGGCGCTGCGGGAGCTCGAGAAGTGCGCGGGCTCGCAGTTCGACCCGCGCATGGTCACGGCCCTCGTCCGCGCCGTCGGCCGGCACGGCTGGCATCCCGCCGTGACCGCCGACGAGCCGCCCGGCCCCGCTGTCCGGCCGTCGGCCGCCGATGTCCCCGGAGTGCACCGATGAGTGGCCCGCGACCACCTGCCCTGCTCACCGTCGTCCACGCCTGCGCCGCCCTCCTCGCCGCCGGCTGCCTGCTCGGCGTCCTGCCCACCGGCCTCGACGAGCGCGGCACGGCCCTCGCCTTCGGCGCCCTCATCACCCTCGGCGAACTCACCCGGTGGACCGGGGCCGAGGGCAGGGAGGCCGCACCGCTCGGCGCCGCCGCGGCGCTGTCGTACGCCCTGCTGGGGGAGAACGGCTCGGAGCCCACCCGGCACGGTGTCGCACAGGTCATCGGCGTCGTCGTGGTCGCCTCGCTGCTCGGCAGCGTGCCGCACATCGCGCGCGGACGCCCCGTCCTGGACCACCTCGCCCGGCGCGTGCTCACCGTCGGCTTCGCCGCCGTCTGCTTCCAACCCCTGTTCAACCAGGGCACGTTCCACGGCTGGGGCACCCCCTACGCGCTGCTCCTGCTCGCGATCCTCACCCTCACGTGCCTGTGCGACGCCCTGCTCGCCGCCGCGCTGGCCCACTCGCGCACCCGATGGCCGTTCGGGCCGCTGCTGCGGGACGAGCTGCGGGCGACCCTCGGCATCGGGTCGGCCGTCTGCGCGACGGGCGCGGTGATGGCGCTCGCGGTCGCCGTGGTCGGGCTGTGGGCGCTGCCCGTCTTCTCGCTGCCGCTGCTGCTCACCCAGATGTCCTTCCGCCGCTGCGCCGCCGTGCGGACCACCTACCGGCAGACCATCGCCTCCCTCGCCCGCGCCACCGAGATCGCCGGGTACACCCCCGCCGGACACGCCCGGCGGGTCGCCGCGCTCAGCCGGGCGGTCGGCCGGGACCTGGGCCTGTCCGAGGCCGAGCTCACCGTGCTGGAGTACGCCGCCCTCATGCACGACATCGGGCAGCTCAGCCTGGTCGACCCGGTGCCGGCCGGTGCCACCGCCGAGCTGCCCGTCACACAGCAGCGGCGGATCGCGCTGCTCGGCGGGGCCGTGGTACGGCAGACCGGGGTGAACCCGCAGGTCGCGATGGTCGTGGAGCGCATCGCCGACCCCTGCCCGGAGCAGCCGCTTGCGGCGCGGATCGTGCGGGCGGTCAACGCCTACGAGGAGAAGGCGCGGGACGCGGGGCCCGGCGGGCCGCTGAAGGCGCTGGAGGAGCTGCGGCTGGGGACGGCGGGGGAGTACTCGCCGGAGGTGGTCGAGTCGCTCGCACGGGTACTGTCCAGAGACTGTCTGATGATGCCCAGGGCTGGGTAACCCATGGGTAATGAGCGCCCTTCCAGCCGTACGTGGTTGGATGCGAATGAGAGGGTGTCCGGGGGCAGCACTAGCCAGCCCATCTCCACGGAACTGGCAGGCGGGAATCGTGAGGATCTTCGGCAAGGGACGGCACCGGCCCTCCGCCTCCTGGCGGCAGGCCACCGACCGGGCGTTCACGCTCATCGGCGACGGCCGGTACGAGGACGCGGGCGCGCTGTTGACACGTGCCGCCGATCTGGAGCCCTGGCTTTCGGAGTCCTGGTTCAACCTCGCGCTGCTGCACAAGTTCCGGCACGACTGGGAGCAGGCCCGGGCGGCCGGACTGCGTGCCGTGGCGCTCCTCGACCGGGAGACCGGGGCGCCCGACTGGTGGAACGTCGGCATCGCGGCCACCGCGCTGCAGGACTGGCCGCTGGCCCGGCGGGCCTGGCAGGCGTACGGGCTGCGGGTGCCGGGCGGCGCGACCGATTCCGGTGAGCCGGTCGGCATGGACCTGGGCAGCGCGGCCGTACGGCTGTCCCCGGAGGGGGAGGCCGAGGTCGTGTGGGGGCGGCGGCTCGACCCCGCCCGGATCGAGGTGCTGTCGATTCCGCTGCCGTCGTCCGGGCGGCGCTGGGGCGAGGTCGTGCTGCACGACGGGGTGCCGCATGGCGAGCGGACCACGGCCTCCGGGCACGCCTACCCGGTCTTCGACGAGATCGAGCTGTGGGCGCCGTCGCCGGTGCCGACCTGGGTGGTGCTCCTCGAGGCCGCCACAGAGGCCGACCGGGACGCGCTGGAGCAGCTCGCGGCGGACGCCGGGTTCGCCGCGGAGGACTGGTCGTCGTCGGTGCGGCTGCTGTGCCGGATGTGTTCGGAGTCACGGATGCCCTCGGACGAGGGTGACGGGGAGCACCTGGACCCGCATGACCACAGCGAACCGGGTCACCCCGGGCCCCTGGGGCACCGGACCGACGGACAGCTCTGGGTACCGGAGCGGGAGTGCGGGGTGGCGGCGCCGGCCTCGCTGGTCCGGGGGTTGCTGGACGGGTGGGTCGCGGACAGCCCGGACTCCAGGGACTGGCGGGATCTCGAAGAGGTCTGCTGAGGATTCCCCGTACCCTGTATCAGCATCACAGCTCCCTTCGTTTCATTTGTTTGTGCAGGAAGGCATCCGTAGGCCATGGCCCAGCAGGACACCGAGCAGCAGCACGCGGGCGTGCTTCCCGTGGACGACGAGGGGTTCGTCGTCGACACCGAGGACACGGAGGAGCGCGAGAACGCCTGGCGTGAGCGCGGCACCTCGCGGCCGATCACCGTCGTGGGGAACCCGGTCCTGCACCGGGAGTGCAAGGACGTCACCGAGTTCGGCGCCGAGCTGGACCAACTGGTCGCGGACATGTTCGCCTCGCAGCGCACCGCCGAGGGTGTGGGGCTTGCCGCCAACCAGATCGGCGTCGATCTGAAGGTCTTCGTCTACGACTGCCAGGACGACCAGGGCGCACGGCACGTCGGCGTCGTCTGCAACCCCAAGCTGGTGGAGCTGCCCGCCGACCGGCGCCGCCTGGACGACAGCAACGAGGGCTGCCTGTCCGTGCCGACCGCGTACGCGCCACTCGCCCGCCCCGACTACGCCGAGGTGACCGGGCAGGACGAGAAGGGCAACCCCATCAAGGTGCGCGGCACCGGCTACTTCGCCCGCTGTCTGCAGCACGAGACCGACCACCTGTACGGCTACCTCTACATCGACCGTCTCTCCAAGCGCGAGCGCAAGGACGCGCTGCGGCAGATGGCCGAGAACGAGCCCCGCTACCCCGTGGTCGCCAACGACTGAGTCTCCTCCGCACGGCGCCCGGTCCGGTTTCCCCTTCCGGCCGGGCGCCGTTCGCATGTCCGTCGCGCGTTCGATCTCGTGCAGGAAACAAGCAAATCCGTTCCCAAAACGGTCAGTTGTGGTGCTGAATGGAAGCGCGGGGACAGGCGGCTGAGGGGAGTTCGTTCGTGCATGCTTTCTCAGACAGCACCACAGCGACACCGGCGGCGGTCCCGGTGCCACCGTCGCTCTCTCTCCCGGTGATCGAGGCGGCGTTTCCCAGGCAACTCCATCCGTATTGGCCCCGGCTCCAGGAGAAGACCCGCACCTGGCTGCTTCAGAAGCGGCTGATGCCGCCCGACAAGGTCGAGGACCATGCCGACGGCCTTTGCTACACCGACCTCATGGCGGGGTACTACATGGGCGCCCCGGACGATGTCCTCCAGGCGATCGCGGACTACAGCGCGTGGTTCTTCGTGTGGGACGACCGGCACGACCGCGACATCGTCCATCACCGCCCGGAAGCGTGGCGGCGGCTCGAACTACGGCTGCACGCGGCGCTGGAGTCCCCCGAGGAGCATCTGCACCACGAGGACCCGCTGGTCGCGGGGCTCGCGGACAGCGTGGGGCGGCTGTACTCCTTCCTTCCCGGCACCTGGAACGCCCGGTTCGCCCGGCACTTCCACGCCGTGATAGAGGCGTACGACCAGGAATTCCACAACCGCACCGAGGGACGAATCCCCACGGTCGAGGAATACCTCGAACTGCGCCGGCTCACCTTCGCGCACGCGATCTGGACCGATCTGCTGGAGCCGAGCGCCGGAATGGAACTTCCGGATCCCGTGCGAAACCACCCGGCATATCGGCGGGCGGCACTGCTGAGTCAGGATTTCGCCGCCTGGTACAACGATCTGTGCTCGTTCCCGAAGGAAATAGCGGGCGACGAGGTCCACAATCTCGGAATCAGCCTCATCACCCACAAAGGGCTCACTCTCGAAGAGACGGTGACGGAAGTCAGACGACGGGTCGAGGACTGTGTGTCCGACTTCCTCGTCGCCGAGCGCGAGGCCCGGGAATTCGCCGACTCCCTGGCCGACGGCACGCGGCACGGAAAGGAACTCGCCACCGCCGTGCGCGCCTGCGTCGGCAATATGCGCAACTGGTTCAGCTCGGTCTACTGGTTCCACCACGAGTCCGGTCGCTACCGGGTCGAGAGCTGGGACGACCGGTCCACGCCCCCGTACGTCGACAACGAAGCGGCAGGTGAGCTATGACCATCGACTCCGTCCGCCCCGAGGCCCGGCCACCCGCGCCGCCGGAACTGCGCGAACCGCCGCTCGCCGGCGGCAGGGTTCCGCTGCTCGGCCACGGCTGGAAGCTGGTCCGCGATCCGCTGGCCTTCGTGGCGGCGCTCCGCGATCACGGCGACGTCGTGCGCATCAAGCTCGGCCCGAAGACGGTGTACGCCGTCACCACGCCGGACCTCACCGGCGCGCTGGCGCTGAGCACCGACTTCGAGATCGCCGGGCCGCTGTGGGAGTCCCTGGAGAGCCTGCTCGGCAAGGAGGGCGTGGCCACCGCCAACGGCCCCCGGCACCGGCGTCAGCGGCGCACCCTCCAGCCCGCCTTCCGGCTCGACGCGATCCCCGCGTACGGGCCGGTCATGGCTCAGGAGGCGCACGCCCTGACCGAGCGCTTCAGGCCCGGTGAGACCGTCGACTGCACCGCCGAGTCCTTCCGGATCGCCGTGCGGATCGTCGCCCGCTGTCTGCTGCGCGGCGCCTACATGGACGAGCGGGCCGACCGGCTGTGCGCCGCGCTCGACACCCTCTTCAGCGGCATGTACCGGCGGATGGTGATCCCGCTCGGGCCGCTTTACAAGCTGCCGCTCCCCGCCAACCGCGCATTCAACGGCGCCCTGGCCGATTTTCATCTCCTGGTCGACGAGGTCGTCGCCGAACGCCGGGCATCCGGTCAAAAGCCGGACGATTTGCTGACGGCATTGCTGGCGGCGAAGGACGAGAATGGCGAACCCATCGGAGAGCAGGAGATCCACGACCAGGTCGTCGCGATATTCACCGCCGGCACCGAAACCGTGGCCTCCACGATCTTGTGGCTGCTCCAAGTGCTCGCGGAACACCCGGAACACGCCGACAAGGTACGCACGGAGGTCGAATCGGTCACCGGCGGCCGGCCCGTGGCATTCGAGGACGTCCGCGGGCTGAGGCACACCAACAATGTCGTCGTGGAGGCGATACGGCTGCGCCCCGCGATCTGGATTCTGACGAGACGGGCGGTGACCGACACATCACTCGGTGGCTATCGCATTCCAGCCGGGGCCGACATCGTCTACAGCCCCTACGCCATCCAGCGCGACCCGAAGTCGTACGGCCACCACCTCGAGTTCGACCCCGATCGCTGGCTTCCGGAACGCGCCAAGGAGGTGCCGAAATACGCCATGAGCCCGTTCGGCGTCGGCAACCGCAAGTGTCCGAGCGACCACTTCTCCATGGCGATGCTGACACTGATCACGGCGGCGCTGTCCGCCGAGTACCGCCTCGAACAGGCGCCCGGCTCGAACGACACGACCCGGGTGGGCATCACGCTGCACCCGCACACGCTGTTGCTGCGCTCCGTGCCGTGGGAGTGACTCAGGCGGCCGCCTCGGGGCCCTGGAACGTCCGCCGGTAGGCGTTCGGCGTCGTCCCCAGCGACCGTACGAACTGATGGCGCAGCGCGGCCGCGGTGCCGAACCCCGTTCGGCCCGCGATCGCGTCCACCGTCTCGTCCGTCGCCTCCAGCAACTGCTGGGCCAGCAGCACCCGTTGGCGCAGGATCCAGCGGTAGGGAGTGGTGCCGGTCTCCTGCTGGAAGCGGCGGGCGAAGGTGCGCGGCGACATGAGGGCGCGCTCGGCGAGCTGCTCGACGGTGACGTCCTCGTCGAGGTGGCGCTCCATCCAGGCCAGCACCGCGCCGACCGTGTCGCACTGGGAGCGGGGCAGCGGGCGCTCGATGTACTGGGCCTGCCCGCCGTCCCGGTGCGGCGGCACCACCATGCGCCGGGCGATCTTGTTGGCGACCTCGAGCCCCTGCTCCTGCCGCACGATGTGCAGACAGGCGTCGATGCCGGCGGCGGTGCCGGCGCTGGTGACCACCGGCCCCTCGTCGACGTACAGCACATCGGGCTCGACGACCGCCCGCGGGTGTTGGCGGGACAGTTCCCCGGCGTGCTTCCAGTGCACACTGCAGCGCCGCCCGTCGAGCAGCCCGGCCGCCCCCAGCACGAAGACGCCGGAGCACACGCTGAGCACCCGCGCACCCCGCTCGACGGCCCTGACCAGGGCGTCCAGCAGCTCGGGCGGATAGTCGCGGGTGACGAAGTCGTCCCCCGCCGGCACGGCGATCAGATCGGCCTCCTCCAGCCGCTCCAGGCCGTACGGTGTGGAGACGGACAGGCCGCCGACATGGGTGCCCAGCGTCGGTCCCTCCGCCGAGACGACGGCGAAATCGTAGGTGGGCAGCCCCTCGTCGCTGCGGTCGATGCCGAACACCTCGCACACGACGCCCAGTTCAAAGGGGTGCACGCCGTCGAGCAGGACGGCCGCCACGTTCTTCAGCATGCTGCCAGTGTGCCTCAGAAGTGGCAGTAAATCGAGGGTGTACGGCAGTCCTGCCACTGTCAGGAGTGTCCTGTCGGTATGAGACTTACGGCATGGACGCACTCCTCGAATACATGGCCGTAGTGGTTCTCTTTGTCCTCCTGGCGGGTCCGGCGCTCGTGGGACACCTTCACGAGCGCCGGATCGACCGCCAGCTGAGGGCGGCCGAGGCTCAGAAGTCCTCGTCCAGGTCGACGGTGCCCTCCACCGCCACCTGGTACGCCGACGGACGCCGCTCGAAGAAGTTGGTCAGCTCCTGAACGCCCTGCAGCTCCATGAAGCTGAAGGGGTTCTCGGAGCCGTACACCGGAGCGAAGCCGAGCCGCGTCAGACGCTGGTCGGCGACACACTCCAGGTACTGCCGCATCGAGTCGGTGTTCATGCCCGGGAGGCCGTCACCGCACAGGTCGCGCGCGAACTGCAGCTCGGCCTCGACGGCCTCCCTCAGCATGTCGGTGACCTGCTGCTGAAGCCGGTCGTCGAAGAGCTCCGGCTCCTCCTTGCGGACGGTGTCCACGACGTCGAACGCGAAGGACATGTGCATCGTCTCGTCGCGGAACACCCAGTTGGTGCCGGTGGCCAGACCGTGCAGCAGGCCCCGACTGCGGAACCAGTAGACGTAGGCGAAGGCGCCGTAGAAGAACAGGCCCTCGATGCACGCCGCGAAGCAGATCAGGTTGAGCAGGAAGCGACGCCGGTCGGCCTGGCTCTCCAGGCGCTCCAGCTTCTCGACCTCGTTGATCCACTTGAAGCAGAACTCGGCCTTCTCGCGGATGGAGGGGATGTTCTCCACGGCCGCGAAGGCGGCGGCGCGGTCCTCCGGGTCGGGGAGGTAGGTGTCCAGCAGCGTCAAGTAGAACTGGACGTGGACGGCCTCCTCGAAGAGCTGGCGCGAGAGATACAGGCGCGCCTCGGGGGAGTTGATGTGCTTGTACAGCGTCAGCACCAGGTTGTTGGCGACGATCGAGTCGCCCGTCGCGAAGAAGGCGACCAGCCGGCCGATGAGGTGCTGCTCGGCGGGGCTGAGCTTGGCGAGGTCGGCGACGTCCGAGTGGAGGTCGACCTCCTCGACGGTCCAGGTGTTCTTGATGGCGTCCCGGTAGCGCTCGTAGAAGTCGGGGTAGCGCATCGGGCGCAGAGTCAGCTCGAAGCCCGGGTCGAGCAGGTTCTGGTTACGGGTGGTCATTACTGGCAGGCCTCGCAGGACTCGGGGTTTTCCAGGGAGCAGGCGACGGCGTCTTCGGGGGCCGGCTGCTGTACGGGGATGGTGGCCTGGGCGGCGCGGGCGATGCGGGTCGCCGGGCGCGAGCGCAGGTAGTACGTCGTCTTCAGGCCCGATTTCCAGGCGTACGCGTACATCGAGGAGAGCTTGCCGATGGTCGGCGTCTCCATGAACAGGTTCAGGGACTGGGACTGGTCCAGGAACGGGGTCCGGGCGGCGGCCATGTCGATGAGCCCGCGCTGCGGGATCTCCCACGCCGTGCGGTACAGCGCCCGTACGTCCGCCGGGATCCAGGCGAAGTCCTGCACCGAGCCGCCCGACTCGCGCAGCGCCTCACGGGTGCGGTCGTCCCAGACGCCGAGCCGCTTCAGTTCGTCGACCAGGTAGGAGTTGACCTGGAGGAACTCACCGGAGAGCGTCTCGCGCTTGAACAGGTTGGACACCTGCGGCTCGATGCACTCGTACACGCCGGCGATCGACGCGATGGTGGCGGTGGGCGCGATGGCGAGCAGGAGGGAGTTGCGCATGCCGGTCGTGGCGATACGGCTGCGCAGCGCGGCCCAGCGCTCCGGCCAGGTGAGTTCGACGCCGTAGTGGTCGGGGTGCAGGACCCCCTTGGCGGTACGGGTCTTCTCCCAGGCCGGCAGCGGACCGCCCCGCTCGGCGAGGTCGGCCGAGGCCTCGTACGCGGCGAGCATGATGCGCTCGGCGATACGCGTGGAGAGGTCCTTGGCCTCCGGCGAGTCGAAGGGCAGCCGCAGCTTGAAGAAGACGTCCTGCAGCCCCATCGCGCCCAGGCCCACCGGCCGCCACTTGGCGTTCGACCGGCCCGCCTGCTCGGTCGGGTAGAAGTTGATGTCGACGACGCGGTCCAGGAAGGTGACGGCGGTGCGCACGGTGGCGTCGAGCCGCTCCCAGTCGATGTCGCCGGTCGCCGTGTCCACGAAGGTGCCGAGGTTGACCGACCCCAGGTTGCAGACCGCTGTCTCCCCGTCGTCGGTGACCTCCAGGATCTCCGTGCAGAGGTTGGAGGAGTGCACGACATGGCCCGGCAGCGCCGTCTGGTTGGCGGTGCGGTTGGCGGCGTCCTTGAAGGTCATCCAGCCGTTGCCGGTCTGCGCGAGGGTGCGCATCATGCGGCCGTAGAGGTCACGGGCCGGGATGGTCTTCTTCGCGAGCCCGGCGGCCTCCGCCTTGCGGTACGCCGCGTCGAACTCCTCGCCCCACAGATCGACCAGCTCGGGCACGTCGGAGGGGGAGAACAGGCTCCACACCTCATCGGCGTTGACCCGGCGCATGAACTCGTCCGGGACCCAGTGCGCGAGGTTCAGGTTGTGCGTACGGCGGGCGTCCTCACCGGTGTTGTCGCGCAGCTCCAGGAACTCCTCGATGTCGGAGTGCCAGGTCTCCAGGTAGACCGCGGCCGCGCCCTTGCGCCGGCCGCCCTGGTTCACGGCGGCGACCGAGGCGTCGAGGGTCTTCAGGAACGGGACGATGCCGTTGGAGTGCCCGTTGGTGCCGCGGATCAGCGAACCGCGGCTGCGGATGCGGGAGTACGCGATGCCGATGCCGCCGGCGTGCTTCGAGAGGCGGGCGACCTGGTGGTAGCGGTCGTAGATGGAGTCCAGCTCGTCGAGAGGGGAGTCGAGGAGGTAGCAGGACGACATCTGGGGGTGCCGGGTGCCGGAGTTGAACAGGGTGGGGGAGGAGGGGAGGTAGTCGAGGCGGCTCATGAGCCCGTAGAGCGCGGCGACTTCGTCCACGGAGCGGGGGGTGTCGTCCTCGGCGAGGCCCGCCGCGACGCGCAGCATGAAGTGCTGGGGCGTCTCGATGACCTTGCGGGTGTGGGGGTGGCGCAGGAGGTAGCGGCTGTGCAGGGTGCGCAGGCCGAAGTAGCCGAAGCGGTCGTCGCCCGCCGGGTCGATGAGCGCGTCCAGCCGGGCCGCGTGGACGCGCGCGAACTCGGCGGTCCGGTCGGCGATGAGGCCCTCCCGGTGCCCGACCGCGACCGACTCGGTGAAGGACGTCACGCCCTGCGAGGCGGCCTCGGCGGCGATGGAGATGGTCAGCAGCCGGGCGGCCAGCCTGCTGTAGGCGGGGTCCTCGGAGATGAGACCGGCGGCCGCCTCGGTGGCCAGCTCGCGCAGCTCCGTCTCGTCCGCGAGGGCGGACCGGCCGCGCAGCGCGGCGGCGGCGACCCGGCCGGCGTCGGCGTCGGGGAGGTCGGCGGTCAGCTCGGTGAGGGTCCGCAGCAAAGCGGTTCCCGGAGCGTCCTCGTTGGTCGGGACGGCTGAGGCCGGGTCTGCTGGCGCGATGGTCACGTGGGGGCTCTCCCTCGCTCGGCACGGGGGCCTTGCGGAGGGCAGGGGCAGCTCACGAGCGCACGCGGCGTCGCGTCCACCGGCCCATTCCACGAGGCCCGGACGTCAGGGCGCACCGGCCGGGTGGCCGGGCGCGCTGTCGGCAGGTCCTCGGACTGACTCCTGTGCACGGCGTTTTTCGGGAACGGACATGCACAAGTACACCGTTGCGGGACAGTTCCGGATTCGCACCGGATTCCCCTGCGGCGACAGCGAGGAAGAGCATACATCTTGTGCTCGCCCGCCACGCCACCCCCAGATGTTGTGTCGCGGTGGTTTCAGAGCGTCAACTCGTAGGTGAGGAGAGTGATGTCGTCCAGATGCGGGATCGGGTTCCAGTCCCGCTCGGGTGTGCGGACGAAGCCCATGCGTTCGTAGATGCGGTGAGCGCCGTGCATCGTGCGCTGGGTCGACAGCACGATCCGTACGCAGCCCTGCGTGGCCCGTGCACGGTCGACGCAGGCGCGTACGAGGGCCTCGCCGGCGCCCCGGCCCCGCGCGTCGTGCGCGACCGCGAGCATGCGGATCTCGGCCTCGCCGGGGGCGGCTATGTCGGCCATCGGGCCGCCGCTCGGCACGAAGGTCACGCCGCCCAGCAGCCGGCCGCTCTCGACGGCCACCAGCACCTCGGCGGCGGCCGCCCGCTTGGCCACGTCCCTCAGCTCGGCCAGGTATGCGTCACTCTCGCCGAAGTCGAGGAGGCCGTCCTGGAGGTAGGCCTGGGCGGTGATCTCGCCGAGCCTGTCGTATTCGCCGGGTTCCGCCTGCCGGATCGCGATGTCCATGCGGGCGAGTCTGCCGGACGGGTACGACAACGGGCCGCCGGATTCCTCCGGCGGCCCGTCGGCGTCAGGTGCTCAGTGGGACGATCCCGCGGTCGCCGGAGGCAGTTCCACCTGCACGCCCGGGTCGCCCGCGTCCGCCGTGTAGTCCTCCAGCCTGGTCTCGTCGACGCCCTCGGGCGCCTTCGCCGCCTTCAGGACGAAGGTCAGGACCACCGTCACCACCACGTTCAGCACGAACGCCGTCAGACCGATGTAGCCGATCTCACCGATGCCGGGGATCTCCGCCGAGGAGCCGCCGAAGTGCTTCTGCGTCGGGGAGGCGACCCCGTACGCGGCGACCGTGCCGTAGATCATGCCGACCGCCCAGCCGCCCAGCAGCGCCCAGCGGTGGAACCAGCGGGTGAACAGGCCGCCGACCAGGGCCGGGAAGGTCTGCAGGATCCAGATGCCGCCCAGGAGCTGGAAGTTGATGGCGACCGTCTTGTCCATCGCCAGGACGAAGACCAGCGCACCCACCTTCACCAGCAGGGAGACCAGCTTGGAGACCTTGGTCTCCTGCTCGGCCGTGGCGTCCGGCCTGATGAAGTCCTTGTAGATGTTGCGGGTGAAGAGATTTGCCGCCGCGATGGACATGATCGCCGCAGGCACCAGGGCGCCGATGCCGATCGCCGCGAAGGCCACGCCCGCGAACCAGTCGGGGAACATGTTCTCGAAGAGCTGGGGGATCGCCAACTGGGGGTTGGCGACGATGACTCCGGCCGCGATGGCCATGAAGCCGAGCAGCGCCAGCATGCCGAGCATCAGGGAGTACAGCGGCAGGATCGTCGTGTTGCGGCGGATCACTTCACGGCTGCGCGAGGACAGCGTCGCCGTGATCGAGTGGGGGTACATGAAGAGTGCCAGTGCCGACCCGAACGCCAGCGTGGCGTACCCCCAGTGCCCCGCCGCGGGCGGGATGAGCCCGCCCACACCGTTCTCCGTGTACTTCTTGTCCGCCGCGGCGAAGATCTCGTCGAACCCGCCCAGCTTGATCGGGATGTAGATGATCGCCACCGCGATGACGATGTAGATCAGCGTGTCCTTCACGAACGCGATCAGCGCGGGCGCGCGCAGCCCGGAGGAGTACGTGTACGCGGCCAGGACGCCGAAGGCGATGAGCAGCGGCAGGTCCTTGATGAACCAGTTGGTGTTCTCGCCGCCGCCGATGCCCATCACGTCCAGGACGGCCTGGATGCCGACGAGCTGGAGCGCGATGTACGGCATCGTCGCCAGGATGCCGGTGAGGGCCACCGCCAGCGACAGGCCCTTCGAGCCGAAGCGGCCGCGCACGAAGTCCGAGGTCGTCACATAGCCGTGCTTGTGGGAGACCGACCACAGGCGGGGCAGGAAGGTGAAGATCAGCGGGTAGATGAGGATCGTGTAGGGCACCGCGAAGAAGCCCGCCGCGCCGGCCGCGTAGATCGCCGCCGGGACCGCCACGAAGGTGTACGCCGTGTACAGGTCGCCGCCGAGCAGGAACCAGGTGACCCAGGTGCCGAACGACCGGCCGCCCAGGCCCCATTCGTCCAGGGTGTTCTCGTTGGCGGCCTTGCGCCAGCGCGCGGCCAGGAAGCCCATGACCGTGACGAGCAGGAAGAAGAAGATGAAGACGGCGAGTGCGACGCCGTTCACGCCGTCCTTCACTTGCCACCTCCACGTCGTGCGCGCTGGTCACGCTGCCACAGTTTGTACGCGATCATCGTCAGCGCGGTGGAGATGAGCACCCACAGCATCTGGTACCAGTAGAAGAACGGAATGCTGGCGAACTCCGGATCGGGCTTGGCGTACGAACCGACCCACAGCATCGCCACGAAGGGCGCGACGAGACAGAGCGCGATGACGACCCGTACGGGCGTCACCACCGGCCCTCTGTTCGCTTCTGATGCATCTGACATCTGACGGCTCCGTCCCCTCACTGATCGCCACAGAAACGCGCAGGCAATCTAGGTGACGGTGCACCGACAGCGGAAGACCCTGTCCGCATACCGGATGTGGAGGAATGGTGTGTACGGCGGCCGCGGGTCGTTCTCCTGACGGTCGGTCCGCATCCGCTCGAAGTCGCGCCGGGTGGGCACCCTCGCGTCCGGGTGCTCGCTCCGTACATGCGCGGCATAGCGGTCGTATGGCGCCCGCCAAGGAGAACACCTTCTGCCGGCTCGCGGTGAGCGTCACGGTGGCGTCCCGGGCGAGCGGAACCCCGGTGATCCAGGCCCACTTCAGGCGCCCCGACTTCACCAGCGGCGTGGTGCAGACCGCGAGGGCGACGGCCGCGAAGTGGCCTAATCCTGCGGCCGCTTCAGCCGCGCCACGAACTTGTAGCGGTCCCCCCGGTACACCGACCGCACCCACTCCACCGGCTGCCCCTCCCGGTCCAGCGAGTGCCGGGAGAGCATCAGCATCGGCAGGCCCACGTCGGTGCCGAGCAGGCCCGCCTCGCGCGGGGTGGCCAGCGAGGTCTCGATGGTCTCCTCGGCCTCGGCGAGATGGACGTCGTAGACCTCGGCGAGCGCGGTGTAGAGGGAGGTGTACTTCACCAGGCTGCGCCGGAGCGCCGGGAAGCGCTTCGCGCTGAGGTGGGTCGTCTCGATGGCCATCGGCTCGCCGTTGGCCATGCGCAGTCGCTCGATGCGCAGCACCCGGCCGCCGGCCGTGATGTCGAGCAGGTCGGCGAGGCGGTCGTCGGCGGTGATGTAGCCGATGTCCAGGAGCTGGGAGGTCGGCTCCAGGCCCTGGGCGCGCATGTCCTCGGTGTACGAGGTGAGTTGCAGGGCCTGCGAGACCTTCGGCTTGGCGACGAACGTGCCCTTGCCCTGGATGCGTTCGAGGCGCCCCTCGACGACCAGCTCCTGAAGGGCCTGGCGCACGGTCGTGCGGGAGGTGTCGAACTCGGCCGCCAGCGTGCGCTCGGGCGGGACCGGGGTGCCCGGCGCCTGGGTCTCCGTCATGTCGAGGAGGTGCTTCTTCAGGCGGTAGTACTTGGGCACGCGGGCGGTACGGACGGCAGCGCCGTTCTCGTTCTCCGCACTGCTGACGTCGGTGCTCATGCTTCGCCTTCCCGGCTCCGGATGCGGGTCACATCGTGATCCCTTCTGTATACCTTCGCCGCCACTTTTGGTCTAGTCCATAGCGCTGAGTGGTCTAGCGGCGAGATTACTCCGGCGCCGGGGATTTCGCTGGCTTCTTACTTAAAGGTTCCTGCATATGTAGGTCGCATAACGGCTGGTCAGGGCCCTTTCGATGACCCTTGACAGGGCTTTTGGTCTGGTCCAAGCTCCCCGTACTGGTCTACACCATTGGTCCAGGTCCCGGCCCGTGGGCGGGAGGTGTGGGCATCCCTGAGGAGGGTGGCGTGAAGCGCAAGCTGATATCCGCGATCGGTGTCGCGGGCATGATGATCTCCCTGGCGGCGTGCGGGGGCGACAACGGGGACGGCGGGGACAAGGCCGGGGCGGACGGCTACGAGGGTCAGACGCTCACCGTGTGGGTGATGGACGGCTCCTCCCCGGACCAGTGGCAGAAGGACGTCGCCGCGGCCTTCGAGAAGAAGACCAAGGCGAAGGTCGAGTTCAAGATCCAGCAGTGGAACGGCATCCAGCAGAAGCTGACCACCGCCCTGTCGGAGGAGAACCCGCCGGACGTCTTCGAGATCGGCAACACCCAGACCCCGGCGTACGCCAAGACCGGCGGCCTCGCCGACCTCGCCGACCTGAAGACCGAGATCGGCGCCGACTGGACCGAGTCGCTGAACGAGTCCTCCGTCTTCGACGGCAAGCAGTACGCGGCGCCCTGGTACTTCGCCAACCGCGTCGTCCTCTACAACAAGAGGATCTGGGCCGAGGCGGGCATCAAGGACACCCCCAAGACCCGCGACGAGTTCTACGCCGACCTCGAGCAGATCGGCGAGAAGACCGACGCCGAGCCGATCTACCTGCCCGGCCAGAACTGGTACCACTTCGTCGGCCTGGTGGTCGGCGAGGGCGGCGAACTGGTCAAGAAGGACGGCGACAAGTGGGTCTCCAACCTCGCCGACCCGAAGGTCGCCGCCGCCATGGAGACGTACAAGAAGTTCCAGGCGCTGTCCAAGGCGCCCAAGGACAAGGACGAGTCCACCCCGCAGCAGGGCGAGGTCTTCGGCAAGGGCAACGTCGGTGCCTTCATCGGGATGGGCTGGGAGGCCGGCATCGCGATCGAGGCCAACAAGAAGATCGAGAAGGAGATCGGCTACTTCACCATCCCCGGTGCCACGGCCGACAAGCCCGAGGGCGTCTTCCTCGGCGGCTCCAACCTCGCCGTCGCCGCGGGCAGCAAGAAGCAGGAGCTGGCCAAGGAGTTCCTGAAGATCGCCCTGTCCGACGAGTACGAGGGCGAGCTGGCCAAGCTCAACGGCGTCATCCCCAACAAGGAGTCGCTGCAGACCAACCTCAAGGGCAACGTCGTCGCCGAGGCCGCCGCGCCGGCCGCCGCGGGCGGTGGGACCACTCCGCTGATCCCGGAGTGGGCGGCGGTGGAGAACGCGCCCAACCCGATCAAGACGTACATGACCGCCGTGCTGAGCGGTAAGTCGCCGGCCCAGGCCGCGGCGCAGGTCGAGGACGAGTTCAACAAGCGTCTGGCGCAGCAGCAGTAACGCGCCGGTGTGCGCGCCGGGGCGGGGGAAGCGCATGACGCCCCCCGCCCCGGCGACCGTACGCGGGTCTGAGTGCGTGGGTCTATGTACGTGGGTCGAGAAGAGAGATCGTGAGCATGACCGTGCAGACCGAACGGCCGCCCTCCGGGCCGGTGGACGTGGCCAAAAGGGTGGAGAGCGGGCCCGCCGGACCGCGGCCCCGAGCCGCGTCCCGCATGGGCGCGCTCACCCCGTACCTCCTGCTGTTGCCGGCCTGCGCGGCCACCGTGCTGCTGCTCGGCTGGCCGCTGCTGAAGGACGTCCTGCTGTCGTTCCAGAACCTCAACATGGCGCAGCTCATCCAGCACGTCACCGAGTGGAACGGCATCGACAACTACAAGGAGGTCCTCACCGGCGAGGACTTCTGGCGCGTCACCCTGCGCTCGATCCTGTTCACGGCGGTCAACGTCGCCCTGACCATGGTCCTCGGCGCCCTGGTAGGCCTGCTGCTCGCCCGCCTCGGCAGGCGGATGCGGGTCATGCTGATGGTCGGGCTGGTGCTGGCCTGGGCGATGCCCGTGGTCGCCGCGACCACCGTCTACCAGTGGCTGTTCGCGCAGCGCTTCGGCGTCGTCAACTGGGTCCTGGACAAGCTGGGCTGGCATTCGATGGCCGACTACAGCTGGACCAGCAGCCAGATGTCGACGTTCTTCGTGGTCACGGTCCTGATCGTCTGGATGTCGATCCCGTTCGTCGCGATCAACCTGTACGCGGCCACGACCACCATCCCGGACGAGCTGTACGAGGCCGCCGCGCTGGACGGGGCGGGCATGTGGAAGAGCTTCACCACGGTGACGCTGCCCTTCCTGCGCCCCTTCCTCCACGCCACGACCTTCCTGGAGATCATCTGGGTCTTCAAGGCGTTCGTGCAGGTCTTCATCATCAACGGCGGCGGCCCCGACCGGCTCACCGAGATCCTGCCCGTCTACGCCTACATCGAGGGCGTCGGCAACCAGCACTACGGCATGGGCGCCGCGATCGCCGTCCTGACCATCCTGATCCTGCTCGGCCTGACCGCCTACTACCTCAGGATCGTGCTCAAGCGAGAGGAAGAGGAGGTCTAAGCGGTGAAGCGCTCCCTCTTCGGCCGACTGTGGCCCAACGCCACGGCCGTCGTCCTGTTCATCGGCTTCGTCTTCCCCGTCTACTGGATGTTCGCCACGGCCTTCAAACCGACCGGCGACATCATCTCCGAGGACCCGGTGTGGTTCCCCACCGACGTCACCTTCGAGCACTTCAGGACGGCGACCGGCGTCGACCACTTCTGGACGTACGTCTCCAACTCGCTGATCGTCACGCTGTGCGCGGTCGGCCTCGCCCTGGTCGTCGCGCTGGCCGGCTCCTTCGCCCTCGCCCGGATGCGGTTCAAGGGACGGCGCGGCTTCGTGATCGGCTTCATGCTGGCCCAGATGGCACCCTGGGAGGTGATGATCATCGCGATGTACATGATCGTGCGGGACGCGTCGCTGCTGAACAGCCTCGTGCCGCTGACGGCCTTCTACACGATGATGATCCTGCCGTTCACCATCCTGACCCTGCGCGGCTTCGTCGCGGCGGTGCCCCGGGATCTGGAGGAGGCCGCGATGGTCGACGGCTGCACCCGCGCCCAGGCGTTCCGCAAGGTGATCCTGCCGCTGCTCGCGCCGGGCCTGATGTCCACGTCCCTCTTCGGATTCATCACCGCATGGAATGAATTCGCCCTGGTCCTGGTGCTGAACAAGGAGGCGGAGGCGCAGACCCTGCCGCTGTGGCTGTCCAGCTTCCGGACCGCGTTCGGCGACGACTGGGGCGCGACGATGGCGGCGTCCTCCCTCTTCGCCCTCCCGATCCTGATCCTCTTCGTCTTCCTGCAGCGCAGGGCTGTCAGCGGCCTGACGGCCGGCGCCGTGAAGGGATAACGCCACCCGATGACGACATTCGCCAGCGGTACAGACACCCTCACGCGCGACGCGCTGACGGTCCTGCAGCCGGGCTTCACCGGCACCACCGCCCCCGACTGGCTGCTGCGCCGCCTGGGGGAGGGCCTGGCCTCGGTCGGCCTGTTCGGCCGCAACATCGCCTCGCCGGAACAGCTTGCGGCCCTCACCGCCCAGTTGCGCGCTGAGCGGGACGACGTGCTGGTCGCGATCGACGAGGAGGGGGGTGATGTGACGAGGCTGGAGGTGCGGGCCGGCTCGAGCTTCCCCGGTAACCACGCCCTGGGTGCGGTGGACGACGTCGAGCTGACGCGGGATGTGGCTTTCGAGCTCGGCCGCCGTCTCGGCGCCTGCGGGGTGAACCTCGACTGGGCCCCGTCGGGGGACGTGAACTCCAACCCCGCGAACCCGGTGATCGGCGTCCGCTCCTTCGGCGCCGACACGGCCCTGGTGGCCCGCCACACCGCGGCCTACGTCACCGGCCTGCAGTCGGCGGGCGTAGCGGCCTGCACCAAGCACTTCCCGGGCCACGGCGACACCGCGGTCGACTCCCATCACGCGCTGCCGCGCATCGACGCGGCCCTGGAGACGCTGTCGGACCGCGAACTCGCCCCGTTCCGCGCGGCGATCGCCGCCGGCACCCGGGCGGTCATGAGCGCGCACATCCTCGTCCCCGCCCTCGACCCCGACCACCCGGCGACCCTCTCCCGCCCGGTCCTGACCGATCTCCTGCGCGGCGAACTCGGCTACCGCGGCCTGATCGTCACCGACGGCATGGAGATGCAGGCCATCGCGGCGACCTACGGCATCGAACGCGGCAGCGCGCTCGCCATCGCGGCCGGCGCCGACGCGATCTGCGTGGGCGGCGGGCTCGCGGACGACGAGACGGTACGGCGGCTGCGGGACGCGCTGGTGGGGGCGGTGCGCTCCGGGGAGCTGGCCGAGTCCCGGCTGGCGGAGGCGGCGCAGCGGGTACGGGAGCTGGCGCGCTGGACCGCGACGGCGGGGGCGCCGGCGGCCGGGGGCGAGGTGCGCACGGACATCGGCCTCGTCGCCGCCCGCCGCGCCCTGAGGACGACCGCCGCCTCGGCCTTCACGCCGATCACCGAAGCGCCGTACGTCGCCGCCTTCACCCCGGTCGCCAACATCGCGGTCGGCGACGAGACGCCGTGGGGTGTGGCGGCGGAACTGGCGCGCCGGCTCCCCGGCACGCGGACCGGCAGCCACACCGGCGAGGACGCGGGCCGAGCGGCCCTCGAAGCGGCCGGCGACCGCCGGGTGGTGGCCGTGGTCCGCGACGAGCACCGTCACCCCTGGATGGCGGCGGCCCTGGACGACCTGCTGAAGGCCCGGCCCGACACGATCGTGGTCGAGATGGGCGTCCCCCAGGCCGCCCCCCGAGGCACCCTGCACATCGCCACCCACGGCGCGGCTCGCGTCTGCGGCCGCGCGGCGGCGGAGGTCATCGCGGGGGAGTGAGGGACCTTCGACTGCGTAACGCAGGTTCAGGGGGAGCCGAGACGACGTCGGCTCAGATCCCCTGCCACTCCGGCTTGTTGGCATAGGTGTGCCGGAAGTAGCCGGCCAGCTTCAGCTTCGACGCGGCGGCCTCGTCGACCACGATCGTGGCGTGCGGGTGCAGTTGCAGCGCCGAGGCCGGGCAGACGGCCGCGACCGGCCCCTCGACGGTCGCGGCCACCGCGTCCGCCTTGCCCTCACCCGTGGCCAGCAACACCAGATGCCGCGCCTGAAGGATCGTGCCGATCCCCTGCGTGACGACGTGATGCGGTACCTGCTCGATGTCCCCGTCGAAGAACCGCGCGTTGTCGACCCGGGTCTGCTCGGTCAGCGTCTTGATCCGCGTCCGCGACGCCAGCGACGAGCACGGCTCGTTGAACCCGATGTGCCCGTCGGTCCCGATCCCGAGCAACTGCAGGTCCACCCCGCCGGCCTCGGCCAGCGCCGCGTCATACGCCTCGCACGCCCCCTGCACGTCCTCGGCCGTACCGTCCGGGCCCATGAACGCGTCCATCCCGATCCCCAGCGGCTCCAGCACCTCGCGCCGCAGCACCGAGCGGTAGGACTCCGGGTGCTCGGCGGGCAGCCCCACGTACTCGTCGAGCTGAGCGATCCGCGCCCGCGAGGCGTCCACGGCACCGGAACGCACCTTGGCCGAGAGCGCCGCGTAGATGGGCAGCGGAGTCGACCCGGTGGCCACGCCGAGCACGGCGTCGGGCTTGCGCCCGAGCAGTTGGGCGATGGCCTCGGCTATCAGCTCGCCACCCGCCTTGGCGTCCGGAACGATGACAACTTCCACGCTGGGCCTGCCGATCTGAAGAGGGACTCGAAGGGCACCCTGAAAGGGGCATGTGGTTTAGACCAATCTAACAGAGCGGCGCTCCACGGCCCAGGTGGAGAAGAGCCCATGAACATGTCGAGAGCCCGTCGGGCAGGCGTCATTCTCCGTGGGGGAGTGGAATGGACACTGTCCGCCCGAGGAGACAGCCGTCCCGCCCGGCACGACGAGCGCGAGAGCAGGAAGGGCCCATGACCACCACGACCCCGTACCCTCCCGACCCCCAGGCACCCCACAACGAGCTCCCCGGCCGGATCATGGCCCGCGAGATGGCCGAACAGCCCGCGGTGCTGCGCCGGATCCTGACCCGGGGCGCCCCCGCGATCCGCCGGGTCGCCCAGGAGATCGCCGCCCGCGCACCGCGCTTCGTCCTGCTCACCGCCCGCGGCACCTCCGACAACGCCGCCCTCTACGCCAAGTACCTTCTGGAGATCCGCCTCGGCCTGCCCTGCGGACTGACCTCGATGTCGACGACCACGGCCTACGGCGCCCGCCCCGACCTCACCGACGTCCTCGTCATCACCGTCAGCCAGTCCGGCGGCTCCCCGGACCTGGTCGCCTCCACTCAGGCCGCCCGCGAGGCCGGCGCCATCACCCTCGCCGTGACCAACAACCCCGACTCCCCGCTGGCCGGCGTCTCCGAGTACCACCTCGGCATCATGGCCGGACCGGAGCGGGCCCTCCCCGCGACCAAGACCTACACGGCCTCCCTCCTCGTGCTGTACCTCTTCGTCGAAGGCCTGCGCGGCGGCGACGGCGCCGCGGCCGAGGTCCTCCCCGGCCTCGCCGAGCGCCTGCTCGCCCGGCAGGACGAGGTCCGCACCCTGGCCGCCCGCTACCGCTTCGCCGAACGCATGGTGATCACCTCCCGCGGCTACGGCTACCCCACCGCCAAGGAAGCCGCCCTCAAGTTGATGGAGACCAGCTACATCCCGGCGCTCGCCTACTCCGGCGCCGACCTGCTGCACGGCCCGCTCGCCATGGTCGACAACGTCTCCCCGGTCATCGCGGTCGTCACCGACGGCAAGGGCGGCGAGGCCCTCCGGCCCGTCCTCGACCGACTCCGCGGCCGCGGCGCCGACCTGGTCGTCATCGGCCCCCGGCGCCAGGTCGAGCAGGCCTCGGCCGGCTTCGTCCTGCCCACCGAGGACGTGCCCGAGGAGATCCAGCCGATCCTGGAGATCCTCCCGCTCCAGCTCCTCGCCCACGAGGTCACCATCGCCCGGGGCCAGGATCCGGACGCGCCGCGGGCGCTGGCGAAGGTGACGGAGACGCGCTGAAGCGCTCTGTGCACCGCAGTCCGGGCTGCGGGGGTTACGTCAGCGAGCCTCCCGTCGCGTCCACCCAGCTCCCCGTCACCCATCGCCCCGCGTCCGAGGCCAGGAACGCCACCACATCCGCCACATCGGCCGGCGCCCCGACCCGGCCGAGCGCGGATATCGCCGCGGCCCGGGCCCACCCGTCCTCGGTTCCGTACAGCAGCCCGGCGGTGTTGTCCGTGTCGATGATGCCCGGCGCCACCGAGTTCACGGTGATACCGCGAGGGCCCAGCACCTTGGACAGGTCCCGGGTGAAGACATCCAGCGCCCCCTTGGTCATCGCGTAGGCCATCTTGTCCGGCATCGCCGCGGTGCGCGCCAGCCCCGAGGAGATGTTGACGACCCGGCCGCCGTCCCGCAGCCGGCCGAGGCCGTGTTTGACGATGAAGTGCGGTGCCTTCACGTTCACCGCGAAGACCCTGTCGTACTCCTCCTCGTCGATCCGGTCGAGGGCCGACGAGGAGCCGATCGCCGCGTTGTTGACGAGGATGTCCACCCCGTCCGCATGCCGGTCGAACTCCGCCCACAGCGCCTCGGCGTCCCCGGGTGCCCCCAGCTCGACGCCGATGGCGAACGCCGAGCCGCCCGCCGCCTCGATCGCGGTGACCGTCTCCTTGGCCGCCGCCTCGTTCCTGCCGTAGTGCACGCCGACCCGCGCCCCGTCGCGCCCCAGTCGCTCGGCGATCCCTCGTCCGATCCCCCTGCTCGCCCCTGTGACGAGTGCGGTCCTGCCTGCAAGCACGGTCATGTCATGTACCTTTCGCGGATTCTCTAGCAGTCGCTACAAAAAGACCGTACAGGAGACCTCCGACATTTCTCTAGCGACCCCTATACAATTCACTCCATGGTGGGCACCCAGCACACGAAGACCGAGACCGCGCCGGCCTCCAAGCCCCGTGGCCGCCCCCGCTCCTTCGACCGCGAGACCGCCCTGGAGAAAGCGGTCCTGGCCTTCTGGGAGCACGGGTACGAGGCCACCTCCGTCTCCGACCTCACCCGCGTCATGGGCATCGGAGCGCCGAGCCTGTACGCCGCCTTCGGTGACAAGCGCGCGCTGTTCGATGAGGTCGTGACGTTCTACGGCGCCCGCTACGGCTCCTTCACCGACCGCGCCCTCGCCGAGGAGCCCACCGCCCGGGCGGCCGTGGCGCGGATGCTGCGCGACGCCGCCGTCGAGTACACGGCGCCGGGCCACCCGCACGGCTGCCTCGTCGTCCACGCGGCCATCAACTGCACGAGCCCCGAGGTGGAGGAGTCCCTGCGCGAGCGGCGCAACGCCAACATCGACGCCGTCCGCGGCCGTATCGAGGCGGACATCGCCACCGGCGCCCTCCCTGCCGGCACCGACGCCGCCGCCCTCGCCCGGCACACCGGCGCGATGATCCAGGGCATGTCACAACAGGCACGCGACGGGGCGAGCCGGGAGGAACTGGAGGCGCTCGTTGAAATTGCCATGGCCATCTGGCCCCGCACATGAACCCACACGGGTTAGGCTGCGTGATGTATGCGAGGGCGTCCTACTAGTTCTCCCGCTGGTTCGGAGCCCGCTCAGAAGCGTCAACAACAAACACGCTCCAACGCATGGACACACCGGAGTGGTCTAGTCCACAATGCGAAGGAGTGCGTCGTACGAGAACGCACCGACTTCCGTCTTCCCCGCACAGGAAGGCGGACCGAGGACCCGGAGCTCTCTGCCCTGACTGCCCCGGATCCTCATCCTTCGGCCGACCGGGACCGCACACCCCACGGCCGATATTGCTCCGGGCTGCGGTGCCGGGAGGGTTGAGGGTCCCTCTCAGGCGCCGCGGCCCGCGGGTGTTTTCGCGGCCGGATCCCCGTCCTTGGTGGCTGGTTTCGAGTCCTGTCCGTACCGCCAGGTACGCTCGGCCACGTGCCCTCCATGAACGAACTCGTACGCCAGCACACGGCCCTCGACGACTCCGACCTCGAGTGGCTCCACCTGCTGGTCTCGGAGTGGCAACTGCTCTCCGACCTCTCCTTCGCCGACCTGGTCCTGTGGGTCCCCACCAGCGACGGCACCCGCTATGTCTCCGTGGCGCAGATGCGGCCCAACACCGGCCCGACCTCGTACCAGGACGACATGGTCGGCCACCTCGTCCCGCGCGGCCGCCGCCCGATGCTGGACGTCGCGCTCGACGAGGGCCGGATCGTGCGCGAGGGCGACCCGGAGTGGCGCGAGGAGGTCCCGGTCCGCGTCGAGTCCATCCCGGTACGACGGGACGGTCGCGTCCTGGGCGTCATCGCCCGCAACACCAACCTGCTGACCGTCCGCACCCCGAGCCGCCTGGAGCTGACGTACCTCCAAAGCGCCTCGGATCTCGCGCAGATGATCGCGGCCGGCGCGTTCCCGTTCGCCGGCCAGCAGGTCGACATGGACGCCTCGCCGCGCGTCGGCGACGGCCTGATCCGCCTCGACGCCGACGGCATCGTCCAGTACGCCTCCCCGAACGCGCTGTCCGCCTACCACCGCCTCGGCCTCGCCGCCGACCTCCTCGGCCACCACCTGGGCAAGACCACCGCCGAACTCGCCCCGACCCACGGCCCGGTGGACGAGGCGCTGGCCAAGGTCGCCAGCGGCTGGGCGCCCCGCAACTTCGAGATCGAGTCGGGGGACGGGGTCATCCAGTTCCGCGCGATCCCGCTCAGCCCCAAGGGCACCCGCATCGGTTCACTGGTCCTGCTCCGGGACGTGACCGAACTGCGCCGCCGCGAGCAGGAGTTGATCACCAAGGACGCGACCATCCGGGAGATCCACCACCGGGTGAAGAACAACCTCCAGACCGTGGCGGCGCTGCTCCGCCTCCAGGCCCGGCGCATCGAGTCCGACCGCGGCCGCGAAGCCCTCGAGGAGGCGGTACGGCGAGTCGGCTCGATCGCGATCGTGCACGAGACGCTCTCCCAGACCCTCGACGAGCGCGTGGAGTTCGACGAGATCGCCGACCGGGTCCTGGCCATGGTCGCCGAGATCTCACCCGGCAAGGTGGGCGGCCGGCGCACCGGCCGCTTCGGCATCCTGGACGCCGAGGTCGCCACCCCGCTGTCGATGGTCCTGACGGAGATCCTCCAGAACGCCCTGGAGCACGGCTTCGGTGAGGGCGAGACCGGCACGGTCGAGGTCACGGCGGTCCGCGGCGGCACGACGCAACAGTCCCGCCTCCTGGTCACCGTTCAGGACGACGGGGTGGGCCTGCCCGAGGGATTCGACCCGCAGACCGCGGGCAACCTCGGCCTGCAGATCGTACGGACCCTGGTGGAGGGCGAGTTGGGCGGTACCTTCGACATGGTGCCGGCGCCGGAGCGGGGGACCCGGGTGATCCTCGACATCCCGGTGCGGGCGCACAAGTAGGCGGCGGGACGGTCCTCGGACAGCATCGGGACGTCCTTGGACAGCAAAGAGCCCCAGCCCGTTCAGGGGGCTGGGGCCCAACATGCTCGTTGCCGGCATCTGCCGCGCATCGGGGGTACTGCGCGCTGCGGCTCGGGGGCGGGAGATGCGTACTCGCTGTACGCGCCGCCAAGCTCAGGCTGTTTTAGCGGGGTGGGTGTGTCAGGCGGAGGCCTGACGGGCCCGGTTGCGGGCGGCGCGGCGCTTCATGGCGCGGCGCTCGTCCTCGCTGAGACCACCCCAGACGCCGGAGTCCTGACCGGACTCGAGCGCCCACTGCAGGCACTGCTCGATAACCGGGCAGCGACGGCAGACGGCCTTGGCTTCCTCGATCTGCAGCAGCGCAGGACCGGTGTTGCCGATGGGGAAGAAGAGCTCGGGGTCTTCCTCGCGGCAAACGGCGTTGTGACGCCAGTCCATGGCTGCTACCTCTCCTTGGTATTACATGCTGATTGCTTGTGAATGTGAACGCTTTCACGAATCCCTCAACAAGTGAAGGGCCGACCGCCAGGTTCCCTGGCGAGGTCCTGTGAGTTGAAGAGGGGTTCCGGTGATCAGTGGAGGCCGGTGTTGCGGGCCGTCCCGATCGCCACGTAGAGACTCGCAAACCTCAGCGACGGATACAACCCCTTCCGGAAAGTTTTTTTTGATTCCTCGGTGTCGACTAGGTCACAGCCGTACTTCCATGGGGTGGATCCTGGCCTAAACGTTCGAGTGAAAGGACTTTAGCCCGTTCCGCTCACACAATCACACGCAGTGCACGGCGTACGCCTGTGAACGTCACGCTCGTACGCAGCCCGAGGTGGTCGCCGTCCATCTGAAGGGGCAATGGGACCTTCGAATGCAAGGTGAACTGGTCAAGGTCGTGGAGTGTGACCGCATGCTTGCCGCGGGCGCCGCGCTCGGGGGACGAAGTGAGCAACTGGGTCGCATACCGGGCAACCGCGACCGTGGACATCCGGCTGAGACCGAGTACGTCGAGGCCCGTATCGAACGAGGCCTTAGGTGCCGCGTACACCGGACGATTGCCCAGATACGTCCACGGAGCGGTATTGCAGACTATGGACAGCACCAAATCGGTCACCGGGTCCTCGCCCGGCCGCTCCAGCGTGATCGTGCCGTGCCGGCGGTTGGGCTCGCCCAGGAACTGGCGCACGGCCTGGCGGAGGTAGAGGGCGTGTGTGGATTTCCGGCCGCGTTCGCGCTGCTGCTCCACACGTCCCACCACCCCCGCGTCGAAGCCGAGCCCCGCGTTGAAGAGGAACCAGCGGGGCGGGGCCGCCTCGTCGTCGGTGCCCGGGGCGCCGGAGGTCAGGCCGAGCCCGACCGTGCGTTCGCTGCCGTCGCGCAGTGCGTCCAGGAGGGCGCCGGTGGCCTCCACCGGGTCGTTGGGCAGGCCCAGGGCGCGGGCGAAGACATTGGTGGAGCCGCCGGGGACCATGGCCAGACCGGGGAGGTGCTCCGGGTCGGGGCCGGCGTGCAGCAGGCCGTTGACGACCTCGTTCACGGTGCCGTCGCCGCCGAGGGCCACGACCAGGTCGATGTCGTCGCTCTCCGCCGCCTGCCGGCCGAGGTCGCGGGCGTGTCCGCGGTACTCGGTGGTGACGGCCTCCAGCTTCATCTCGCTGGCGAGCGCATGGATCAGGACATCGCGCGTACGTGCGCTTGTGGTGGTTGCCGCCGGATTGACCACGAGAAGTGCACGCATGAGTTGCAGCGTACCTACTGGGGGGTACCGGGCACAGGCCGAGGTAGGGATCAAGTAAGAGAGGGGGCGTGAGCCGCAACACGGGACGACTGCGTCGGCTTGGCCGAGGGTCTTGTGCTGTCGGTTTCCGGCCGTCGGCGGCATGTGCGGCCCCCGCGCGGCCGGGGGCTCGAGCGGTAGGGGCGATTTCGTGGCGGGCTACCCTTCAGGAGTGACCAAGGAGCAGAGCCCCACCACCCCGGAAACCGCCGGTCCGCGTCCGCGGCGGCTGACGTATGCGGCGTTGTTGACCGCGCTGGAAGGGGTGGCGCTCGCCGTCGGGGGTGTCTGGGTGCTCGTGATGGGGCTGGCCGGGGAGCCGGACGACCGGCAGCAGGCCGTCACTCTGGGCGTGACCCTGGTCGCCCTGGCCCTGCTGCCGCTGCTCGCCGCGCGAGGGCTGTTCGGCCGGCGGAGCTGGAGCCGGGGGCCGTCCGTCATCACACAGATCATGGCGCTGCCGGTGGCCTACAGCCTGTTGCAGGCGGACAGCATGGCCATCCCGGCGGGGATCGCGATCGCCGCGGTCTCGATCGCCACGCTCGTGCTCCTGATCAACCCGGCGACGACCCAGGCCCTCGGCATCCGGGGGCCCGGAAACGCGCCGGATCAGAAGTAGTCGGATCAGAAGTAGTCCCCGGCGCCGAACCGGCCCGTCACTCCTCCACCAGCAGCTTCTCCCGGAGCTGCGCCAGCGTGCGCGCCAGCAGTCGGGAGACGTGCATCTGGGAGATGCCGACCTCCTGCGCGATCTGCGACTGGGTCATGTTGCCGAAGAAACGCAGCAGGAGGATGCGCTTCTCACGCGGGGGAAGATCCTCCAGGAGCGGCTTCAGGGACTCGCGGTACTCGACGCCCTCCAGCGCCTCGTCCTCCGCGCCGAGGGTGTCGGCGACCGCGGGGGACTCGTCGTCGGTGTCGGGGACGTCCAGGGACAGCGTGGAGTACGCGTTGGCGGACTCCAGGCCCTCCAGGACCTCCTCCTCCGAGATGGACAGCTTCTCGGCGAGCTCATGGACCGTGGGGGAGCGGCCGTGCTGCTGGGACAGCTCCGCCGTGGCCGTCGTCAGGGCGAGCCGCAGTTCCTGGAGCCTGCGCGGGACACGCACCGCCCAGCCCTTGTCGCGGAAGTGCCGCTTGATCTCACCGACGACCGTGGGAGTGGCGTACGTCGAGAACTCCACACCCCGGTCCGGGTCGAACCGGTCGACCGACTTGATCAGGCCGATGGTGGCGACCTGGGTCAGGTCGTCCAGCGGCTCACCACGGTTGCGGAAGCGGCGCGCGAGGTGCTCGACGAGCGGCAGATGCATCCGGACGAGCTGGTTGCGCAGCTCCGCGTACTCCGGGCTGCCGTCCTTCAGCTTGCGCAGCTCGAGGAACATGGCGCGTGCCCCGCTGCGGTCCTGCGGATCGTGCTGCGTGGCCTGCGCGCTGTGCGCGCCCATGGCCTCTTCGGCGTATCGCTCGTGCTCGCTCATCGTCCCGCCCGTCGCCCTCTCCCGAGCCCTCGCCTCCACTCGGACTGGGGAGACCCCGATCCGCCCGCCCGGAGGCGCGCCCTGCACGGCACCTTCGTCCTGACGTCCGTCGCCCAGGAAGCCGGCCTCCGCGGAGTCGTCCTCCGGGTGCGGCCGTGCCTGCTCGGGGATGCCGTCGATGCCGTCCGACATGCGTCGGGAACCGCTCGGGCCCGCCCCTGGATTCCCGGCTCCGCCCGAGCAGGGGGGAGTGTCCGGCAGCTCCCGTGTGCCGCGCTCTTCGTCCCGCACCGGCCCGTCCCCGTTCCTCACGCCGGCCCGGGTCCCGCGCCGCGCTGTTTGTAGAGGCTGATCGAAACGGTTTTGTCCTCGTCGACGGCGGAGGAGACCTTGCCCGCGAGGGCGGACAGGACGGTCCAGGCGAAGGTGTCCCTGGAGGGGGCGTGGCCGTCCGTGGTCGGCGCCGAGACGGTGACCTCGAGCGAGTCGTCGACGAGTCGGAAGACACAACTGAGCACCGAGCCGGGCACGGCCTGCTGGAGCAGGATCGCGCAGGCCTCGTCCACCGCGATGCGCAGGTCCTCGATCTCGTCGAGGGTGAAGTCCAAACGGGCCGCGAGGCCGGCCGTGGCCGTCCGCAGCACCGACAGGTAGGCACCCGCAGCCGGCAAGCGGACTTCCACGAAGTCCTGGTTCGCCGCGGGCTCGCCTGCGATCTGGGACACCCTCACCTCCAAGGTGGTACAAGCTTTTCGGGGCCGAGGGTTGCCCCTCGGGGTAACGCGATGTGTGGTTCAGCGGTGACGCTATCGCGCTCTTAACTTTCCTGTCCCCAGGACCCCAACCCCTTGCTGTCACTCATAGTAAACACACGGATACGCTCCGTGGCTAGGGGGTTTGCGGGCCCAATTGGGAAGAGCGCGCGCCGGTTTGACGTACCCAGACGTCAGACGGTCGAACCGTCCGGATCCCCAGTCGTCCAGCGTACGTCGGCGTCACACCAGTACGTGGTCGACAAAGCACCAGCGCCACGCTTCGCCGGGTTCGAACGTCCGCATGACCGGATGCCCGGAGTCCTTGTGGTGCTCCGTGGCGTGCCGTCCCGGCGAGGAGTCGCAGCAGCCGACGTGACCGCAGCTGAGGCACAGCCGGAGCTGCACCGGGTGCCGGCCCTCCGCCAGACACTCGGGACACGTCTCGCTGAGCGGACCTGGTTCCGGGTGCGGCAGCGCGTCGGCGTGCGTGCACTGTTTCATGATTGCCAGGTTACGACGGCCACGCGCACACCCGCGCGGAAAATCGAGGGCCGGCGGCGAGCGGCGATGGGTGGGTGCGGGCGGATGATGGCGGGCGGGCGCCGGCTGAGTGACGCCGGTGATGGTGCGGGCGAGGGTGGGCGAGGCGCATGGACGTGATGCCGCTGCTGTTGCTGGTGGCGGGGAGCGCGGCCGTGGCCGCGGCCGGGCGGCGCTCGCCCGTGCCGGTGCCGCTGCTGCTCGTCGCGGTCGGGCTCGTGGTGTCGTACCTGCCGGGCGTGCCCGACTACACGCTCGACCCGCACGTCGTCCTGCCGCTGCTGCTGCCCCCGCTGCTGCACAGCGCGGCGACGGACAGCTCGTATCTCGATCTGCGGGCACAGATGCGCCCCGTGATGCTGCTGTCCGTCGGCTACGCGCTCTTCGCGACCTTCGCCGTCGGCTGGGCCGCCTATCTCGTCGTACCGGGTCTGCCGCTGACCGCGGCGCTGGTGCTGGGCGCGGTGGTGGCGCCGCCGGACGCGGTCGCCGCGACGGCGGTCGCACGGCGCGTGGGGCTGCCGTCCCGGATCACCACGATCCTGCAGGGCGAGTCCCTGGTGAACGACGCCACCGCGATCACCGCCTACCGGGTCGCCCTCGCGGCCGCCGTCGGTGAGGGCGCCACGTGGGCCGGCGGCATCGGCGAGTTCCTGATCGCGGCGTTCGGCGGCATCGGCGTGGGGCTGGTGCTGATGGTGCCGATCCACTGGCTGCGCACCCACCTGAAGGAGGCGCTGCTGCAGAACACGCTCTCCCTGCTGATCCCGTTCGTCGCGTACGCCGCCGCCGAGCAGGTGCACGCCTCCGGAGTGCTGGCGGTCGTGGTCGTCGCGCTGTACCTGGGCCACCGCGCGTGGGAGGTCGACTTCGCCACCCGGCTCCAGGAGGACGCCGTGTGGAAGATGGTCGCGTTCGTGCTGGAGTCGGCGGTGTTCGCGCTGATCGGACTGCAACTGCCGGTGGTCCTCAAGGGCCTCGGCGAGTACGAGGGCAGCCGCGCCGCCTGGTACGCGATCGCCGTCTTCCTGGTGGTCGTCGTCTCGCGGTTCGTGTGGGTGTATCCGGCGACGTTCCTGCCGCGCATGATGTCCGCGCGGATCCGGGAGCGCGAGCCGAACCCGACGTGGAAGGCGCCGTTCGTCATCTCCTGGGCCGGAATGCGCGGCGTGGTCTCGCTCGCCATCGCCTTCTCGATCCCGCTCACCGTGCACGGCGGCGAGGAGTTCCCCGAGCGCAACCTCATCCTCTTCCTGACCTTCACCACGGTCATCGGCACCCTGGTCGTCCAGGGCGTCACACTGCCCCCGCTGATCCGCCTCCTGAAACTCCCCGGCCGCGACGCCCAGGCCGCGACCCTCGCCGAGGCGAACGCCCAGGCCCAGGCCTCCCGCGCCGCCGAACGACGCCTGGAGGAACTCCTCTCCGACGAACGCAACGCCCTCCCCGGCCCTCTGGCCGACCGCCTGAGAGCCGTCCTGGACCGCCGCCGCAACGCCGTGTGGGAGCGCCTGGGCCAGGCCAACCCCATCACCGGCGAGTCGGTCGACGACACCTACCGCCGCCTGTCCCGCGAGGTCATCGGCGCCGAGCGAGCGGTGTTCGTGCGGCTGCGGGACGGCCGCTACATCGACGACGAGATGCTGCGGACGCTGCTGCGCAGGCTGGACCTGGAGGAGGCGGCGGCATACCGGGAGGCGCACTGAGCCGGCTCAGCCGTCGAACGGAGCCCCCGTGACGACAGCCGCGATCACCGACCCGCGCGGGAAGGCCCCTTCCTCCGCCAACACGAGAAGCCCATACAACAACTTGGCGACATAGAGACGCTCCACACGCACCCCATGCCGCTCCTCGAAGTCCACGGCAAAGGCGTCGAGTTCGGGCGCGGTACGGGCGTACCCCCCGAAATGAAACCTCTCGTCCAACCACCACTCCCCCCGAGGCCCCCCGAACGCAGCCCCCTGCAAGCCCCGCACCTCATCACCCAGAAAACCCCCCTTGAGCACGGGCACCCCCAGCGCCCGCTGCCCGCCCCCCAGCCCAGCAGCCAGCCCCGCCAACGTCCCACCCGTACCGCAGGCGACCCCCACCACATCGGCCTGCCCACGCAACTCCTCACCGAGCGCCCGGCACCCCCGTACGGCAAGGGCATTGCTCCCGCCCTCCGGCACGACACAGGCCCCTTCAGCCCCCGCCGCACCCAGAATGCCCGCCAACACCTCCGGCTCACCCTTCCGCCGATACGTCGACCTGTCGACGAAATGCAGCCGCATACCGTCGGCCACACACCGCGCCAGCGACGCGTTGAGCGGCCGGTCGGCCAACTCCTGCCCCCGCACCACCCCCACCGTGGGCAGCCCTAGCAGCCGCCCCGCAGCGGCCGTGGCACGCAGATGGTTGGAGTAGGCACCCCCGAAGGTGACGACGGTACGACCACCCGCAGCCGCAAGATTCGGCGCGAGCTTGCGCCACTTGTTGCCGACCAACTCCGGATGGATCAGATCGTCCCGCTTGAGCACCACCCGAACCCCACACCGCCCGAACCGCTCGTCCACCAGCTCCTCCAAGGGCGAGGGCAGCCTGGGCCGGAGAGCGGAAAGATCGGTGCTGGACACAAGCCCATTGTCACTCGGCGACCAGGGGCCCCACGCAGCCGCAGCCACGTCCCCGACCCACAACGCACCCGCAGGCGCTACGCGCACCCCCACACACCCCGCACAGGCGCCGCAGGCATCAACGCGAACCCCAGACCACCAGACGCCCTACCGCAACCGCTCCCGAATCCGCCCCCGCATCCAGGCCATGGTGAACCCGCGCGGATCCACCTTCCCCGGCTGCCACTCCAGATGCCCGATCACCGACCGCTCCGTCCACCCGTGATGCCGGCAGACCGCCGCGGAGACCCGCTCGATCGCCTCGAGCTGGGCCGACGGCCACGGGTCTTTCCCGTCGCCCAGGTTCTCGCACTCGAAGCCGTAGAAGTGCCGGTTGCCGTCGGTGTTGGCCTCGTTGTCGGCGGGTAACGCCCGCTCCGCGATGACCGCGCGCAGGACGTCGTCGTCGCCGAGGCCGGCATGGTTGGCGCGGCCGTAGCCGACGAGGTGGACCCTGCCGTCCTTGGTGATGACGCCGTGGCACAGCGGACCCGGCAGCCCCGAGTAGCCTTTGCGGCACAGCTCCACCGTGTGCGCGCTGCCTTTGGTGACCGTGTGGTGGATCATCACGCCGTGCACCGAGCCCCACGGCCCCACGTGGTTGCGGTTGTGGTTCTTCCAGTCGCCCACCTCGACGACCCTCGCGCCCTCCGCCTTGAGTCTCTGCAGGAATCTGCTCGCGGACATGGGTGTGGCCATGGCCGCTCCCTTCACGCCGTGCGCCGGCCGCCGTACGCGGCCGCCTCGTACCCGTGCTTTACCCGCGCGCCGCCGAACGCGCCCGTGGACAAGAGCCCTCTATTTGCCCAACCCGGCCTGATCCATTCCCGCTCTTTCGTGTAATAGCACCGGCACGCTCCGTGATGGAAAGCTCGGTGGTAGCAGATCGCGATGCGTGGCGCCAGATCGGTGCCGGTGTACGACCGGGAGGGCAATTCCTTATGTCGGTAGGCGAAGAGGTCCGCACGGAGCAGGGCAAGCCGCAGCAGAGTCTCGGCACCTCGGCCGCGCGGAACCTGGCCACCACGACCAAGTCCGCGCCGCAGATGCAGGAGATCAGCTCCCGCTGGCTGCTGCGGATGCTGCCTTGGGTGAACGTACAGGGCGGCACATACCGGGTGAACCGGCGTCTGACCTACGCCGTCGGAGACGGCCGTATCACGTTCGTGAAGACCGGCGACCGCGTCGAGGTCATCCCTCACGAGCTCACCGAGCTCCCGGCGTTGCGGTCGTACGAGGACGAGGAGGTGCTCTCGGAGCTCGCCCAGCGCTGCCAGCAGCGCGAGTTCGCGGCGGGCGCCGTGATCGCCTCGTTCGGCAGCCAGACCGACGAGGTGTTCCTGCTGGCGCACGGCAGGGTGGAGAAGCTCGGCACCGGCCCCTACGGAGAGGACGAATCCCTCGGCGTCCTCGCCGACGGCGCCTACCTCGGGGAGCAGGCGCTGCTCGACTCCGACGCCATCTGGGAGTACACGGCCCGCGCGGTCACCGCCTGCACGGTGCTCGTGCTGCCCCGTCAGGAGGTCGAGCAGGTCGCGGAGCGCGCGGACTCGCTGCGCGAGCACATCCAGCAGTTGCGGGCGATCCCCGAGCAGCGCACCAACAAATACGGCGAGAAGGCGGTCGACCTCGCGGCCGGCCACAGTGGCGAGCCGGACATCCCGCACACCTTCGTCGACTACGAGGCCCGGCCCCGCGAGTACGAACTGAGCATCGCCCAGACCGTGCTGCGCATCCACACGCGCGTGGCCGACCTCTACAACCAGCCGATGAACCAGACCGAGCAGCAGCTCCGGCTGACCGTGGAGGCGCTGAAGGAGCGCCAGGAGAACGAACTCATCAACAACCGCGAGTTCGGGCTGCTCAACAACTGCGAGTACGACCAGCGGCTCCAGCCGCACGACGGCGTGCCCAGCCCCGACGACATGGACGAACTGCTCAGCCGCCGGCGCGGCACCAAGCTGTTCCTCGCCCACCCGCGCGCGATCTCGGCGTTCGGGCGCGAGCTGAACAAGCGCGGACTGGTCCCCGAGACCATCGAGATGGCCGGCAACCGCATCCCCACCTGGCGCGGGGTGCCGATCTTCCCGTGCAACAAGATCCCGGTCACCGCGGCCCGTACGACCTCGATCATCGCCATGCGTACGGGCGAGGCGGAGCAGGGCGTCATCGGGCTGCAGCAGTCGGGCATCCCGGACGAGATCGAGCCGAGCCTGTCCTGCCGCTTCATGGGCATCAACGAACAGGCCATCATCAAGTACCTGGTGACGGCGTACTACTCGGCCGCGGTCCTGGTGCCGGACGCCCTCGGGGTGCTGGAGAACGTCGAGATCGGGCGCTGGCGGTGACCCTGCCGCGAACGCCCGCCGCCGTCGCGTCGTGTCCCGTGCCGTCGCCGTGGGTAGACCCACCGGGTAGGTGCCCGGCCCCAGGGGGTGTTGTGGAAGGCCCCTTGGATCCCTTGGTGGAAGACCCCTTGACGGAAGTGCCACTGTCCGCCGACTCTCCGAGGCGATGCCATGGGTGAGTTCATGACGCAGACGCAGCAACGCCCCGCCGGGGCGCGGCCGCCCACCGAGACGCTCGAAAGGCGAAGGCCCATCGCGACCGACAGCGACGGCATGCCGGGGCCGCTCGACGGTCCCGAGGCGGCGGTGATCCTGGAGCGCGCCCGGATGTCGGTCGACCCCGAACTGCGCGCCGCCATCGAGTCGTTGCCGCCGTCGATGCGCCGGATCGCGCTCTACCACTTCGGCTGGGTGCACCCGGACGGCACACCTGCGGCGGGCAACGCGGGCAAGGCGATCCGTCCCGCCCTCGTCCTCACGGCGGCCACCGCGCTCGGCGGGCCGAGGGCGCGGGCGGCGGCCATGGCGGCGGCGGTCGCGGTGGAACTGGTGCACAACTTCACGCTGTTGCACGACGACGTGATGGACCAGGACACCACCCGCAGGCACCGGGCCACCGCGTGGACGGTGTTCGGCGAGGCCGACGCGATCCTCGCCGGGGACGCCCTCCAGGCGCTGGCCCTGCGGCTGCTCGCCCAGGACCCGCACCCGGCGTCCACGGCCGCCGCCGCCCGGCTCGCGGACTGTGTCGTCGAGCTGTGCGCCGGTCAGCACGCGGACACGGCGTTGGAGAAGCGGGGCCCGGGCGAGGTCGGCCTCGACGAGGTGCTGGCCATGGCCGAGGCCAAGACGGGCGCGCTGCTGGGGTGCGCCTGCGCGGTGGGTGCGCTGTACGCGGGCGCGGCCGAGGAGGACGTGGCGGCGCTGGACGCGTTCGGCCGGGAGGCCGGGCTCGCCTTCCAGCTCATCGACGACGTGATCGGCATATGGGGCGACCCGAGCCGCACCGGCAAGCCGGCCGGCGCGGACCTCGCCGCCCGCAAGAAGTCCCTGCCGGTCGTCGCCGCGCTGACCTCCGGCGGCCCGGCGGCGGCGGAACTGGCCGCGCTGTACGAGCTGCCGTACGACAAGGAGGACCTGCAGCGCACCGCGCTCGCCGTCGAGCGGGCGGGTGGCCGGGACTGGGCGCAGGCGCAGGCCGCCGACCGGATGGCCCGCGCCATGCAGGAGCTGGCGCGTGCGGTGCCGGACCCGGAGGACGCGGGCGGGCTGCTGGCCCTGGCGGAGTTCGTGACCCGGCGCAGCACCTGAGGGCGTGACGGGCGTCGAAGTCTCCGGAGCCGTCGGGGCCGTACGGTTCCTGACCCCGTACGGCCGGTGAGCGGCTCCGGAACGGCGGGTCCCGCACATCCCCACGGTGTGCGGGGCCCGTCCCGGTGTACCGGTCCGGGCACCGACCGGGTGTACCGATCCTGGCACCGGCCGGATCTCGACAACTTGGCCCCACGGACCCGCACACCCGTGCCATTCGCCTTACGATCAAGGCCGGTTGACACGAAGGGGCGGGTACACACCATGGGCGTCGCGATCCGGACGGCGGGCTACGAGGACCGGGAGCTGGTGGTCCGGCTGCTGGACACGGCCTTCCAGGACGATCCGGTCAGTGGCTGGGTGTTCCCGGGGACGGAGCATCGCCGCAGCGCCCACCCCCGGCTGATGGCGGCGTTCACCGACATCGTGCTGGACCAGGGCCGTATCGACGTCACCGAGGACGGCACGGCGTGCGCGCTGTGGCTGTCCATGCCGGCCGAGGCGCACGCCCAGGACGACGACGAAGGGCCCGCCCGGCTGCGCGAGGCCGTCGACCCGGACAACGAGCGCGTCGAGCAGATCGGCCGGCTGACGGCCGCCATCCACCCGCAGGGCCGGGCCCACGAATACCTGTGGATGATCGGCACCACACCCGAGCGACAGGGCGAGGGCCTTGGCACCGCGCTGATCACCTCGGTCCTCGACAGCTGCGACGAGCGGGGCGTGGCCGCCTATCTGGAGGCGAGCAGCGCCCGCAGCCGGCGCCTGTACGAGCGCCTCGGCTTCGCGCTCGAGGGCCGCCCTCTGGACCTCCTCGACGGCCCCCAGATGTGGCCGATGTGGCGCGAACCACGCGGCTGAGCGTTCCGCCGGCTGTGCCCCCTACCCCTCGGGCACGATCGTCGCCGCGATCCGCTCCACCAGCCCGTCCGGCACGCTCACTCCGGGCAGGACGCCCTCCAGCACGTCCGGCAGGGTCAGATGCTCCAGGAGCAGCCCGAGCATCGCGAGATAGAGCACGGTGACGATGTCGTCGCCGCCCGGCAGCCCGGCGTCGCGATGGAACTCCATCGCCTCCTCCAGGTCGCCGCGCACCGACTTGGTGAAGGAGTCGCGCAGTTCGGGGCGCCGGTTGGCCTCCAGACGCATCTCCAGCAGGGCCAGATAGCCCGTGCGGTCGCGGCCGGCGCGGGCCATCAGGTCGTGCATGAAGGCGGTGACCAGCGCGCGGTCCTTCGGCCGGGTCAGCAGCTCGGCGATCACCTCCGGATCCGGCGCCAGCCGCACATGCAGCCGGGCGTCGATCTGGCGGAGCAGGTCGTCGCGCCCGGTGAAGTAGTTGGAGGCGGTGCCCACCGGCACCCCCGCCTCGGCGTCCACCGCGCGGAACGTCAGACCGCGCGCCCCCTCCCGGGCGAGCACCTCGACGCCCGCGTCGACGAGGGCGGCCCGCCGCTCCGGATTGCCCGCCATGCGGAATCCCCTCTCCCACTTCCAGCCGGTCCCGTGAATGCCCTTGCAACCACTACAAGCGAAGTACTACAACTGAAGCACTACAGCCGGAGTGGTTGTCCGACACCCTACGAAAAGAGACCGGCTTGCGAAAGCTCACCTACTTCATCGCCTGCTCGCTCGACGGCTTCATCGGCGACCCGGACGGCGACGCCTCGGCGATGGTCGCCTTCGTCGACGAGGAGTACCTGGAGTTCCTCAAGACGGAGTACCCGGAGACCATGCCCACCCACGGCCGCCGCGCCATGGGCTTCGACGACCTGGAGAACCGGCGGTTCGACACGATCATCCAGGGCCGCGGCAGCTACGACCTCGCCCTGAAAGAGGGCATCAACAGCCCGTACGCCCACCTGCGCGAGTACGTCGCCTCGCGCAGCCTGACCGAGTCACCCGACCCCAACGTCGAGATCATCGGCGACGACCTGATCGCCAAGGTGCGCGAACTCAAGGCCGAGGAAAGCGAGCTGGACATCTACCTGTGCGGCGGCTCGCAGCTCGCCGGCGCGCTGCTCGACGAGATCGACGAGCTCGTCATCAAGAGCTACCCCGTCGTGTACGGCACGGGCATGCCGATGTTCGGCTCGCCCTTCGCCCTCACGGAGTTCACCCTCGACGAGGTCCGCGCGTTCGGCAACGGCGCCGTGGTTCGTACGTACAGCAGGAAGCGCTGAGACCGCTCCCGCCCTACTCTGAGGGCATGGACAGCGAAGAGCACGTCTGTCCCGTCTGCGGACAGCCCGTCGACACGGTCGTCAAGCGCCACAAGACGCTGGGCGCCTGGGTCCCCACCTGGGTGGGCGGCCCGTGCAAGAACCCCGACTGCGAGGCGTACGCCGAGGAGGGCGCCGAGCAGGAGGAGAAGCGCGAGCGGCACGGGACCTCCAAGCCGGGGACCCCCACCGCGAAGCCCGACACCCCCACGGCGAAAAATTCCTGAGCACCATGTCGAGAAGCCCGTCCCGGCTCCGACGTCCCCTGTGAGAGCCGCCCGCCGAGGGTGGCCCGAGCCGACGCAAGCAGAAGGAGCGGACTGATGAAGTACCTGGTCATGGTGCAGGGCTCGCAGGCGGACTACGAGGCGATGCAGGGCAAGGGGTCCGAGCACTCCGTGGCCTGGAGCCAGCAGGACGTCCAGGCGATGTACGCCTACATGCAGGCCCTCAACGACGACCTCGCCGAGACCGGCGAGATGATCGACGGACAGGGGCTCGCCGAGCCCGCGAAGACCCGGCACGTCACCCTGGGCGACGACGGCAAGGCGGTGATCACCGACGGGCCGTACAGCGAGACCAAGGAGCTGCTGGCCGGCTACTGGGTGCTGGACTGCGCGAGCCTGGAGCGGGTCACGGAGATCGCCGAGCGCGTCCTCGGCTGCCCCCAGCCCGCCGGCGCCCCCGTGTACCCGGTGGTGATCCGGCCCATCCAGGACGGCTCCTCGGACGCCTGAACCGCCGATGGCCGGCCCGACCGAGACCGAGGACCTGCTGCGCCGCCACGCGCCGCAGGTCCTCGGCGCGCTGGTACGGCGGTACGGCCACTTCGACAGCGCCGAGGACGCCGTACAGGAGGCACTGCTCGCGGCGGCCGAGCAGTGGCCGCGCACCGGCGTCCCGGACAACCCGCGCGGCTGGCTGATCAGGGTCGGCGCACGCCGGCTGACCGACGCCCTGCGCGCGGAGGAGGCGCGGCGGGCCCGGGAGGAGAAGGTCGCCGCCCTCGCGCCACGGGACGCCTTCACGGCACCGCCGCCCGGGGCGGACCGTGCACCCCGCGAGGACGACACCCTCACCCTGCTCTTCCTGAGCTGCCATCCGAACCTGTCCGCGCCCGCCCAGACCGCCCTCACCCTGCGTGCCGTCGGCGGTCTGACCACGGCGGAGATCGCCCGGGCGCACCTGGTCCCGGAGGCGACGATGGCCCAGCGCATCAGCCGGGCCAAGCAGAAGGTCAAGGGTGTGCGCTTCGGGCGCCCCGACAACTGGCAGGACCGGCTGCCCGCGGTCCTGCAGACCCTGTACCTGATCTTCAACGAGGGCTATACGGCGACCTCGGGCACCAGCCTCCAGCGGCGGGAGCTCGCCGGCGAGGCGATCCGGCTGACCCGCGAGGTCCACCGCCTCCTCCCCGGTCACGGCGAGGTGGCGGGGCTGCTCGCGCTGATGCTGCTCACCGACGCCCGCCGCGACGCGCGCACCGGACCGCACGGCGAGCTGGTCCCCCTCGACGAACAGGACCGCGACCGCTGGGACAAGGCCGCGATCGACGAGGGCGTCGCCCTGGTGACCAGGGCACTCTCCCGGGGGCCGGCCGGCCCCTACCAACTGCGCGCCGCCATCGCCGCCGTACACGACGAGGCGCCGTCCGCGCAGGAGACCGACTGGCGGGAGATCCTCGGCCTCTACGACGTCCTCATCCGCCTCGTCCCCGGCCCCGTCGAACGCCTCAACCGCGCGGTCGCCGTCGCCATGGTCCAGGGCCCGCGGGCGGGGCTGGCCGAACTGGCCGCGCTGGAGGAGGAGTTGGGCGCCGGGCACCGTCTGGACGCGGTCCGCGGGCACCTCCTGGAGCGGGCCGGCGCCCGCGACGAGGCCCGCGCCGCCTACGAGGCCGCCGCCACCAAGACGCTGAGCCTGCCCGAGCAGCGCTATCTGCGCGCGCGGGCGGCCCGGCTGGGGCCGTAACCTCGCCCCATGTCCGAACACACGTACATCCTCCACATCACCGAGCGCTCCCTGTGGGACGCGGCCCGCGAGCGCGGCACGTACGAGATGTCGACCCGTGGCCGCACCCTTGAGGAGGAGGGCTTCATCCACTGCTCGACCCGCGACCAGCTCCCGACCGTGGCGGCCTTCGTGTACGGCTCCTACGACGGCCCCGACGACCTGGTGGTGCTGGTCGTGGACCCGGCGCGGCTGGACGTGCCGCTGAAGTACGAGGCACCGGAGCCGGGGGGCGAGGAGTTCCCGCATGTGTACGGGCCGATTCCGGTGGCGGCCGTGGTGGACGTGGCGGCGTGGACGTGACCGGAGGGCGCCGGTTGTGGCGGTGGGCCCTGGTGGTGTGGGTGATTCTCGTGGCCGTCGCGGGCGGGGCGACGCTGTGGCTGCGGGACTCGGCCGAGCCGCCGGGGCCCTACCGCTGGGAGAACGCCGGCCCTACGCCCTCGCTGCCGGAGCGCTGGAGGTCGGCGTGCCCCACGCCCGACGAGGACGGTGAAGTGCTCTGCTTCGTCAGGACGCGTTAGCCGCCAGTCCGCCCGTCTCCGGGTCGCGGGCCGTCAGGCAGTACATGCCGCCCGCCGGATCGCGCATCACCGTCCAGTGGGCACCCTGCGACACGAAGACCGCGCCCAGTTCCTCGTGCCGGGCGCGGGTCGCCGGGATGTCCGCGCAGGCGAGGTCGAGGTGGGCGGTGGTGGGCCGCTCCTCGCCGAGCCGCTGGAGCAGGATGCGCACCGGCAGCCCGGCCGGCGGCCTGAGCACATGGAACTCGGGGAGCGAGCCGGGCGCCGCCGCCCAGCCCTCCAGCAGCCCGCTCCAGAAGGCGACTTCGGCGTCGTACCGCGATGGCGGCACGTCCACGCAGACCTGGTCGAGACGGCTGCCGCGCACCACGGGCGGCCGCGCCGACTCCCCGTGCCAGGGCACGGCACAGAACAACTGCCCGGCGGGAGAGCACAGTACGGCCCACCCTTCGTGTCCGGCGGCGAGACGCGCACCGCGCCCCAGCGCCGCCTTCACGAACTCCGGTACGTCCGTCACGGCGAAGTCGAGATGCGCGCCGCCCGCGCCCGAGTCGACGCCCTGCGCCTTCACACAGGCGTCCGCCCCGCCGCGCGGCACCAGCGTCACGAACTCCCCCCGCTCGCCCCGGAATTCGGACAGCTCGGTGTCCGTCACCGCACTCCAGAAGGCGTGGGCCCGGGCGAAGGACCCGGCGGGACGGTCGATGAACGCGTAGGTCCAGCGGATGCTCATGGAGTGATCGTAAAACCGCCGGTCGGCGCGGCCCTCAGGCCGGGGCAGTCGTACGCCGGACCAAGCGCTCACCACGCCCGCTTTGCAGGACCCTCACCAACCGCGTGCCAGGTCCTGGGACGTGCTTTGCCATCAGTTCGCCCCGCATTGGCCCGTCCTTGTTTGCATTGGGGAATGGACCACATCACGTTCCTGGTGGCGGTCGTCATCGTGACGGCCCTCGCCTTCGACTTCACCAACGGATTCCACGACACGGCGAACGCGATGGCCACCTCCATCGCCACGGGGGCGCTCAAACCGAGGACGGCGGTGCTGATCAGCGGCGTGCTGAACGTCGTCGGCGCCTTCCTGTCCACCGAGGTCGCCAAGACGATCTCCGGCGGCATCGTGGACGACACACTCGTCACTCCGGGCATGATCTTCGCGGGGCTCGTGGGGGCGATCCTGTGGAATCTGCTCACCTGGCTGGTGGGGCTGCCGTCCAGTTCGTCGCACGCGCTGTTCGGCGGGCTGATCGGGGCCGTCTGGGTCGGTGCGGGGGCGCACGGCGTGCACTTCGACAAGGTTGTCGAGAAGGTGCTGATCCCGGCGGTGGCCTCGCCGGTGGTCGCGGGAGTCGCGGCGCTGCTGGCCACGTACCTGGCGTACCGGCTCACCTCTCGCGCCCGCAAGGAGTCCGTCACCAAAGGCTTCCGGATCGGTCAGGTCGCCTCGGCCTCGCTGGTCTCGCTGGCCCACGGCACCAACGACGCGCAGAAGACGATGGGCGTCATCACCCTCACCCTGATCTCGGCGGGCGCGCTCGGCCACGACGCCGGCCCGCCCCTGTGGGTGATCGCCTCCGCCGGCCTGGCCATCGGCCTCGGCACCTACCTCGGCGGCTGGCGCATCATCCGCACCATGGGCAAGGGCCTGACGGAGATCCAGTCCCCGCAGGGCTTCGCCGCCGAGACCGCCTCCACGACGGTCATCCTCACCTCGGCCCACCTGGGCTTCGCCCTGTCCACCACCCAGGTCGCCTCCGGCAGCATCCTCGGCGCCGGACTCGGCCGCCGTCTCGCGGAGGTCCGCTGGGGCGTGGCCGGTCGCATGGTCGTGGCCTGGCTGATCACTCTGCCCGCCGCCGCGCTGGTCGGCGGCGTCTCCGCGAGCGTGGTCACCCACGGCGGCGACCTCGGTACGGCCGTGGTCGCGCTGATCGGCGCCGCGGTCGCCGGCGGCATCGTCCTCGTCTCCCGCCGCAACCCGGTGTCCGCGCACAACGTCAACGACGCCCACGAGGTCACGATCCGCGGCGCGGAGCCGGAGCGGGTCGGGACGGCGGCCTGAGAAAGGGCCGTTACGGCAACCATTTCTGAAAGCAAGGAGAGTTCCATCCATGAGCCTCGACTGGACCGCACTCGGCCAGGTCACCGCGGTGAGCCTCGCCGTGACGGTGGCCGTGGTCGCCGTCTTCGCCCTCGGTGTGCTGGGCCTGGCCCGCTACGAAGGGGCGCGTGCGGAGGGCGGCGGTACGTCCTCCCTCGGCGTCGCCCAGGCCGGGCTGTGCTTCCTGGCCTGCGCGGCGGTGGTGGCGTACGGGATCTACCTGATCGTGCCGCAGTTCCACTGACCGGGTCGTGAACCGGAGGAGGCCTTCCGGCTCAGGTCTCCTCCGCCGGCCCGACCTGCTCGTACACCGTCACCCGCCGCACCCGGACCTGTAAGTCCGACGCGGCCCTGAAGTGCTCCTCCAGCACGGCGGTCTTGGCCTTGTCCCGCTTCCCTTTCACGGCCCGCGCCACCTCCGGCGCATCGGTGACCAGCAGTGTCCGCCGCTGTGCGAGCATCGCCGACCGTATCCGGGCCGGATCCGCCTCCTCGCCCTTCAACGTTCCCGACGCCACCGGGTTCTTCGCCAGTGCGACGTCCCGCAGACCGGTGAAGTCGCCGGGGGAGACCGGGGCGGTGTCGCGCCGGCCGCCGGTATGAACACCACCGCGTCCCCGGTCTCCTTCAGCCGCCGTACGTCCGCCGCGACGGCCAGGACGTCGTCCACCCGGCCGGCCGGAGAGCGCTTGGCCGGGGGCGGCGGTACGGGCGGCCGGGGGCCAGGCCCAGCATCCTGAACAGGATGGACACGGTTCGGCGCGGTGACCCATGATCCTCTGTATGATCCGGGCTGCCACTGTGAACGACGTCGCCGAGATCCGCGCGATGATCCGCGAACTCGCCGAATACGAACGGGCCGTCGAGCAGGCCCGGGCCACCGAGGAGCAACTCCGCGCGGCGCTGTTCGGCGAGCACCCCGCCGCCTTCGCACTCATCGCCGAGGACGACGACTCGGGCGACGTCGTGGGCTGCGCCTTGTGGTTCCCGAGTTTCTCGACCTGGACCGGCACACGAGGCATGCACCTGGAGGACCTCTACGTACGACCGCACGCCCGAGGCGGGGGCCACGGCAAGGCCCTGCTCGCCTCACTCGCCGCGACCTGCCTGCGCAACGGCTACGAGCGCTTCGAGTGGTGGGTGCTGGCCTGGAACGAGCCGACGATCGACTTCTACAAGTCGCTCGGGGTGGAGCTCCTGGACGAGTGGACGGTGTGCCGGCTGAGCGGTGAGCCCCTGAGAGAACTCGCCGCCAAGGTCCCGAGTGCTGCCGTCCCGACCGTCGCCCCGTAGGGCGGTGGTGACGTATGCAGCCTCCCGTCGCGGCAGTGATCGAAGCCCACCGGACGTTGGAGAGAGTCGCCGCCGGACTGGACGACCAGCAGGTCGCCGGGGACTCCGCCCTTCCGGTTGGTCGCGCGGCCACGTACTCGCGCATCTGACCGACAACGCGAGGATGTTCGCCCGTCTCGCGGAGCACGCGCTGCGCCGCCGAGCACCGCGCCGAACTCGCCGGAGCAGTGGCCCACTTGGAGGCGGTGTGGGCACGAGTCGCCGACGAGGCGGACTGGACCCGGCCGGTCACCTTCCGCAACGCGGACCTCGCCGCGACGGTCCTTGCGCGCTGGCGCGAGGTATGGATCCACATGGTCGACCTGGACCTCGGCGTGCGTCCGGACGACTGGCCCGAGGAACTCGCCGCTCACACCGTCGACTTCCTCCTCTGCCGACTCCCGGCGGGCACGCGCGTACGCGCCGAGGACATGCCCCGACAGTGGTCCGTCGGCGACGGCCCGGGCCCGGAGATCACCGGACGGGTACGCGACCTGGCGGCTTGGCCGGCCGGGCGTACACCCACGACGCCGCCAGTGGCGGCACAGGGGCTGCCCACCCTCGGGCCCTGGCCTCCCCACCCGCCGCAGCGACCGGACCGTGCGTGACGGCCTCACGTCCCCCCACTGACCTCCCGGAGCTGCCGACGTGACCGAATTCCCTGCCTCGGACGACGCCGCCATCACCGACCGGAACCGCCTTGCCGGGCGGGCCTACAGCAGTGACCGGGACCTGGCCGCGCGCCAGTCGCTCTACCAGTGGCAGACGCCCCGTCACGACCTGCCGGGCATGGTCGTGGAGCGGTTGCGCGGGGTGCGTGGGCGAGGGCGTGTGGTCGATGTCGGTTGCGGCAACGGGAAGTTCATCCAGCGGCTGCGCCAGGACCGGCCCGACCTGGACCTGCTCGGCCTGGACATCGCGCCCGGCATCCTCGCCGGCGTCCCCGGGCCGGTGGCCGTGGCGGACGCCGGCCGGCTGCCACTGGCTTCGGGGAGTGTGGACGCCGCCCTGGCGATGCACATGCTCTACCACGTCCCCGACATTCCGCAGGCGGTCGGGGAGCTGTCACGGGTGGTGCGCCGTGACGGGCTGTTGGTCGTCTCGACCAACAGCGGCCGGGACAAGGCGGAGCTCTTCGAGCTGTGGCGGCGGGCCGCGGATGATGTTCTCGGCACCGGTCGCGGGCCGGACCGTATCTCGCTCAGTGCTCGTTTCACTCTGGAGAAGGCGCCCTCCCTTCTGGGGCAGGGCTTCGGCCGCGTGGAGCGGATCGAGCTGTCCGGCACCGTCACGGTCCACGATCCCGATCCGGTCATCACGCACCTGGCCTCCTACCGGGCCTGGGCCGACCAGCACGACGTGCCCTTCGCCGCGACCATCGAGCGGGCGCGCGCCATCCTCGACGAACACATCGCGCGGCACGGGGCGTTCGAGGTCAAGTGCAGGGCCGGCATCCTGCTCTGCCGTCACCGTCACTGAGCGCCTCGACGCGGGAAAAGGGCCCGACCGGAGAGCGACCGGGCCCTTTCGAGGGCTCCGTCGACCGGCGATGGTGCACCGCTCGCCGGTCACGCGGAAAAACGAGGCCGGGGTCAGGCCTTCTTGGTCTCCTGGTAACGGGCCGGGTCGGTGACCTGCGGTGATGTCTCCTACGGGTCGCTGACCTGGTCTTTTTGCGATTGGTGGCGATGGGGTGCGGGGGTCTTGAGCGGGTGTCTTGCGGCTGTGTGCGGACTGCGATCGTCGCGGGCCATGGGCCGGTGTCAGAACAGGTCGAGCTGGGCGGACTCCACCGCTCCCAGCATGTGGCACTTCCCGGTCTCTGCGTCGACACACACATATCCCGTGCCGACTGCCATGTCCCGGAAGTCTCCGCTGCGAAGGTAGGCGACCGACTGGCAGTCGAAGTAGAACTTGCCTTCAACCTGGGCACGCTCTCCCTCGACCAGCGCGAAGGTCATGCCTTCATGGCTCACTTCTCTGTCGAGAAACTCCTGGGCGAGCCTGGTCGCCTGTTCCATGTCCAGCATCAGTCCGTCCTCAGGAGGGAGAAGTTTCGCCACGTCGAGAGATCAGCGTGCCCCGTCTGGCCGTCCAGGAACACGACATCCCTCTTGACGTTGACGACGTTGAAGACATGCGCCTGCCTGCCTTTCTGGCCCATGACGATACCTCTGGCGCCATCTCCTGAAGACTTGATCTCGTGCACGATGCGGGAGAGCGTCGACTTCTTGAAACTCCTTCCGCCGTACAACGCCTCGATAGGCGCCGTAGGGCCTTCCTTGAGTGCTCCGGGAGCCGAAGACGGAGACGCATCAGCGAGCAGGCGGTCAACTGCCACAGCGCAGGCACGGCAGTTCGTCCCGCCGCCTTGTGGGTTCACCAGTGCCTTGAGCTGAGCGGTGATGGGCGTCTTGTAGGGGATGCCTCCATACCCGAGTGTCACTCCCCCGCCACCTGGACCGAATCGCAGGTTCCCGACCTTGATCGTGGTGCTCTCAGGGAAAACGGCGGCTCGCCGCCACCCTGTGAGGCCGCCAACCCCCACGAGGACAATCTGCTTGGTCAGTTCCTCGGCGGCATCGGCGTACAGGTCCGCCAGCGCGTCGCACCCCTGCTGCCGCAGCATGTACTCGGCACGGTAGAGCCGGTAGGCCGGGCGGACGGGAAGGTACTTGTCGACGAAGGCTCCGGCGCCGCCGTTCTCTCCCGTGAACGCATCGTGCACGTCTCCGAGGAACACGAAAGGCGACTTGAAGACGTCGACGAAAGCATCACCGAAAATGCCGAGTACTTGGCCGAAGCTCTCGACGTGCTCGTCGTCGGGGTTGCCGGGCGCCAGACCGCTGGGGTCCGTGAGGTGGGTGGGCTGGTTGTCGGCGTAGGCGTACGCCGAGACGTATGGGGTGGTGAGGCTCCGTGTGGCGGGGTCGGGGCGGTTGAAGCGGCCGGTAGCGGTGTTGTACTGGCGGGCGTGCAGGTCGAGGTTGCCGGTGGTGGTCGTGTTCAGCACACGGGTGCCGAACGGGTCGTAGGCCCAGCGCTGGTACAGCGTGCCGGTGCCGTTGGTGACGTCGACGGGAGAGCCCTGGGTGTCGTGGTGGTAGTAGAAGAGCGCGCCCGAACCAGTTTTCGTCGCGGTGGGCTGGTCCAGCGGGTCGTAGCGGTAGGACTGCTTGATCGCCCAGGCGCCGTCGTATTCGGTGGCCAGGATCGGCAGGGGGGCGTTGGGGTCCCACTGGGTGCGGTTGGTGACCGTGCCGTCCTTGCTGGTGGTGACCTGGTTTCCGCTGGCGTCGTGGTCGTAGGTGTAGTTGGCGCCTGCGACGGTAGCGGCGGAGATCTGTCCGGCCAGGTCGTAGGTGTATGTGTCGGCGCCTGCCTTGGTCTGGTTGCCCTCGCTGTCGTCGTAGGCGGTGGTCGTGGTGCCGGTGGTGGTCGAGGTGAGCTGGTCGGCGGCGTCGTAGGTGTAGCTGGTGGATGTCGTGCCCAGTGTCGAGGTCAGGCGGTTGCCGACCTTGTCGTAGGTGTAGGAGGTGGTACGGCTGGATGCACAGCCGGTGACCCAGGGCTGCGGGAAGCAGCCGGAGGTGAGACGGCCCGCCGCGTCGTACGTCAGGTCATAGCCGCCGGTGCCGACACTGGCGCGGGTGACGTCGACGTGGGTGGGCAGCCCGGCGGCGGACAGGGTGAGCGCCGTCTTGGTGACGGTGGCGCCCGACTTGGACGAGGTGACCGCTGTCAGCCGTCCGGCTCGATCGTAGGCGCGGTCTTCGGTTTCAGTGTTGGGCAGTGCGGACCGGGTCAGGTTGCCTGCAGCATCCCAGGTGTAGTTGGTGGTGACCCCGTCAGCGGTCATGGACGAGGTGCGGCCGTCGTTGTCGTAGGCGTAACTGATGGTGTTGCCGTCGGAGTACTTGCGGGTGAGCATCTGCCCGGCGGCGTCGTAGGCGAAGGTTGCGTCGGGCGTGGTGTCCGAGTAGTCGACCTTGGTGAGCAGGCCGCGCGGGTCGAAGGTGTAGCTGGTCGAGCCGCGCGGGGTGGTCTTCTTGGTCAGCTTGCCCTCGGCGTCGTACGCGTATGAGGTCACGCGGTTGAGCGGGTCGGTGATCGTGGTCAGGCGGCGGGCCGCGTCGTAGGCGTACGACGTGATGTGGCTGTTGGCGTCGGTGCGCTTGGCGACGTTCCCGGCCGAGTCGTAGTCGTAGGTCGTCTTTCCATCGTCGGCGGCTGTCACCGTGGTGAGTTGGTCCAGCTGGTCGTAGCCGTAGGTGGTGACGCGCTTGTCGGCGTCGGTGCGCTTGGTGACGTTGCCGGCCGCATCGTAGGCGGTGGTGGTCACGCCGCCGAGCGGGTCGGTGACGGAGGTGAGGTTGCCGGCCGCGTCGTAGGCGTACGTGGTGGTGTACTGGGCGGGGTCGGCGCCGGTGGCGTTGCCGCGCGGGTCGACTGCGGTGGCTTTGCGGCCGTCGCCGTCGTAGGTCCAGCTCTCCTTGTTGCCCAGGGGAGACGTGCGGCTGAGCAGGTTGCCGTCGGCGTCGTAGGTGTAGGTGGTGGTCTTGCCGAATTGGTTGGTGGTGCTGGTCAGTCTGTTGTTCTTGTCGTAGACGGACGTGATGCTCTTGCTGAGGGCGTCGGTGACCTTGGTGGCGTTGTCGACGGCGTCGTAGGTGTAGCTGGTCGCGTTGCCGAGCGGGTCGGAGACCTTGACCGGTCGGTTCACGGCGTCGTACTCGGTGGTGACGGCCGCGCCGGTGGGGCCGGTGACCTTGGTGCGGTTGCCCGCGGCGTCGTAGGCGTAGCTCGTCGTGTAAGCGGCCGGGTCGACTCCGGTGACGTTGCCGCGCGCGGAAACCGAGCTCAGCAGACGGCCGACCTTGTCGTGTGTGTAGGTCGCTTTGTTGCCCAGCGGATCGGTCTCCGACGTGAGGTTGCCGAGCGCGTCGTAGGTGCGGGTGACGGACTTGCCCGCCGGATCGGTGGTCTTGGTGAGGTTGCCGGCGTCGTCGTACGCGAAGGTGGTGGTGTTGCCCGCCGGGTTCTTCACGGACGTCAGCTGCTCGGCGCCGTTGTAGCCGTAGGTGGTGGTGCGGCCCAGCGGGTCGGCACCGGTGACGTTGCCGCGGGGGTCGGTCTTGGCGGTGATGCGGCCTGCGCCGTCGTAGGTGAACGTCGTCTTCTCACCGAGCGGGGTGGTGACTGAAGTCCGGTTGCCCGCTGTGTCGTAGCCGTACGTCGTGGTCTTGCCGCGCGGTGTGGTCACGGTCGCCAGGGCGCCGAGTGCCGTGTACGTGTACGACGTCTTGTTGCCGCGGCCGTCCGTGTGGCTGAGGATGTTGCCCGCGCTGTCGTAGGTCCAGCTCTCCGATTAGCCCAGCGACGACGGCGCGCTGCGCGTGAGCATCCGACCGGCACTGTCGTACGTCATCGACGTGGTGCTGCCGCGCTGGTCGGTGATCTCGACGGGGCGCAGAGAGCGGTCGTAGCTGTAGGAGACGCGCTTGCCGTACGGGTCGATGCTCTCCAGCAGCACGTTGCCGGAGTAGACGTCGGTCCACACCCCGCCGTCCGGGGCTGTCATGTGCGACTCGCGGCTGCCATCCCACGTGAACGTCGTCTTCTTACCGTTCTGGTCCGTCTGGGAGGTGACCCTGCCGGACGAGTCGTAAGTGTTGCTGACCCTGCCGCCCGCCGGGTCGGTGTACGAGGACAGCCGCTTGCCGGCGTCGTAGGCGTAGGAGACCGAAGTGGCGTCCGGAAGGCTCACCTTGGTGACCAGGCCGTCTGCGTTCAGGGTGAAGCTGGTCGTGCGGCCGGCCGCGTCCTTGACGGACGACAGCTTGCCAGACGCGTACGTCAGCGTCAGGCCCTGCCCTGCGCCGTCGACGACCGATGTCAGCTGATGTAGGTTCGCATTTCGCGCGTCGCTGGGGGCTCGATTCTCACGGCACCTGTCAGTTCCGTCACTCGGGAGGGTGGGGGTTTCCCGCGTTGATGGAGATCAGGGTCCGGATCAGAGCGTACGGCCAGGACTAGTGAGAGCTGTCGGGCACGCGTGGTAGCGCCGAGCGGCCGAGATCAGATGAATATTCCTCGCGCGCGGTCCTTCTTTGCCTGCCCGGCAGGGAAGATTCGGCCGCTCATGGCGATGTGGACCCCGTGGGGCAGGGTCTGCAGGGCGGCGACGGCGAGTCCGAGGTAGAAGGGGGCATCGCTGTCGGTCATCCGTGCTGGTTGCATCGCCCCGGTCATGACGATGACCTTGCCGGTCACCTCACGCAGGTGTTCGGCCGTGGTCGTCATGGTGTCGGTGCCGTGGGTGATGAGGATGTGTTCGGCGTCGGCGGTCCGGGCGTGGTGGCGGATCAGGTCTCGGTTGGCGTCGTCGAACGCGGCGCTGTCCTTACGGCACACGCTCTCGACGGTGAACTTGTGGAGCGTGCGGGCCTGTTCGAGGATGGGCACTGCCATCGGCTGACCGATGACGAGGGTGCCCTGGAGGGAGTACTCGACGTCGATGGAGCCGCCGGTGGTGATGACATGGATATGCATGGGGTTACCCGTCGGTGCTCAGGCCGGAGGCTTGGACTTGAGTCCGCTGCCGCACAGGGGTGCCACAGCGGTGGGAAGGCCGTCGTGCCGGGGCGTGGTGGGGATCAGCCCGGCTTGTACGGCGGCCCAGCACACGGCAGAGGTCGGTTCGACGTAGAGGCCCGAACGGGCCAGGGAGGCGTGGGCGGCGCGCACATCGTCGTCGGTGACGGTGACGATGGTGCCGCCGGTGGCCCGGACGGCGGTGAGGATCTGGGAGCCGCGGGCGGGGCGCGCGATGGCGATGCCCTCGGCCACGGTGCCGTACGCGGGGACGTCGCTCGGTTCCGGCTGGCCGTCGGCGAAGGCGGTGGCCAGCGGTGCGCAGCCGGCGGCTTGGACCGCGACGATCCGCGGCAGCCGGTCGATCAGTCCTTGGTTCAGGAGTTCGGCGCAGCCGAGGTAGGCGCCGAGCACGAGGGTGCCGTTACCGACGGGCAGGACGAGGGTGTCGGGCAGTCGGCCGCCGAGCTGTTCCCACAGCTCCAGCACGTAAGTCTTGGTGCCGTGCAGGAAAAGAGGGTGGTAGACGTGGCTGGCGTAGAAGACGCCCGGCTCGTCGGCGGCTCGGGCTGCCGCCTGGGCGGTGTCTTCGCGGGTGCCGGGGATCTGGTGCACGGTGGCGCCGTAGGCGCGCAGTTGCGCGACCTTGCCTGCTGAGGTGCTCTCCGGTACGTAGACGTCGCAGGCGATGCCGGCGCGGGCGGCGTAGGCGGCGACGGCGGTTCCCGCGTTGCCGCTGCTGTCGGCCATGAGCCGGGACACGGCGAGGCGGGCGGCGAGGGCAGCCAGCATCACCGCGCCGCGGTCCTTGAAGGATCCGGTCGGCATGAGGTGGTCGACCTTGAGTTGGACGCCGGGCAGGCCGGGCGCGGTGACCAGGGGGGTCATGCCCTCGCCCATGGTGATGTCGTGCGGTTCGCCGATCGGGAGGGCTTCGGCGTATCGCCACAGGCTGGGGCGACGCGTGGCGAGGTCGGCGGTCGTGGGCATGATCGGTGTGAACCCGACGAGGTCGAGGACGCCGTGGCAGTTCGCGCACCGCCAGGCCAGGTCGCCCAGCGGATGGGTGTGGCTGCACGCGGCACACTGCAGCGCCATGGTGGTCGGCGTCGAGCTGGCTGTGTGGGTCATGTGGTGGCTCCGGCGGCGGGTGTGGCGGCGTGCAGGAGGGCGTCGGCGACGAAGAGGTCCTGCAGGGCTATGCCGGAGCTGTCGAACACGGTGATGTCCTGCTCGCTGTGGCGCCCCTTGGCCTGCCCGGTCAGGACGTCGCCCACGGCGGTGACTGCGAGGGTGCCGTCGTCGATGAGGTCGGCGACGTGCTGCAGCTCCCCGATGCGGACCGCCTGGGAGGGAAGGTCGCAGAACAGGCGTGCCTCGTTCAGCAGTTGCGGAGGCAGTTCCTGTTTGCCGTGTGCGTCGGAGCCCATGCTGGCGATGTGGGTGCCGGGGCGCACCCACGCACCGTCGAAGAGAGGCGCGGTGGCGGTGGTGGCGGTGACGATGATGTCGGCGGCGCGGCACGCCTGTTCGGCAGGGGTGAGCCGGCCGGCGAGCCCTCGCTCGGCCAGCTGGGCCAGGAAATGCTCGCCGCGCTCGGGGGTGCGGGCGACGACATGGATGGTGCTGATGGGACTCACGCGGGCGACCGCCGCGCATTCGTACAGGGCCTGGTGGCCCGTGCCAAAGATGGTCAGGGTGGTGGCGTCGGTGCGTGCCAGGACGCTCGCGGCGACCGCGTCGGCCGCGGCGGTGCGGTAGGCGTTGACCACGCCGGCCTCGACGACCGCACCGATGCGGCCGTGCTCCTGGTCGAAGAGCAGGACCAGGGAGTTGTGCCGGGGAATGCCCTTGTCGGCGTTGCCCGGCCAGTAGCTGCCGATCTTCACTCCGGCAAGCCGCGCCGCTGCGGCGGACTTCACGGTGAACCGGTTCTCGTCCTGTGATCCGTGGCCGAGGACGGCGGGGAAGACCTCGGCATGCGAGCCGGCGGCAGCGATCAACGCGTCCCGCACCGCCGTGAAGGCCAGCTCTTCGGTGATGAGGGCGGCGGACCGCTCCTCGGGCAGGAAATGCATGGTGGTTACCATCCTCGGATGCGCGGCCACACGGCCTCGACGGTGCGGGAGCCGGTTTCGGTCACGTGGTAGTGGTCGTGCTGTGCGGCGGTCGCACAGGCGTGGATGGGCAGGATCCGCACGCGCGTACCGACCGGCAGATCGGGCAGGGCGGCGGTGCTGTCCGGGCGCATGGAGAGCATGCCGTGCTCCTGGCTCGCGTCGGTCATCAGCAGGCCGTCGAAGAGAGTGCCGTCCAGGTCGGCGACGAGGCCGTATCCCTGATCCACTCGCTGGCGCGAGGTGCCGCGGTCCCGTGATGTCGCCATCCAGCCCGCGTCGGTGAGGATCCACCCCTTGTCCGGACGGTGACCGATCACCGTCGTGACCACCGTCATCGCCAGGTCGGCCGTGGAGCACACGCCGATCCCGGCCATCACGAGGTCGAAGAAGACGAAGTTGCCGGCCCGGACCTCGGTGACGCCGGTGAGGTCGGTCGCGAAGTGCGCGGTCGGCGTCGAACCCACGCTCACTACCGGCGCCTCATGACCGGCCGCCCTCAACACCTCGGCGGCCTGCACGGCACACCGGCGCTCGTTCTCGGCGGCGGCGCGCAGTTCCTCCTCGCCGTCGGCGTAGTACGACTCGCCGGCATGGACGAGTACACCCCGCAGGACCGCGCCGCCGTCGCGCAGGGTCCGCGCGATGGCTGGCAGTACGGGGTCGTCAGGTCGCACCCCACCGCGGTGACCGTCGCAGTCGACCTCGATCAGCGCCGGAATACCGGACATCCCCACGCGATCGGCAGCGAGTGCGGCGGCCTGCTCCACGCTGTCGAGCAGCACCGTCAGGTCCACGCCGCGCTCCCGCAGCGCGATCACCCGGTCAAGCTTGTGCGGCGTGATGCCCACCGCATACAGGATGTCCCGGTAGCCGGCGTCGGCGAACGCCTCGGCCTCCGCCAGCGTCGACACCGTGATCGGTCCCGGCTGCCCGTCGTACAGCAGCGAGGCCACGTCGAGGGACTTGGCCGTCTTGACGTGGGCCCGCAGCGTGACACCGAGCCCGTCGAGGTGCTCGCGCAGCCGGCTGATGTTCGCTCTCACCGTGGCCGTGTCCAGAGCCAGGAACGGGGTGTCCGGATCGTCGAGGGTTCTCCGGCCCGTCAGCGCCTGTTCGAGGTGGGTCATCGGCTTTCCTCACTGCTGGTCGGGGCCGGCCGCCGCACGGCGCCGGGACTCTCCTCGGTCCGCGGCGTTCGGTCCTGCCGTGCCGCCGGGGCCTCGCCGTCGCTGCGGTGTGGCGGGTCGGCCGGCGGCGTCTTGCGGCACTCGTTGAGATCCGCGTAGACCGCCGAGCGCGACACGCCGAGCCGTTCGGCGACCCGCGGCACCGCGTTGCGAACCGAGAAGACACCGCGCCGATCCAGGACTTGGAGCAGGGCCAGCCGCTCCACTCGGGTCAGACTGCTCACCGGCTTGCCACGGGACACCTCCTCGGCCCGGACGAGCGCGTCGACCACGTCGTCGAAGTCGTTACTGAACGTGGTGGCCGTCACCTGCACGGGCGGCGTCCCCGCCAGTGCCGTCAGCAGGTCGCCGGCCTGCCGCAGAGCCGTGACGTCGACATTGACGCACAGCGCCCCGAACACGTGGCCCGAACCATCGCGCAACGGCATGGTCGAGGACTTGATGATGCGCCCGTCCCCGGTGCGCGTCACGTAGTTGATGTCGTTAGCCGCCGCGTCCCCTTGGGCCAGCACGGCCAGGCCGATCTCACTCAGCGCGCCGCCGACCTTGCGGCCGGTCACCGCGCCGGAGACCGCCACGACCGACTGCTCACCCCGCCGGTAGTCGTGCAGCACGACCTCACACGTCGGCCCGAACGTCGCCGCCAGCCCATCGATGACGGGCAGCAACGCCGCCAGGATCGCATCCGCGCTGTCGTCGGCCATCACACCATCCCTCAGTCTCATCCAGCCCAGGACGCCGACTATAGTAAACGTCCAGACCCTGGACTAAAAGTCCGGAGTGGTGGTCCATGACCTGAAGCCCTCCCGTAGGGCGCCGCGCAGGTTTCCGATCAAGCAGCGTCGTGCAGCCACTGCTGGTCGGATGACCACTACTCCAATCGGTCTGTCGATTCCGTATCGGTGCAGCCGACCGGCGGCGTCCGCGAAGCGCACGAGGGCGCGCAGCTCCCACGGCGGCGAAGTCGCCCAGCAGCGGGTCCGGCCCCGAGGCCCGCTTCGGTCGGTGCGGCCTCCAGGGCAGCCATGGCGCCCGTCTCCGGCAGTGCCGACCGCCTCGACGAGGTGGTCCCACGAGCGCCGAGCCTGGCAGGGACCAGTCCCGGGCCGCGGAAGGACTCTCACAGTTGTGTTCTCCCCGGTCCTTGTCCGGCCCAAGGGACAACGCGGTGAGACGCGCTCCTGTCTGATAGTTCACTCGTCGTAGTGCTGTTCCCGGTCTCGTTCTATGCAGCGGCGCTCTCCCGCTTGATCGTGGGAATGTCGCAGCTGGTTGAGACCGGGAGCTCCGCGCCCCGCTCCTGCTGCTCGGGGGTGGGGCATGTCGCGTGTGATCGGCGAAGTCTCGATGAGCCTCCGTCGTACGGACGGAAAGATCGACGAGGACCTGGTCTGGTCGACGACGGCCATCGACGTCTTCGAGCCCTCGATCCCTTGGCGTACGTTCCGCTGGAGAGAGGGACAGAAGCACTATTCCGGCCTGTACTGGTCGTCCACCATGCGTGACCACGTCGCCTACGAGTCGCGCCTTGAGCTGACACGACTGCTTTACGCCGACTTCGCCCAGGATGTGACGGCCGTCTTCGCCCAGCCGTTCTTGCTGTCCACCACCGTCGACGGTCGCCGGAGCCGCCATGTACCCGACTTCCTCGTGATGCGCGACAAGGACGTTCCGCTGGTCGTGGACGTCAAGCCGCGGCACCTGCTCACCCGCCCGAAGGTGAGCTTCGCGCTCGGCTGGGCTCGCGAGGTCGTTCTGTCGCGCGGCTGGGATTTCCAAGTGTGGTCCGAGCCGCCAGAAGCTGAACTGGCGAACCTGCGGTTCCTCGCGGGCTATCGCCGCAGCTGGCTCTTCGACGAGGACCTGCTCGCGGAGATCCGGGCGACAGATCTGTACGGGGCGACGCTGGGCGAGGCGTTTCATGCCTTCCCCCGTCATCCGGACTGGCGGGTGAGGGCCGCGGTGCTGCGGCTGTTGTGGTGCCAGCATTTTGTGACGGACCTGACGGAGCCGTTGTCCGAGCGCCACATCCTGCGCCAGGGCCTGGCCACGGTGATTGGCGCTGGCAGACGCGACCTGCCCCGCCCCATCGAGGAGCCCGAGGACGAATCCGCACGCAACGAGGAGCAGCTCGAGCAGATCTGTCGGGTCACGAGGCCGGGGTCTCGTGGAGGAGGGCATGTGACCGGAGCCGCTGTACGTGTCGGGGTGGGCACGAGGCTGAGGTACGACAGTGAAGTCGTCGTGGTGGAGGAGATGTTCGGCTCGGCGGCCGGCAACGAGGTGCTGGTCCGTGACGGGCCGGGCCGCAGGTTCCGTCTGTCGCTGCGCGAGGTGCTCGCCTCTGGCCGGGCCCAGGTCATCGCGACCGGACCGGGGCCGGAATCGGACGACGACCGCGAGACGGCCTCGGTGCTGTTCGCTCTGCTCAGCGAAGAGGAGCTTGCCGAGGTTCGGGAGCGGGCCGCCCATATCAACGAGGTCCTGACCGGCTTCCGGTCGGGCAGCGACGAACTCGCGGAGCCGGGCGAGCCCCGGCCGCAGTACGCGGCCACGGTACCCAAGCTGCAGCGATACGGGGCGAAGGCCACCGAGTTGGGTGTGAGCGTACGGACCATCAAGCGGTGGGTGCGCGCCTTCCTCACCGACCGGGAAGCCGGGCTCGTACGCGGCGGTCCGGATCGTGGGAGCGGTGACATGGGAGGGCTGGGCCGGGCCGACGTGCGGTGGGTGGAGATGGCCCTGGAGATCATGGCCGAGCACGGGAAGGACTCGAAGCCGACCCGTGGGAAGGTGATCCGCTCCGTCGGCCCGCGCCTCGTTGCCCGCTATGGCGAGGGCGAGGTGAAGCTGCCCGGTCGCGCGACGGCATACCGGTGGCTCGAGGAGCTGGAGCGGCGGCTGCCGACCTTCCGGCTGAGTACGAAGCGCAACCGGGACATCGCCACCCGGCCGCCGGGCGCGTACGGGAAGCTGCGGCCCACGAGGCTGGGCGAGCACCTGCTGATGGACACCACGCGCCTGGATGTCTTCGCGATGGACCCGATCACGATGAAGTGGGTCCAGGCCGAACTGACGGTCGCGATGGACTGGTATGACCGGTGCGTGTGCGGGGTGAGGGTTACACCGGTGTCCACGTCGTCCATCGACGTCGCGGCCGTGATGTTCCAGACTTTCCGCCCCCGTCCGGCCGGCAAGGACTGGCCGGCGCACGCTGTGTGGCCCGACCACGGCATCCCCCGCACGGTGTTCGTCGAGCGGAAGGCACTCGACCCGGATGAGGAGGAGCCGGAGGAGGCCAAGAAGGGCGGTGTCGCGTCTCCGGCTCTGGTGCCGGAGACGATCGTCGTCGACCACGGCAAGCCCTTCATCTCGGAGCACATCACCTCCGTCTGCCAGCGTCTGGGCGTGTCCATTCAGCCGGCCCGTCTGCGACGGGCCGGGATAAAGGGCCGATTGAAAGATTTTTCAAGACCGTGCGCGAGGGGCTGCTGGAGTCGCTGCCCGGCTACAAGGGTCCGGACCTGTTCTCGCGGGGTGAGCGGCCGGAGGACCAGGCGTTCTTCTTCCTTCACGAGTTGGAAGCGTTGACGGCCATGTACCGGGGCTGAAGCTGTCGCCGGCGGCGATGTTCGAGCACGGGATCGCCCGGGCCGGCTACATCGAGGTGCCCCGCGATCCAGCGCTCGGCTTCGAGTTCCTGAAGACCGAGTGGAAGCAGACCCACCACTATGGCGTCGAGATCCGCAAGTGCCGCTACAACGGCCCCGGTCTGGACGGCTACCGGGGCGAGACCAGCCCGTACACCGGGCCGAAGGCCAACGGGCTATGGCCCGTCCAGGTCGACCCCGACAACATCAACTACATCTACTTCCGCCGCCCGGACACCCGCCGCTGGCACACCCTGGAGTGGGAGCACGCCCCGGCGCAGAAGTTCCCGATCAGCCGGGGAGCCATCGAGATCGCCCGGAAGATCGCGGGCGAGAAATACCCGTTCCCCGACGACGAGACCGCGGTCGCCGAACTGCTCGACCGCTGGCACCTGGGCCTTGGGCTGACGATGACCGAGCGCCGTCTGGCTCTGCGCCAGGCCCGCGAGGAGTCCGCCTTCGACCTCCCGGGAACCGTCGAGGACGACGTGCGCATGCTGCCGTCCGTCGCGCGGATCCTCTCCACCAACGCGGAGGTCGAGGAGGACGACGCAGAGGAGCCGGAGGAGGTGGAGGCCGACCCGTATGAGGGCCTGCTGCCTGGTGATGACGACGAGGACGAGGAACTCGAGAGTCCCGAAGACGACGGGGACTTCTACGCCGATGCTCTGGAGGACGCATGATGCAGCCCCGCCCCGAGACCCCGCCGCTGGACAACCTCACGCTCTCGCGTAAAGAGGGCTGCGGGCCCTGGCCGAGGCGCCGAAGCGGCAGCCGCCGGAGCAGCTCACGCTCAAGCAGAAGGAGCTCTTGGGCGAGGCGGCCTTGCTGGAGTACGAGCAGGGTCGCAGTATCTGGCACGCCAACCTGGGGCCGATCGGGACGCCTCAACTCAAAGCGCTGCACGAAGACTTGTGGGACATCCTCGCGAGCAACCAGCAAGACGGCGACAAGGCCAAGGGCGCCGTAGCGGTGGACGCCTTCCCCGGACTCGGCAAGACCACCGCGGTTCTGGACTTCGCGCTGAAGCACCACCGGCAGGTGATCGAGCGGGAGGGGGCGTTCACCGCCGCCGGACACGAGCGGCGGCCGGTCTGCCGGGTCGGGCTGACCAGCAACATCGGCATGAAGGAGTTCAACCGGTCGTTGCTGGAGTACTACGCGCACCCCGGCAGGACGACCGGCACCGCCGCGCTCTTCGCCCAGCGGGCCCTGGACTGCGTGTTGGAATGTGAGACGCGCATCTTGGTCATCGACGATCTGCACTTCCTCAAGTGGCATGACCGCAACGGGACCGAGGTCAGCAACCACGACAAGCACCGGCGCGAGTGGCGCCGCATGCTGCTCGCCCTGCAGAAGCGGATCGTGCTGTGCCAGAAGTTCCCCGGCATGCTCGCCGACGAGCTGTCCGACTACCTCTACATCCGCACCACCGGCCACATCGGCTCGCTGATGACACTGATCAACCGCGGGTGCCAGCGCGCCGCCCGCACCGGCGCCGAGCTCCTCGACGAAGAACTCCTCGACCAGGTCAAGCTGGACGCGGCGGCGGAACGGGCACGCAAGGCGCTCGCGAAGAAGTCCGCCCGCGGGCGGATGACGACCAGGACCCGTTCCCGCGCCACGAAGAACGCGTCGGCGAAGACCGTGGCATGAGCGTGGTCCGCTCGCTGCCGCTGCGCACTGCCCCGATACCCGGCGAGGCCCTGGACTCGTGGCTGGAGGCGCTCGCCGCCCAGCTCCGTACGCCCATGGGCGATCTCCTGTGTGAGGTGGGCCTCCCCGATCAGCATCGGCCGCACGGGTGGACTCCGTCCACGCGGCATACCTGGCTGACTCTCCTCGCCCCGGACGAGGCGGAACATCTGAGCGCCGCGACGGGCTTGGCCCGGGCGACCCTCATGCGATGACGCTCGAACACTACGATCAACGTGCCCTGTCCATTGACCACGGCAGGCGCATGCTGCACCGCACCCGCAACTGGCGGCGCAGCGCCGGAACGGGTTCACGGTTTTGCCCCGACTGCCTCGCCGAGAGCGGCGGCCGGTGGCAGCTGTCCTGGCGATTCGGCTGGTCGTTCGCCTGCCTGCCCCATCGCCGGCTCCTGGCCGATTCGTGCCCGGGTTGTGCGTCACTGCAGCGACGGCGTCGGCACGCCGACCTCGTCATCCCGGCGCCCGGCCTGTGTGATCGTCCCGGCCCGAAGCCGGACAACGGTCCCCGCCCGGACCTCGTGGATGCCGTCACCACCGGCGTCGGCTCCTTCGGCGTCTACCGGCACCAGCCCCAACCCGCCCTCGACGTCCTGGCCGACGTCAAAGGGCTAGGACGGCGGGCCCTGTTCATCATGTCCGGCGACCGACTGGCCGAGCTCGTTCCTGCCGACCTCCTCCACGCCCGCGAGGAGACGTCGGCCGGCGAGAGTGCGTCCGGCCGCCTCGTGCCGGTGACAGCCGCCGGCACGGCCGCGCTCATCACCGCGGCGTGGAGCATCCTCGGACAGGACGACTGCCGGCAGGCGGCGCCACGGATGAGGCTCCTGCTGGACGCTGCGGCGGAACGCGGCAACTTCATCAGCCCCACGGTGTCCCGCCCCTGGGCGAGGTACGCCAGCCCGTGGCTGCAGACCGTGCACGTGGCGGCCGTCGGCCCGACTCTGCGCTCGGTGGACCAGCTGCGCTACCGATCGGCCGCCGCCCGGCCCGGCAGCCCGTCGGCCGACCTGGAGATGGTGGCCCGACGAGCGGTCAAGACCCCGGTGGTGCTCTGGCCGCGCTGGGTAGCCCGCCTCGATCCGCCCGCGCAGGTGCGTAAACATCTGGGACCCGCGTTGTCGGCCGCGTTGATGCTGGTGGACAGCCGGGCCGAGCTCTCCCCGGTCATCGCCCAGCACCTGGGCGGGCTGATCGACCAGCCCATCACCACGCACGCCCTGCAGGCCCTGCGCGACGCCCCGCAGTGGAACGACATCCAGGTTGCCCTTATCCGGCTGGCCGAGCACCTCGACGCCCACGAGGTCCCCATCGACTACGCCCGACGCCGTCGCCTCGACTACACCGAACTCCTGTCCGAGGATAACTGGGAGACAGCGTGCGCGCGGGCGCAGCAGTCGCCGGGCAACGGGGGCCGCTACCACGTCGCCCGCTGCTTCCTCTTCGAGCGGATCAGCCGGCTGCCCGCCCACCAGCTGTCCGAACTTCCGTACCACTCGGCCTCGTTCCGAAATGCATGCAACCGGTTCCCCTACCTACTCACCCCGGAGCTCCTCGCCGAACTCGAACAGGTCGCGGCGGTCTTCCTCACCCGCCAGGGCGTCGCCGAGGAGCCGCTGACCTGGGAACCTCCCCCCCGAACTTCTCACCGGCCTCGACCTCCCACGAGCCGACCCCGAACGCCTCGACCTGGCCGGCCTGCACCGTCACGTCCGCGCGGGGCACGCGCCACTACACATCGCCCGGGCCCTGAACACCGACTTGCGCACCCTTCGGTTCCTGCTCACCGAGCACCCCGCGCCCGCCCTGCCGGCCACCCGCAGGCCACCACGCCGGCCGGGCCTCGACGTCGGCCCCGCAACGGCAGGCCCGGCCAGCCCACCCTCACCGGCATGCAGATCGCGCGCAGGGAGCTCCCCCGCGACGTCCTGGAGCGGCTCTACGTGCACCAGCACGCCACCTTCGTGGAGATCGCCAAACAGACCGGGCTCGACCGCAAGCACATCGCCCGACTCACCGACGAGTACGGTCTGCCGCGCCACGGCACACGGCCCCGCCGGGCCGACTGCACACCCGGGCCCGCAGAACTCCTCGACCGTGACTGGCTGCACACGCAGTACGTCGACCGGCACCGGTCCTTCAAGGACATCGGCCAGGACCTGGGCGTGACACCGGGGACGGTGGCGCGCTGGGCCCGAAGCCATCACATTCCGCGGCAGAGCAACCGGCACCTCAGCCGCCCCGTCCTCGGCATCGAGGACATCCCTGCGGTCCTGCGACCGGCCCTCGGCAACAACTACCAGCTGCGCAGGCTGCGAACCTTCCTCCAGATCGCCGGGTACCGCTCCCTCGGCGACGCGTGCGCGGCGCTCGGCCTGTCCTCACACAGCGTCACCAATCACCTCGCTCGTCTCGACGAGGACATGGGCGGCACGCTGCTGGTGCGCACCCTGAGGAGCCGGCCGATGGAGCCGACCGAACTCGGTCACAAGGTTCTTAATGCCGCCCGGCCGCTGTCCGACCAACTCGGCGTCCCGACGACTGCCGTGCCGACCGAACCAATCCGGCACCCCCGCCGCAGGAGACCGCGCACAACGGCCGCCGCAGCCACGAGGCTGGCCCACCTTCCAGCCCTCCTGCGCCCAGCGGCCGGAACCTACGGCGGACGCCGCCGACTACGCCGGTTCCTGGAGGCCGTCCAGTACCCCAACCTCGCCGCCTTCGCCCGTGCCGAAGGGCTTGACCCGTCCACGGTCACACTGCAGATCAGCCGGCTGGAACGAGACCTCGACGGGCGGCTCCTGGACCGCGGCGGGCAGGGACACGCGATGCGCCTGACCGCCCTCGGCAAGAGAATCGTGGCCGCCGCGCAGCCGTACAGCGACCAACTCGGCGATCTCCACGGCCCCCGTCACAGACTCAATCGCGGCGGCCGAGGAGAATTTCGCGAAGATGCTCCCAGGTGATCGTCTTGGCCGTGCTGTCCGCGGTGACGTCGACCAGGTGGATGGCGTCGACGTGGAGCGGTGCGTGGCCGGGGCGTACACGACGCAGCCGGCGTTGGGCTTCGTCGGAGTCTGCCTCCTGGACTGACGGTAGCGTCGGATATTGGAATCCCCGGAATGCTGTCGACCGGGCACAGTCGATTCAGGGGAGGTCATGGGCGGTGAGCGTCTTCCGCTCGGCAATGCAGACGGCGTCAGTGCCTGCGGGGCAAAATCCCGGTCTAGTCCGGTGTGGCTGCGGGAGTTCTCGGATGCAGGGCCCGGCCGAGCTGGAGGTTCGGGTACTCGGAACGTTGGCGCTGCTGGGTCGTTGGGTGCTGGGGGCGTGGTTCCACTCGGCAACGCCCGGCGGTGACCATCCGGCTGGGGTAGGGCCCGTGGGCTCTACGCTGAAGCCGGGCCGTGCTGGCGGTGTTTGCCCGGTGCCGCCGTGACGGCCTCCGTGCGTCCTGGGAGAGCGGAGCAGTGGGAGGATTGCCGGCGTGACGGCACGAACCAGTGACATCGAGAAGGCGGCCGGTGTGCTGCGCGCCGGCGGCCTGGTGGCTGTCCCGACCGAGACCGTCTACGGTCTGGGCGCCAATGCCGAGGATCCCGCCGCTGTCTCGCGCATCTTCCAGGTCAAGGGGCGTCCGCCTTCCCACCCGCTGATCGTCCACATCGGTGGCGCGGAGTTGCTGGGCGACTGGGTCGAGGACGTGCCGGCGACGGCGCGCCTGCTGGCCGAACACTTCTGGCCGGGGCCGCTCACGCTGGTCCTGCGGCGTGGTCCCCGGGTGCCCCTGGAGGCGACCGGTGGTTTGGAGACGGTGGCCGTGCGGGTGCCCGACCACCCCGTCGCACTCGCGTTGCTGTCGGCCTTCGGCGGTGGTGTCACGGCCCCGTCCGCCAACCGCTTCGGCTCGGTCAGCCCCACCACGGCGGACGATGTCCGTGCCGAGCTCGGTGACGCCGTCGACTTCGTGCTGGACGGCGGCCCCTGCGAGGTCGGTGTCGAGTCGACCATCGTCGACGTCACGGGCGAGTTCCCGACCATTCTGCGGCCCGGCGGGGTGACGCGTGAGGACCTTGAAGCGGTGCTGGAGGGCCCGCTCGCGGTCCCTGCGACCAGCCGGGTCCGGGTGCCGGGCCAGCATCCGTCGCACTACGCGCCGCGTGCTCGGGTCGTCCTGGTCGAGCCGGAGAAGGTCGTCGCCGAAGCGGAGCTGGCGCGGGAGCTGGGGCACCGGGTGGGTGTCTTTCTTCCTGCCGCCTTCGCTGGCGCGGAGGTGAAGGCGCACGCGGTGGTGGCGGTCCCCGGTTCGATGGCCGCCTATGCGCGCGGGCTGTACGGGTTCCTGCGCGAGCTCGACCAGCGGGGGGGCGACCTCATCGTCGCGTCCTTGCCGGTGGAGGAGGGGCTGGGATTGGCGATCGCCAACCGGCTCCGGCGCGCCGCGGGGCCCCGGCCCACCGTGTGACCAGTACCGGCGCTGCTCTTACTGCTCCCGGATGTGGGGGGCCTGGCGGATTCCTGACGGATTCGGCTGGGCGCCCGCCGGTCTGGCAGGCCGGGCACAACTCGTGCCGCCCGTCGTCGGTGACGACCGTTCCCCATCCCAGGCACACCTCGCAGCCGGCGGCGCGCGCCAGGTCGGCGCGGGGGGCGGTGCTGGGCGCGTGATCGGCTCCGTGAGCCATCGGGCGGTGCCCTTCCGGGGGTGATCGAGCGGTGAATCCGGTGGGTTCCCCCTCCACGTATACGGGTCTCCTGGGACCGGGGCAAATCACGCCGGGGCGGTCAGGATGCGGCGGGGACCGCCGCGTCGAGGCCGCGTGAGGCGACGAGCTGTGCACTGCCGTCGGCCAGCCGGTAGGACAGCCCCACCACTCCGAGACGGCCGGCGGCCACCCGCTCGGCCAGGACGCGGGAGCGTTCGAGCAGCAGGTCCACGGTGTGCTCGATGTGCTCGGCCAGGATCTCGTCGGCTTGGTCGCGTCCGGCGGCGCGGGCTGCCAGCACGCTCGGGGTCACTCGTTCGACAACGTCACGGACGAAGCCGCTGGGCACCCTGCCCCCGTCGGCTGCGGCACGGGCGGCTGCGATGGCCCCGCACGAGTCGTGGCCGAGCACGACGACGAGCGGGGCGTCGAGCACGCTCACGCCGTACTCGATGGAACCGAGGACTTCTGCACCGGCGACATGCCCGGCGGTGCGCACCACGAACAGGTCGCCCAGGCCGCGGTCGAAGATGATCTCGGCGGCCAGCCGGGAGTCGGAGCACCCGAACAGCACGGCGAAGGGCTGCTGGGCCGGTGCGATCTCGGTGCGGCGTATGGCGTCTTGGTTCGGGTGCTCGGGCGTGCCTGAGACGAAGCGCTGGTTACCGGCCATGAGCAGCTCGAAGGCGTCGCGGGGCGTCGGGGTCTGGATCTCGGTCATGGCGGCAGCCTACGAGTCGGCACCAGCCGTCGCACCGCCTGGTCCCGCCGGAGCTCGCCGGATCGGGCCACGCTGACGGCCTTGTCATCACCCCCAGGCGCCGGGCGAGGGCGGCCTCGGTGCATAACCTCAGCGCGCGACGGTGCTGCCCCGCCCCGTACGGCGACCGGTCCAGAACGCTCCGTTCGTCGTCCACACCCGCACAACGAGCCAGGCATTGCCCGCGCTGTCGGCCGAACGAGGGCGGACCGCCCGGGATCACTCGCCTTCTCTCCGTTTTGGGCCCGAGCCGGCAGCTGGGCCACCACATCCTTCGTGCCGTCCTCGGTCTGCTCAGCGAGCACGTCGGTCAGCTCGTCGCTCGTGCCGTTGAGAACCTGCTGGGTGAGGCGTTCCATCAGTTCGGGGGCGGCGCCGTTGCCGGGGCCGGTGAGGTCGACCCGGGTCGGCCGGGGCGGGGCGATGATCTCCGGCCCGGCCGGTGCCTCGGCCGCCTCGGCTTCAGCGAGGGCCCGGTATAGCGAGGCGACGGGGTGACGCCCTGCGTTCCCGCCCGTCTTGATCGTCAGCTTCTTCGCGATCTCCGGCACAGGGACACCGCGGTCCTTCAGCGCGCGGGCGAAAACGAGCATGAGAATCTGCGTATGCCGCCCTGGCCCTCACTCGCCCGCCGAAGAAAGATCCTCACGGTCCCGGCCGGTGAACACCTCCAGCAGGGCACTGACGGGCAGGTGGGCCTCCGCCGGATGACGCAGCCTGCCGTCCAGACGGAGGGTGTAGCGCGTGCGCCGTCCCTCTCGCTCCCGGCTGAGGTAGCCGGCCTGTTCGAGGTCGCCGACGATGTTCTGGGCGGTGCGTTCGGTGATGTGGCAGGCGGCGGCGATGTCACGGATACGTGCGGCGGGATCGCGTGCGATGGCCAGCAGCACGCGCGCATGGTTGGTGAGGAAGTCCCATCCTCCGGCCTGCTGGTCCACGATCAACGCTGCCCCCTCGATGCCGCCGCACCGGGAACACCGGCAGCAAACCTCCCGAAACCCGCTTCATCCATTGTCTACAGGGAAGCAGGGCCCGTGATGAAGGCACCCGTGCCGGTCCGGCGTACCGGACGGACCTTCCCGGATAGGCTCGACAGCACTCTCAGGCCCCGGACGAGACGGTTGGGCAGGCGTTGTGGAAGATCTTTCCTCGGTCGAGACGACCGTATCGGGCCCCTGTCTGGTGGCGAAGGTGCGCGGGACCATGGACTACCTCACGCAGCTGGAGCTGCGCGGGCAGCTGACGCAGGCGATCGACCGCGCGGAGCGGGCTGTCGTGGTGGAGCTGACGGATGTGTCCTCCTGCGACTCGGCGGGGCTGAACGTGCTGCTGGGTGCCCGTCGTGAGGCGGAGAAGGCAGCAGTCGTGCTGGTCCTGGCCTGCGTCCCGGTCCCGCCTGCGCCAGATCCTGGAGATGACCGGAGCCGATCAGGTCCTGCGGGTCTTTGACACCGTCGCCGACGCCGAGGCCGCCCTGAGCAGCTGACGGCGCCCTGCATGAGTCCACCGGCGGTGTGTGGGTGGCGGGGACGGGGAAAGGTGCCGGTAGCCAGGCAGGCCGCTCCGGTCCGGACAGCGGAGCGGCCCCCTCGGGATCCTTGCAGCCGGGCCGTCGCGCCGCAGGGATCCCGAGGTGCCCGGCGAAACTCACCCGGCGTCGTCCTCCTCGACGTCTGCGGCGGCCGGGTCGCGCAGCGGGCAGCCCAGGCCGCCGCCGGCCGGGACACTGGCACGGATGCTGTAGCGGCCCAGGCAGTGGAAAGGAGGAAGCAGACGGCGACGCGGCACAGTGAGCACACACGGCGCAGGCAGGGTGGACCGGGTGGTGCGGGTTGGGTGTGCACCGCCCCGCTGCTGAGCAGTGTCAGGTGTTCGACGTCATCTTCTCGGCCTCGGGTTTGAGCAGTTCGGTGACCTTCACGGGTTCCGTGCCGTCCGTGCTGTGCCGTTCGGCCCAGTTCTCCAGGGCCGTACGGCAGGCGTGGTCGAGGTGGTGCAGGCCGGACAGGTCCAGCTCCACCGGGCGGTCCTGGGGCAGGGCCTCCAGGCTGTCGAGGATCTTCGGCAGCCTGAGGAAGGTCGCGTTGCCCGACAGGTACACCTGGATCGGTCCGGCGCCCTTGTCGATGACCTCCGCCTTCAGGTGCGAGGCTTCCCAGGCGGTCTTGACCACCGACAGGGCCAGACCGATGAGCACGCCCTCGAACATGTTCACCGCGACGATCGAGACGGCGGTGACGATGAGGATCAGTGCCTCGCCCTTGTGGCTGTGCCACAGCTCCGCGATCTGGCGGAACCGGATCAGCTTCCAGCCCGCGTGCACCAGGATGCCCGCCAGGGCGGGAATCGGGATCAGTGCCAGGACGGAGGGCAACGCGGCGGCGAACAGCAGCAGCCACACGCCGTGCAGCACGCGCGACGCCTTGGTCTTCGCGCCCGCGTTGACGTTGGCGGAGCTGCGCACGATCACCGCGGTCATCGGCAGCGCGCCGAGCAGACCGCACACCGTGTTGCCCGTGCCCTGGGCGATCATCTCCTTGTTGTACCGGGTGCGTGGACCGTCGTGCAGGCGGTCCACGGCCGCGGCGCTGAACAGCGACTCGGCGGAGGCGATCAGCGTGAACGCGATGATCGTGCCCCAGATGGCCGGGCTGGCGAGCTCACCGAAGGCTTCGGACCCGGGCGGCTGGATGACGCCGAGCAGGCCCTCCACCTGGACGGTGGCGACCGGCAGGCTGAAGGCGAGCGTGGCGAGGGTGGCCAGGACCACCGCCGCGAGGGCGCCGGGCACGGACCGCACCGCCTTCGGCAGCTTCTTCCACAGCACGATCACGGCGACGGTGGCCGCCCCGATCGCGAGCGAGGCCAGGGCCTCCGTGCTGCCGAGGGCGTCGGCGAACGCCCCGGGCAGGCCCACGATCTTGCCGATGCCGGTCTCCGGGGCCTTCAGGCCCGCTGCCGCATAGACGTGGCCGGCGATGATGACGAGGCCGATGCCGCAGAGCATGCCTTCGACGACGGCGACGGATAAGCCAGGCGGTCCGTGCCCCGGCGAGGTCGCCGCGGTCGATCGCATCGCGCAGTGCCGACGTCAGCCGTACGACGTCGTCGAGGGCGCTTCCCACCCACTTCTGGTGGGCGAGCGCCGGCGGAATCAGGTCGTGCTCGGTGACTGGGGCCGCCGCCGGACCGCCGCGGCCGGTGGTGACACGGACGGTGGGCCCGGTCACCGCGTCGGCGTCGTCCGGCACGCACTTGAACGCGTACGCCCCCTTGCCGAGACGCACGGTCAGCGGGCGCGTCGTACCGGGGCCGATGTCCTCCAGCTCGCCGTAGACGGCCTGGCTCTTCGGATCCTGCAGGTAGACCTCGGAGGGCCCGACGGAGGTATTGCGCACGTTGAACACCTGCAAGCCGGACACAGGGTGCAGCCAGCCGCGGCCGCAGTGGCTCGGCGAGACCTCGACGGTCGTGTGCGGCAGCCCGTCCGAGTCCGCTCGGGCCTGGCGGCTCCCGTGTGCGAGGGCCAGCCCTCCGGCCACCAGGCACACGAAGCCAAGCCCGACGACACCCCACGGACGCGGCGACCTCCGCCTGAGGCCGGACCACACCATCCCGGTCTCCCGGGGCGTACTGTTCATGACCGCCTCATGCTAGGCAGCGGGCTGCGCCCGAACGGCCGCCCAAAGGAACCCATGACCAAGAGTTCCCTCCCGGTTCACCGGACGGCGCCGGGGGCGGTCAGCTCTGGCCGGCCGTACCACTCATGCCCTTCACAGAGGTCAGGACCTGCTCCGCGAGCTTCTTCGCGCTCGCGGCGCCGTTGTCGCTGCCGTCGGTGGACAGCACACTCACGACCGCCGCGCCCGCGCGGGCGGCGATCAGAGTGGTGCCGCTCTCCCATGCGCTGTCGGTCAGCGTGATGGTGTACGCCTCGTCCCCGAGCCCTGCCGTGGAGGCGCTGGTGACCTTCACAGTGCTGCGGGTGTCGGCGTCCGTGTAGCTCGGGCACGCGGAGACAACCTGTGCCACGTCCTTCATCACATCCGCGGCTGTCGTACCGCGGTAGACGTCGATCTCCTGGTCAAGCTCGGCGGACGTGTTCTTGTTGATGTAGGAGTTCTGCGCGAACGATACGCCCTCGACGCCGGTGAGGCTGATCCAGCTGGTGGCTCCGAGACCGGCGCAGTGCGGCTTGTCGGCGCTCTTGGTGGCCGGTGCCTGGTAGGTGTCGCCGGTGTCCCGGGCGGCGCTGGGGTCGGCCGCGAAGCCGGCCCGGAAGTAGGACGCGGGAGCCAGGGCCTTCTTCAGCTGTGTGCCTGTCAGCAGACCGGCGTTGGGGTCCTTGGGCTTGGTCGGTGCGGTGGAGGCGGCCCCGTCGGCGGAGGAAGAGCTGGAGGAGCAGGAAGCCAGAGCCAACGAGAGTGCCGCAACGGCAAGCATCGTCAGGGCACGGGACGAGGGGCGCATGGAAGTCCTTGATGGTCGTGCAGAGTGCGCCACGTCGAAGTGGGGGCCAGGACCGCATGCGTCACAAGGTGAGGAGGCGTCCGGGAACGAGCGGGGCGGGGCCGGAAGATCAGCGGCCTGGACGGAGCGTAGAACGCCTATGGCCATGAATGACTACGTGATCAGCCAAGGCTCGGTCAAGAGCGGTGCCGAGACGCGCTGACGTCTGGCTGACAGCCGGCGCCACCCAGGTGACGCCCGTACCGGCGCCGTTCGGCAGCGGGAGCCTTGTATGACGCCCTGACACGCTCGCGGTCGGCCGGTGAACTGCGCGGCCCGGATCGCACTATCCTGCCTCGCTCGCTATGGAACGCTCGACGAGGGGGCCTGGCGGGCGCCACGGTCGGTATCGGCAGCAACCTTCCGGTTCGACGCGGAGACGGCCGGAACAGCCACGGCCTTCTGCACCGTCGCCGGAGCCTGTGCGGCCGGTGTCGCCGCGAAGTACCACGATCGAGCGATCACGAACCAGGGAAGATCGGACTTAATGCCCTCCGAGGACGGTAAGAGCGTTGTCCTTCGTCAGCACTCCGCTGTCGAGGAAGGGCGAGACGGCGTTGGTGACGGCCGCTTCGAAGGCATCGCTGCGATCGCCGAAGAGGTGTGGAGCCGCGAACGACGTCGAGTACAGGTGGCCCATGACCTGCGAGATCCTCCACTGCCTGCGAACGGAGACGACCGCAGAGTCGACGTGCGAGAAGGCGGAAGCACGGAGCACGTCTTCGTACGGCGGCCCTGGAGCGCTGAAGGTGCCATCGCCCGCTCTGTGTTGCCGGCCGAGGAAGTCCTGGACGACCTTCCGAGCGGCTCGCTGCCAGGGCTGTCGGGCGTCCACAGGCTCCTGCCGCCGAAGACCGCGATGACCCCGTCCGGGGCCACGCACTCGCTGAGCTGGTCGAGGAAGTGGGGCTTGTCCAGCCAGTGGAAGACACGGCGGCAGGTCACGAGGTGCGGACGCCATCCTCCGGCGGAAGAAAGTCCTCCGTGAGAGCGTGACGCAGCCGCAGCCGGTGGAAGGAGCCGAGCGCGGGACGGAGCATCTCTTCCGCCTCCGTGAGCATTACCGGTTCGGCATCGACCGCGACGAAGGATCGCCGGCTGACACAGTCAGGGCTTGCGCCTCGGGATGCTTTGGGTACCTCTTGGCGGAACCTTGGTTGATCACGCCGTACGGCGGGCGAAAGTCTGTGACCGTCGCGTGATCATGCGTGTTCGTGCGCGACGGCAAGGGGCGGAAGCGTCGCGCGTACGCATGCACGCATGCCCGAATGGCGAACCTGCCGCCACCGCTGTGGATGTACCCACTGTCAACGGATGTGAAGGACAGCCATGTTGACGCGAAGATCCTCCGCGGGTGCCGGATCCCGGATCGTTCCCTCTCTGAAGTCCCTGCTGCTGGCCCTCGCCCTGGCCGGCGGTTCCGTGTGCGCCATGACGAGCCCGGCGTCGGCCGCGCCACCTGCAAGGGCACCGCGTGCACCGGCCAGAGCCCGGTCACGGCGGGCTGTGACAGTGACGCCCGGCTCCTGGAGGAGGTCGACGAGACCGGGCTCTCCCTGCGGTTCTTCTACTCGGGCACCTGCGACGCGTCCTGGGCCAAGGTGACCCTCGACACCGACTACACCCTCGACCCGCAGGCCGCGAACATCTTCTACGTCCCTCCGCTGGGCGGCAGCGAGGCGTCGTACTCCACCGGATACATCGCCACCGCGGACGTGGCCAAGGCGACGCCGATGGTCGGCGGAGATTCGATGGCCAAGGGCTGTGTCACGGAACTGGGCCAAGGATTCGACCCTGCACCGGAGACGTGGAAGCAGCAAGGGACGAGCGGAGACTGCACGCAATGGCATTGACAAGAAGGATACGAAGGGCGAGGAGAGCGGGCGTCTTGCGTCCACTGGGACGAGCGCGGCGCCTGACGGCCAGAATCGTCCCGCTGTCCTGCGCCGCACTGGCCGTGAGCCTGCTGCCGGCCTCCGCCGTGACCGCGGCGGCCGCACCGCAACAGCCGGTTCCCCACACCGACGGCACGCTGTTCGCCTCGCCCGCCAAGGCGCTGGGCGGCAACTGGCGGACTTCCGGCGACCGCGCGGTCATCGGGACCGGCGATTCGAAGGGCTTCCACGTTCTGGTGGCCGACGAGTCGCAGTCGTTCCGGTACCGGGAGGTGGCCGATCTGACCGAGGCCGGACTCGACGGCATCGGGCCGTGGACCGGATACGTGTGCACCACCGGCTCCGGCCGCTACGCCGCGGCCGTCTACGCGCCGTCCATGGCCGCCAACAAGCCCGCCCTGATGCAGCACGGCGCCTTCGCCGCGGTCGTGGACCTGGAGACCGGGAAGGTCACCCGGTCCGTCACCGGTGTCCAGCTCGCCTACTTCTCCCCGGGATGCGGACAGGGCGACACGGTCACCTTCACCCGGAGCGCCGTCGGCGACTCCGGGCACGGAACCACCCAGCTCTTCGACGTCGACGCCACCACCGGCAGAACCGTCGACAGCACCACCGTCACAGGCCAGTTCACCAACCCGCTGCCGACCGCGGACGGCGACATCGGCGTGCTCGACGGCCGGCTCGTCAAGGTCTCGGCCGACGAGGCCCGCGGGCGGGTTTCCACCCTCACCGACCTGCCCGGCCGCCTGTTCGCCATCGCCCCGTCCACCGGCGGAGCCGTCGACCTGGCCGTCGTGTCGAACGGCAAGGACGTCCTGCACCGCTGGGACGGCAGCAAACTGACGAAACTCGGCACCGCCCCGCTTGGCAAGCTCGGTCTCTTCCCCCGCCGCGGCGGCGACCTCGTCGCCGGCCAGGTGTCCGGCATCGACGCCACCGAGGCGCCCGGCCTGGCGAAGGCGAACGCCCCCGGCAAGCCCCTCGAGGCCTCCCGGCAGGGGCACCTGCTCACCACGAAGGCCGCGTCGGAAGAACTCAAGGGCATCACGTCGAAGATCGGCTCCTCCGGCGGGCAGGGAGCCGGACTCATCGACGTGCAGGCCCTCGCGCCGGAAACCGGCACCATGGCCACCACACAGGTGGCCACCGCCGAGGCCACGTCGTCGGGACCCGACGACGTGGAGCCCGACGTCAACGGCCAGCCGGAGAAGGACGCACTCGCCCAGTCCGGCGTGGCGCCGAGCGACCCCAACCCGCAGTCGCACTACTCCAACTGCCTCGTCAAGCGCAACGACCCGCACGCCCAGGCCCTGCAGCCCAGCCCGAACATGGTGGAGTGGGCCGTCGACCAGGCCGTGCACGGTGACCTGAACATCACCCGGCCGGCGAACTACCTGGGCACCGGCAGCGCCTCCTACACCCCGCAGGGCCTCTTCCCGCGCGCAGCGCTCACCGGGGGCGGCACCGTGCCCGCCCAAGTGATGCTCGGCATCCTCGCCCAGGAGTCCAACTTCAAGCAGGCGACCTGGCACTCCGTCCCCGGCGACGGCGGCAACCCGCTGCTCGGCGACTACTACGGCAACGGCGACAGCATCCACTACTACCCCAACAACGGTGCCGCCGACTGCGGTTACGGCATCGCCCAGGTCACCTCGGGCATGAACGAGGCCAAGCCCGACCCGTACGCACCGACCGAGGCGTACGCCATCGCCACCGACTACGCGGCCAACATCGCCGCCGGCCTGCAGATCCTGAGCAAGACCTGGAACCAGCTCAAGGGCCTGGGGATGAACGTCAACACCGGCAACCCGGCGTACGTCGAGAACTGGTTCATGGCGCTGTGGGGCTATAACAGCGGCGTCTACACGGACACCTCGCAGAACGGCGGCCACATCGGGCTCGGCTGGTTCAACAACCCGGCCAACCCCAACTACCCGGCCGACCGCGCCCCGTTCCTGCGCGACTCCTACGACGACGCCGCGCACCCGGCCGACTGGCCGTACGAGGAAAAGATCATGGGCTGGGTGGAGACGCCGCAGCTCACCTACAACGGCCAGCCCTCGTACTCCTACCCGCAGTTCCCCACCGGGGGCACCGGACCGGCCGGCAAGCTCAACCTGAACCTGAACTACCGGGCCTACTGCGACAGTTCCAACAACTGCGACCCCGGGGCCGCGTCCGGTACCGATCCGTGCCCGGCCGAGAACGAGACCTGCTGGTTCCACGGCTCGGTCGACTGGGGTGCCGGTGGCGACTCGACCAACGGCTCCAGCGAGAACCTCGCCTACTCCCTCGCCAGCGGCGAGCCGCAGCTCAACCGGCAGTACGCGGCGGGCCCCTGCGGCAACGCCCCCAGCGGGCTGCTGGTCGACGACCTGGGCAACCCGGACGACAACACCCAGGGCTGCACCGAATCCCAGCCGAGCGGCGGCAAGTTCACCCTCCAGTTCGGGGACAACTTCACCTACCACCGCGGCGACGGCACCTGGCGGGCAACCGGCGACATCGCCCCGATCGACCTGCACCAGCTCGGCGCCGGATACGACGGGCACGCCTGGTTCACCCACGGCTACGCGGGCGGCACCGGCAGCGCGGCCAACCTGTGGCACACGGTCACCGCGACCTGGACACCGGACCCGTCCAAAATGTCCGAGCCGGGCACCACGGGCCTTCTGTACGACATCTACGTCCACCTGCCCAACCACGGGGCGCAGGCCATCGTGCCGTACACCGTCCACGTCGGCATGAACACCGCTGGGGCCACACCCACGCGCACCTGCGGCGTCAATCAGGCCACCCGCAGCAACGGCAACGACGCCTGGGTGGAGCTGGGCACGGTCCGGATGTGGCAGGGCGGCAACCTCCAGGCCGACAACACCAGCCGCGGCGACTACACCGGCGACCAGGACGTGGCCTACGACGCGGTGGTCTTCAAGCCGACGACGACCGCGTCCAGCACGGGCATCTGCTTCCACGACGCGATGCCCTGACACACGGCCGTACTCCACAGCAGTACACCACGGCACGTCCCGGTCCCACGCTCCGCGTACGACCGGGACGTGCGGGCGCACCGCCTTCCCACTGCCGCACATCTGCCCAGCTGCACCTCGCAACGGAGCCCACGCTCATGAAGTTCCCGCACGCCCTCGCGGCGGCGCTGACCGCCAGCGCCCTGCTCACCGGGTGCTCCTCGCACCCCGGCTCCTCACCGGGTTCCGCCTCCCCGGCGTCTCCGGGGCCGGGCGAAGGCGAGATCACCTCCTCCGCCCCGAAGACGGCGGCCACGCCGTCGCCCTCGGCCACCGCCGACCTGAACGACTGGCCGACCCGGCCCGCGACCTCGGACAAGGTTCCCGACGCCGTCCCCAATGCCGTTCTCGCGAAGGGATACACCGGCGCCGACTACCTGGCCCGGCTGACCAAGCGGTGGCACATCACACTGAACGCGAGGAAGAAGAACGACTTCGACGCGGACGACGACCGGCCCGCCGTGTGGTTCTCCTCCGGTGTCACCCACCCCACGGCCGGCACCGAGCTGTCCGTCGCCGTCGTGTGGAGCCTGGACGGCGACATGAAGTCCCTGACATGCGCCGCCGGCCGGACGGCCCCCGGTCGCGCCGACTTCCTGCGCCAGTGCGTCGAACTGGACCACCCGGACGCGCATCCGGAGGCGGCGGCCCGCTGGCTGACCACGACCACGGCCGCCGTCGACAAGCTGCACGACCGGACCGGGAAGACCGCCGACAGCCCCCTGTACCGGTCGGGTTCCGCCGCGACCGTCCTGGTGGTGTACGGCGCGGGCGAGGACAAGGCGACGTACTCGCTCCGCGTCTTCGGAGCGGCCTCGTGAAAGTGTTACGCGTGAAGGTGACTCGACTGACTCGGCTTTCGTCGTTCTGACTGTCAGTCAGTAGCTCGTGCGGGTGACTCGTGGCCATCGGCCCGGTCGGGAGCAGACGCCAAGGAAGTGTCGGCGGTGCGTGGGTCGCCTGTGGTGCGGGACCCGCCGATGCTTCCGGATCCGACCGTACCTGCATCTCTGCTCGCTGTGCTGGGCGCTTCGCGCCGCAGTTGCACCTCGCCGACCTTTTCCACTGACCGGGCCCACTCCTTCTTCGCCTGTGCCCGCTGAGAGCCGCATACGCTGGGCGCGTCGCTGTCCCACCTGGTGGCGCGCTCGCTGGTGCCCGACGGCACCCGCTGACGGTAGCGGTGGACGACACGCTGTTCAAACGGCGTGGGAAGAAGGTCTTCGGGGCCGCCTGGCAGCACGACGGCTGTGCCGCCGGCCGCGACATGATCGGCTACGGCACCTGCTTCGTCGTCCTCGGCCTGATCGTGGACCTGCCGTTCCTACCCCGGCCGGCGTGCTCCCGCAGCCTCCGGCCGGGAGGTGTCCCCAGCCGGTGACCTGCCCGTATCAGTCAACTTCACCACCCGGCTGCCGGCGAACGCGGTGCTCTACGGTCTCGCTCCGCCGCCGACCGTGCGGCGCGGGCGGCCCTGTCTCAAGGCGATCGGCTCAGCACTCCGGCCGAGCCGGCCGCCACACTGACGTTCACCCCACAGGCCGTGAACCGCCACAGCCGCGCCGAGACCGTGTTCACCGCCGAGACCACCTGCCTGTGGTACGGCTAAGACGTCATCTCATTTGGTGAGTCGGCGGTAGCAGATGAGGGTGCAGGCGATGCTGGTGAAGGCCAGGAAGTGCTCGGCTTTGCGCTCGTAGCGGCGGTGCAGTCTGCGGCATCCGGCGAGCCAGGACATCGTGCGTTCTATGGTCCAGCGGTGGCGGCCCAGGCGGGTCGAGGACTCGATGCCCTTGCGGGCGATGCGGTGCCTGATGCCGCGCCGGCGTAACCATCGCCGCAGGTGGTCGTAGTCGTATCCCTTGTCGGCATGGAGTTTTCCCGGTCTGCGCCGCCGGCGTCCGCGCCGGGAGCGGATCGGCGGTATCCCCTTCACCAGCGGGATCAGCGCCTGGCTGTCGTGCAGGTTCGCCCCCGAGATTCCGACGGAGAGGGGCAGACCAGTGCGCTCGGTGATCAGGTGGACCTTCGAGCCGTACTTGCCCCGGTCGACAGGATTCGGGCCTGTCATTGCGCGCGAGCTCGCGCCGCGCACACTCGGCAAAGCGCCGGTGAGCCGTCGCTCCCGACGGCCCGAACGACGCGGACGGCAGCTGCTGCCACGTGCAGCCCGACGTGGCCACGAACACGATTGCGGCCAGCACCTCCCGGTCACCATGCCGGCGCCGGCCGCCGCCCTGAGGCCGCGACGGAGCCTCCGGGACCACCCGCTGGAACAACTCCCACAACTCATCCGGCACCAGCCGCTCAACGATCGAAACCACGACCAACAGGCTACCGACCCAAATGAGATGACGTCTTAGGCCAGTGCTTCGCGTGTGCGGCGGGCGAGTTCGGTGGCTCCGGGCACTTTGCGGCGGTGGTAGATGGAGAGGGTGGAGCGGAGCGAGGTGATGGCCTTGCGGGTGCGGTCGGAGGTCATGCCTTCCATGAGGGTCAGAGCCTGGGACCAGGCGGCGACGGCTTCGTCGGCGCGAGCCTGGGCGGCGAGGCTGTCACCGAGGTCGGCATAGGTGAGGGCGTGGACGCGCTTGTACTTCTTAGACGTCGTCTCATTTGGTGAGTCTGCGGTAGCAGATGAGGCTGCAGGCGATGGCGGTGAAGGCCAGGAAGTGC
>NZ_JBNGGG010000046.1:0-112274 GCF_049974585.1 Streptomyces sp. UG1 | reverse complement strand
CAGCCCGTCCGGCGTTTGAGGACAAGGCCCGTTCAGGGCCGGCAGCGGGGGTCTGGGGGCGCAGCCCCCAGAGAGCGTCCGGGGTCGAAGGGGCAGCGCCCCTGGGGATGGGACGGGTAGGGGCGGCGGGGGCGAGGAAAGTCGGCGGCGACCACAACCCACCGAAGGCCTACGCCGACGGCCCCCCATGCACCCCCGCCTGCCCCGGCTCCGCATCCCGAGGCCCGAACAACGCCATCAACCCGAGATGGACCACCAACGCACCCAACGGCCACGCCAGCAACGCCCCCTTCGCCCCCAGCTTCAACGGCGCCGAGAACGCAACCCCCTCACCCGCTTCCTTCGCCTGAGCGATCACATCACCCGAGGGCCCGAGCCACACCCCCACCCGCCACGCGAGCAACGCCCCGAGCAGCCCCCCGACGGCCATCGCCACCACCAACGGCACACCCCCACGCCGCCGCCAGAGAAACACGGCAAACGCGCTGACCAGCCCAAACCCCAGCGCCAGCAGAGTGAACGTTCCGTCCACCCCGACGGCCTGCTCCCCCTCGGAGTCCTTGAAGTAGACGACCCACTGCCCGTCCACGACATCCCCGACCAGCGGCACACTCGGCGCCAACCGCCACCACAGCACCCCGAGCAGCGCCCCGAAGAGCGCCACCACCACCGTGACCACGGCGGCCTCTCGCACTTCGGTCTTCATGCCAGGACCGTCCTGTTCGTACGAGCCATAGATGCCGTACGGGCCGGGAGAGCCATGCGGGCCCTGTGCCCCGGGCGGGGCGTCGGATATCGCGTCATGCGGCACGGCAGCCGCATACCCGGCAGCGGGCGCCTGCCACCCCCCGTTGGGGGACGGTTCACGCGGCGGCGGTGGAGGAGTCAGCGGAGCGGTCACCCTGCCATCGTGCCAAACCGACCTGTGCGGCGCGTCACCGGACGGCCGCCCGGCGGTACGCCCAGGTGGCGACGGCCAGCGAGACGACGCCGACCACCCCGCACACGGCCAGGTCACCGAGCACGAACGCCCAGTCCGGCCGCTCCCCGAAGGTCCGCGCGAAGGCCTCCACGCCGTACGTCGAGGGCAGCAGATCCCGCGCGAGGCGCACCACCTCCGGCATCCGCTCGGCGGGCAGCACCCCCAGCAGCAGCGCCGCCGACATGCCGAGCTGCCCGAGCAGCGTGGCCAGCTCCGGCCGCGGCGCGAGCAGCCCCAGCGCCGCCCCGAGCCCGGCCAGCGCGGCCCCGGCCAGCGGGATCACCGCGACGAGCACCCACAGATGCGCCATCGGCAGTCCGAACAGCACGCACCCGAAGACGGCGGTCACCACCGTCCCCGGCACGGTGAAAGAGGCGTACGCCCCCGCCGCCCCCAGCACCACCGCGGCGGGCGGCACCGGCAGCGTGGCGTAGTGGTCGAGCCCGCCGCTGGCCCGAAGCTGCCCGAAGTACTGGGCGAGCAGGTTCAGCGCGACGAAGGCGACGACGAGCACCGACGACCCGGCCACCACGGCCTGCGCCTCGGCGCCGCCGTCCACGACCCCGCGCATCAGGATCATGATCCCGATCGACTGGAAGGTCGCCACGAACAGCAGCGGAATGCGCGCGACCCGCGCCCGGGACAACTGCGCCCGGTACACGGCGCACAGCGACGGCCACAGCCGCGCACGCGGCCCGAGCTCGGCCGCGCCCGTCGGCGTCTCCTCGACGCCCAGGGCACTGCCCGGCAGAACCTCGGCGGGTACGACACTCACGTGGCGCTGCTCCCTTTCACACGGGGGTTCACTGCGGAGGTGGCCCTGTTCCGTACGGATACGCATACGACAGTCGGCGTGCTCAAACCCTCACCAGCCCCTGCTGTGCGGCCCCGCCCAGCGCCAGGTACACGTCCTCCAGGCTCGGCGTGGCGAGCGTGAAGTCGTCCAGCGCGGCGAAGGCGGCCCCGCCGGTGACGGTGGCGACGACCGCGCGGGCCTCCTCGGGGGCGAGCCGCAGCGTCCAGCGGCGCCCGGACTCCACGACCCGGTCCCGCAGCGCGGCGACCTCGGGCACCTCCAGGGGCGCCCGGTCCCGCCACAGCAGTTCGACCCGCACCTCGCCCGCGACCCGTTCCTTGAGCCCGGAGGGCGTGTCACAGGCGATCACTCGGCCCCGGTCGAGCACCGCGACCCGGTCGAGCACGGTCTCGGCCTCGATGACGTTGTGGGTGACGAGCAGCACAGTCGTCCCGCGCTCGGCCCGCCGCCGGTCCACGGCCGACCACACGGCCCGCCGCGCCACGGGGTCCATCCCGGTGGTCGGCTCGTCCAGCACCAGCAGCGGCCGCTCCCCCACCAGCGCGGCGGCGAAGCAGGCCAGCCGGCGCTGCCCGCCGGACAGCTTCCGCAGCGGCCGCCCGGCGAGCGGCGCGAGCCCCAGCTCGTCGAGTACGGCGTCCCGCTCGTCCCGCGCCTGCCGCACATCGAGGCCGCGCAGCCGCCCCGTCGTCTCGGCGGCCAGCGACACGGTCAGCTCGTCGAGGGCGGTCGACTCCTGCCCGAGGTAGGCGAGGATGCGCGCGGCCCGCTCGGGGTGGCGCACGATGTCGTGCCCGAGGATCTCGACGCTCCCCGTGTCGGGCCGCATCAGCCCGGTGAGCTGTCGTACGAGAGTGGTCTTGCCGGCGCCGTTCGGGCCGAGCAGCCCGTAGATCTCGCCGCGCCGGATGTCCAGCCGTACGTCGTCGGTGGCCCGTACCTCAGGGGTTCCGGGCGCCCCGCGCCGCCCTCGTACGGCCGGATAGGTCTTGGTCAGCCCGCGCACGGCGCACACGACATCACCACTGTGCCGAAGTGCCTCTCCCACGCGCGTACTCACAAGGCACGAGACTACGGGGTCCGCGCGCCCGATCCCCCCTCGGGTCGGCCACTCGCCACAAACCGCCGGTTGGCCGACGTACCTCCGCCGGTCACCGCAAATCGGCCGTGTCCGTTGCGCGGGCCCGCCCGCCCCGCGCGCCGTTGATCCACCGCTCCGGCCGCAGCCGCGCGCCGCGCTGGAGCGGGCGTCGGGAAGTGGCCCACAAATCGACCGCAACGGCGCTCAACCACAGCCGCGTGGCCCGGGTCACTCACTCGCCGGAGCGTGCTCGGCCGCGGTCCGCACGTCGATCTCCCGCCAGAAACCGGCCCGGATCGCGTACCGGTCGTGCTCGTCGATCTGGTCGTCCTTGTGCGCGAGCAGCCCGAACCGCGCCGCGTACCGGAGCAGTTCCCCGTCGATCCGATGCGGGATCCGCGGGTACATCCCGGACAGCCGCTGCAGATGCCCCTGATCGCCCAGCCGCCCCATCCACCGTCGCGCGAAGACCTGCCCCACCTCGTAGGGATCGCCGCCGACGGTGGTGATGTCCTCCTCCCGGTCGGCCCACCGCTGCTCGGCGGTGGTGAGCTGCGCGAGCGTCGGCATGGAGGAGGCGTCGGGCGACTCGGCCGCGACGCCGGGCCGGTCGACCCACCCCTTGTCGGAGGACCAGCGCAGCGTGGCGCTCGTCGGATGCTGGGCCGGCTGGACGCCGGGCGCGCGCAGGGCGGCGAGGTCCTTCGGCGTGGGCACGCCCTTGGGTGCCGGGATCCGCTCCTGCGTGCCGTTCTCCGAGGCGGCGGCCGCCGGTGCGCGCTCGCCCTCCTCGGCCGGCCGCTCGGCCGTCGCGCCGAGCGCGGAGTCGGGCAGCGGCGCGGACAGGATCGCGGCGATCTCGGGCCGGGGCGCGGGCGGCGGCGCGCACACCCCGGTGAGCTCCTTGGCGCGTACGGCCTTGGTGATCCAGGTACGGTCCAGCACGCGCCGTTCATCGGCCTCGGCGACCAGGTCCTCGGACTGGTTGTAGTCCCCGTCGGCGGCCTGCACGGCCCACAGATGTACGGCGACGCCGTGCTCCTTGGCGGCCATCATGCCCGGCAGCAGATCGCCGTCCCCGGTCACCAGCACCACATCGGAGCAGGCGCGGTTGCGGGCCAGCTCGGTCAGCTCGGCGTGCATCGCGGCGTCCACGCCCTTCTGCGCCCAGCGGCCGTCGCTGCGGGTCAGGGCGCCGAGCCGGACGGTGACCCGGGGCATCACCCGCAGCCTGCGGTGCTCGGGCTGGGGGACGCGGTCGGGGGCGCCGTCGAACCAGTAGATGCGCAGCAGGGGCTGCTGGGTGTCGGACTCGGCGCGTTCACGCAGTCCCTGGATGAGGGCGGCATGGTCGACGGTGATCCGGGACCGGGAGGGTTCCCCGGCGAGCAGGCTGGCGGCGGCCCCCAGCAGATACCCGGCGTCCACCAGGACGATGCAGCGGTCCACGCGACTCACCCTCTTCCCGGGAGGTTTGCTTTGGGCTTCCTTCGAGTCTGCCCGACCACGCGGGGGTTAACGGGCCGAACTCGATCTTCGGCGTGGCGTTTCGGGGCATCGGGTCCGTGGCGCGCCATGCCTCACGCCCCGACAACCGCCGTTACGCACGGTAATTATCCGAAATGCGTTCTTTATAAGCCTATGTGAATCTGGTCCCGGCCCTGGCCCCTAGATCCCCCACAGGAGGCATCACCATGGCCAAGAACAAGAAGCAGGACCGGAAGCAGCCGCAGGCCGAGCGCGGCCAGCAGCAGGCCCAGCAGTCCTCGTTGGAGACGCAGGCCGAGCAGCGCGCCGCTCAGGTGACCCCGGGCGACATGGCCCGCAAGGGCCGGCAGAAGCGCTTCGGTCACAACTGACATCTGCATAACGGGTTGTTCGAGACCCAGGCACATGACAGGGGCGCGTCCCGTGCGGGACGCGCCCCTCTCGCGTTGTGCCGGCGGATGCCGCGCCGCTCAGCCCGCCAGGCAGGACGGCCCGAGCAGCACCTTCAGATCACCGAACAGCGCCGGGTCGGGCTTCACACGGTGCCGGTCGAGGCGTAGCACCGTCGTCTTGGTCGGGCCCTGGAGCTTGATGCGGACCTCGCTCTCGCCCCGGTGGTGGCTGAGGATCTCGCCGAGGCGGCTGACCATCGGCGGGGTGACCCTGGTGGCCGGGATGGTGAGGATCACGGGCGCGTTGGTGCCGGCGTTCGACAGGTCGGGGACCTGGAGCTCCATCGCGACCAGCCGGGGCACGTCCTCGCGCTTGTCGAGGCGGCCCTTGACGAACACGACGGCGTCCTCGACGAGTTGGGTCGACACCAGCTGATACGTCGCGGGGAAGAACATGCACTCGATGGAACCGGCGAGGTCCTCGACGGTGGCGATGGCCCAGGCGTTGCCCTGCTTGGTCATCTTGCGCTGCAGGCCGGAGATGATGCCGCCGATGGTGACGACCGCACCGTCCGCGTGCTCACCTCCGGTGAGCTGGGCGATGCCCGCGTCGGCCTTGTCGGACAGCACGTGCTCCAGACCGAAGAGCGGGTGGTCGGAGACGTACAGACCGAGCATCTCCCGCTCCTGGGCGAGCAGATAGGTCTTGTCCCACTCCTCGTCGGTGAACTGCACGTCGAGTCCGAAGCCGGGCTCGTTGTTCTCCTCCTCGCCCATGCCGCCGAAGAGGTCGAACTGGCCCTCGGCCTCCTTGCGCTTGACCGCGACCACGTTGTCGATCATCGGCTCGAAGTGCGCGGTGAGGCCCTTGCGGGTGTGCCCCATGCTGTCGAAGGCGCCCGCCTTGATCAGCGACTCGGTGGTGCGCTTGTTGCAGGCGGCCGCGTCGATCTTGTCGAGGTAGTCGGGGAACGAGGCGTACTTGCCCTTGGCCTTGCGGCTCTTGATGATCGACTCGACCACGTTGGTGCCGACGTTGCGCACCGCCTCGAGGCCGAAGAGGATCACGTCGTCACCCTGGGCGGCGAAGTTGTGCACCGACTCGTTGACGTTCGGCGGGAGCACCCGGATGCCCATGCGGCGGCACTCGTTGAGGTAGACCGCCGACTTGTCCTTGTCGTCCTTGACGGACGTCAGCAGCGCGGCCATGTACTCGGCGGGGTGGTTGGCCTTGAGGAAGGCGGTCCAGTACGAGACCAGGCCGTACGCGGCCGAGTGCGCCTTGTTGAACGCGTAGCCGGCGAACGGGACCAGCACGTCCCACAGGGCCTGGATGGCCTCGTCGCTGTAGCCGTTCTTGCGGGCGCCGCCCTGGAAGATGACGAAGTTCTTCTCCAGTTCCTCGGGCTTCTTCTTGCCCATCACCCGGCGCAGGATGTCGGCCTCGCCGAGCGAGTAGCCCGCGATGATCTGGGCGGCCTTCTGCACCTGCTCCTGATAGACGATCAGGCCGTAGGTGACGTCCAGGACCTCCTTGAGGGGCTCCTCGAGCTCCTTGTGGATCGGCGTGATCTCCTGCTGGCCGTTCTTGCGCAGGGCGTAGTTGGTGTGCGAGTTCATGCCCATCGGGCCCGGGCGGTACAGGGCCGAGACGGCGGAGATGTCCTCGAAGTTGTCCGGCTTCATCAGGCGCAGCAGGGAGCGCATGGGGCCGCCGTCGAACTGGAAGACGCCGAGGGTGTCGCCGCGCTGGAGCAGTTCGAAGGTCTTGGGGTCGTCCAGCGGGAGGCTGAGCAGGTCGATGTCGAGACCCTTGTTGGACTTCACCATCTTGACGGCGTCGTCCATGATCGTCAGGTTCCGCAGACCCAGGAAGTCCATCTTCAGCAGGCCGAGCGACTCACAGCTCGGGTAGTCCCACTGCGTGATGGTGACGTTGTCGGTGTGCCGGACCCAGACCGGCACATGGTCGGTGATGGTCTCGCTGGACATGATCACGCCGGCGGCGTGCACACCCATCTGCCGCACCAGGCCCTCGACGCCCTTGGCGGTGTCGATGACCTTCTTCACGTCGGGCTCGTTCTCGTACATCCCGCGCACCTCACCGGCCTCGCTGTAGCGCGGGTGCTGCGGATCGGTGATGCCGTCGAGGTTGATGCCCTTGCCGAGGACGTCGGCGGGCATGGCCTTGGTGATGCGGTCGCCCATCGCGTACGGGTAGCCCAGCACGCGCGCGGAGTCCTTGATCGCGTTCTTGGCCTTGATGGTGCCGTAGGTGCCGATCATGGCGACCTTGTCGGCGCCGTACTTCTCCGTCACGTACCGGATCACCTCGACGCGCCGGCGCTCGTCGAAGTCGATGTCGACATCGGGCATGGAGATGCGCTCGGGGTTGAGGAACCGCTCGAAGATCAGGCCGTGCGGGATGGGGTCGAGGTCGGTGATGCCCATGGCGTAGGCGACGATCGAGCCGGCCGCGGAGCCCCGTCCGGGGCCGACGGCGATGCCGTTGTTCTTGGCCCACATGATGAAGTCGGCGACGACGAGGAAGTAGCCGGGGAAGCCCATCGAGATGATGACGTCCATCTCGTACTCGGCCTGCTTCTGACGGTCCTCGGGGACCCCGCCCGGGAAGCGGCGCTCCATGCCGCGGCGGACCTCCTCCTTGAACCAGGTGACCTCGGTGTAGCCCTCGGGGATGTCGAACTTGGGCATCAGGTCGCGCTTCTCGAACATGCCGGCGGTGTCCACCATCTCGGCGACGAGGAGCGTGTTGGCGCAGCCCTCCTGCCAGGCGTCCGAGGAGTCGATGGCGTACATCTCGTCCGTGGACTTCAGGTAGTAGCCGGTCCCGTCGAACTTGAAGCGGTCGGGGTCGGAGAGGTTCTTGCCGGTCTGGATGCACAGCAGGGCGTCGTGGGCGGTCGCCTCGTGCGCGTACGTGTAGTGCGAGTCGTTGGTGACCAGCGGCGGGATGCCGAGCTTCTTGCCGATCTCCAGCAGACCCTCGCGGACCCGGTGCTCGATCTCGATGCCGTGGTCCATCAGCTCCAGGAAGTAGCGGTCCTTGCCGAAGATGTCCTGGTAGTCGGCGGCCGCCTTCAGGGCCTCGTCGTACTGGCCGAGCCGGAGCCGGGTCTGGAGTTCACCGGAGGGGCAGCCGGTGGAGGCGACGATCCCCTCGGACCACTGGGCGATGGTCTCCTTGTCCATCCGGGGCCACTTCTGCAGCCAGCCCTCGGCATACGCGTCCGAGGACAGCCGGAAGAGGTTGTGCAGGCCGGTCTTGTTCACCGCCCACATCGTCTTGTGGGTGTAACCGCCGGAACCGGACACGTCATCCCGCTTCTGGTGCGGCTGGCCCCACTGGATCTTGCGCTTGTTGCGCCGGGACTCGGGGGCGACATATGCCTCGATCCCGATGATCGGGGTGATTCCGGCCTTCTTCGCGGAGTGGAAGAAGTCGTACGCCCCGTGGAGGTTGCCGTGGTCGGACATGGCGATGTGCGTCATGCCCATCTCGTTGCACGCGTTGAACATGTCCTTCAGCCGCGCGGCACCGTCCAGCAGCGAGTACTGGGTGTGGACGTGCAGGTGCGTGAACGGCGGCTTTGACACGGCTTGGCCTCCATGGAAAACGCTGGATGACGGGCGGGCGGACACTTCTGGGGACAGCGTCGAAGTCTATGCCTCGCCACTGACACTCGCGGGGCTCCCCCACGTACCTTCACAGCGAGGGCGGCGGGCACTTTCGTGCGGGCCCGCCCGTTGAAGACGACAGAAACGCTGTCGTACACATGCACCAGTCGTACCTGCACCAGGAGGCACCCAGCGATGTCGGTCCCCCAGCTCAACGGCGAGCAGCGCGGCGACGAGATCCTCGCCGTCTTCGACACCGCCTTCGGCGAGCTCCTGGCCGCCGACCCGGCCGCGTTCCGCGTGAAGTTCCGGAAGATGGCGACCTCGGCCTTCGCGTTCTACCGCGGCACGGCGTGCCTGTTCTACCACGACCTGGACGCGGAAAAGCGCGGCGGGCCGTACCTGGACGAGCGCACCTCGCGCGTGTGGATCCACGGCGACCTGCACGCGGAGAACTTCGGCACGTACATGGACGCCCACGGCCGCCTGGTCTTCAACGTCAACGACTTCGACGAGGCGTACGTCGGCCCCTTCACCTGGGACCTCAAGCGCTTCGCCGCCTCGATCGCCCTCATCGGGTACGCGAAGGCGCTCGGTGACGACCAGATCACCGAGCTGGTGCAGATCTACGCGGGCGCGTACCGCGAGCGCGTGCACGCGCTGGCGACCGGCGCCAAGAGCGACGAGGTGCCGCCCTTCACCCTGGACACCGCCCAGGGCCCGCTGCTGGACGCGCTGCGCGACGCCCGCTCGCTGACCCGCTTCGGCCTGCTGGACACGATGACGGAGATCCGCGACTTCGAGCGCCGCTTCGCCCCGGGCGGCGGCTCCATCGAGCTGGACGCGGCCACGCGCTACAAGGTGCTCGCGGCCTTCGACGGCTACCTGGAGACGCTGCCGGACGCCTCGCTGGCCCGCCCGGACTCCTACCGGGTGAAGGACGTGGTCGGCCGCCGCGGCATCGGCATCGGGTCGGCCGGGCTGCCGTCGTACAACATCCTGCTGGAGGGCCACACGGACGCCCTGGAGAACGATGTCGTGATCTACATCAAGCAGGCCCAGACCCCGGCCGTCTCCCGGCACATCACGGACCAGGCGCTGCGCGACTACTTCCAGCACGAGGGCCACCGCACGGTGATCTCGCAGCGCGCCCTGCAGGCGCACGCCGACCCGTGGCTGGGCTGGACCGAGCTGGACGGCGCGGGCCAGCTCGTCGCCGAGGTCTCGCCGTACGCCGTGGACCTGGACTGGAGCGACATCGACGAGCCGGAGGAGATCGCGTCGGTCGTCGCCGACCTGGGCCGGGCCACGGCCACCATGCACGCGGCGGCGGACGACACCTCCGGCGAGTCCCTGGTGCCGTTCTCCACCGAGCGCGCCATCGACGCGGCGATCGCGGCCGACGAGTCCGGCTTCGGGGACCTCCTGGTCGACTTCGCCCACGACTACGGCGCACGCGCGCGTGCCGACCACCAGATCTTCGTGGACCTGTTCCGCAACGGCCGGATCCCGGGCCTGTGACGAAAAGGTCGCGCACAGCCACCCTTTAAGGGTCCCTTACGGGACCGCGTGACACACTCTCTGCTGCTATGGACATTTCCGGGACCCAGTTGCGAGCCGTACGCGCGGCGCTGTTCACGGCACTCGTCGTGATCCTCAGCACCGCGGCGCACGTGCTGCTGTCCCGGGCACCCCTGCCGCTGAACACGGTGGCCCTGCTGACGGCCGCCGTGTTCACCGTCGCCTATGCCCTGGCCGGCCGGGAACGGACCTTCGGCCGGATCGCCGCCCTGCTGATCCCGCTGGAGCTGGCCGCCGACACGATCCTCACCACCGGTCAGCACGCCTGTTACGGCAGGGCGGGCGGCCCGGTCGCCGGCCCGCTGGCCTCGGTGGGCTGGGACGTGCTGTGCGGCCAGGGCACCCAGGTCGGCGCACCGCTGGCCGAGGTCACCGGCACCGATCCCGACAAGCTCGGCGGCCTCCTGGCCCACGTCGACCCGGTCACCGCCTGGCTGCTGCTCGGCGCCCACGTGGGCGTGGGCCTCGTCGCCGCGGCCTGGCTGCGCCGCGGCGAGCGGGCCCTGGCCCAGTTCCTGGGCGCGGTGGCGGCGACCACGTTCCGGCCGCTGGCGCTGGCGGTCGCCGCGGTGGCGGTCCCCACGACCGTGCCGGCCCGCCGCCTGCCGCGCCCCACCGGCCGTACGGCCATCGCCCGCAGCCTCCTCCTCGTGCACTCCCTGGGACGGCGTGGACCGCCGTGCTCGCCCGCTTTCACCCGCGCGTGAACAGCACCTGAGCACCACAGTCCACCCATACGTATTCCGCACACCACGTGTGCGCGTCCCCACGGAGATCACCAACATGAGCAAGCGGAACAGCCAGGCGGCGAAGACGGCGGCCCGAGAGCGCCTGCGCGCGGAGCGCGAGCGCGAGGCGAAGCGGGCGAAGGTCAAGCGGCAGATCATCGTCGCCGCCTCGGTGGTCGGCGTCCTGGCGGCGGCCGGCGGCATAGGCTACGCCGTCGTCCAGGGCAACAAGCCCGGCTACTGGGAGGCGCTGAAGGACGACAAGGTCGTCGCGCCGGCCAACACCACCGGCACGAACGGCACGACCGTCGTCATCGGCAAGGACAGCGCCAAGAAGACCCTCAAGCTGTACGAGGACCCGCGCTGCCCCGTCTGCGCCTCGTTCGAGCAGGCGGTCGCCTCGACCCTCGACAAGGACGTCGAGGACGGCAAGTTCAAGCTCCAGTTCGTCGGCGGCACGTTCCTCGACGGCGATTCGCTGGGCGACGGCAAGATCGGCGGCAACGGCGAGGGTTCCAAGAACGCGATGAGCGCCATGGGCGCCGCGCTGAACGTCAGCACGGACGCGTTCCTCGAGTACAAGACCGCGCTCTACTCGGCGAAGTACCACCCGCAGGAGACGGACGACAAGTTCAAGGACGACGACTACCTGATCGAGGTCGCGAACACCGTCCCCGCCCTGAAGAACAACACCAAGTTCCAGAACGCCGTGAAGAACGGTACGTACGACGCCTGGGCGCTGGCCATGTCGAAGGCCTTCGACACCAACAAGGACGGCGTGACCGGGACCCCGAGCCTGGTCATGGACGGCAAGCAGCTCAAGACCTCCGGCCCCAACCAGCCGTGGACGGCGGCGGAGTTCACCAAGGCGGTGGACGCAGCCCTCAAGGGCTGACGCCGGCCGGGAAGCCGACCTTCGCATGAAAGGCGGGCGAACTTTCACAGGTTCGCCCGCCTTTGTTCATACCGATCAGTAACCTGATCGGCTGTGACCAGTCGATACAGATCATCCGAGCAGTTCAACTCCCTTACCCCTCGCCGCCGTACGGTCGTCAAGGCCGCGGCGGCGACGGCTGTGCTGGCCGGGCCGCTCGCCGCCGCGCTCCCCGCGCGGGCCGCCGACGCGGGCCCCGCCTTCCTGCACGGCGTCGCCTCCGGTGACCCGCTGCCCGACGGCGTCCTGCTGTGGACCCGGGTGACGCCGACCGCCGAGGCCACGCCCGGCTCCGGGCTCGGTCCGGACACCGAGGTGAGCTGGGTCGTCGCCCGGGACAAGGCACTGACCAACATCGTCGCCAAGGGCTCGACCACCGCGACCGCCGCCTCCGACCACACCGTCAAGGCCGACATACGCGGCCTGGAGCCGGCCACCGACTACTGGTTCCGCTTCTCGGCGGGCGGCACCGACTCCCCGGTGGCGCGCACCCGCACCGCGCCGGCGGCGAACGCGTCCGTGCCCAACCTCCGCTTCGGCGTGGTCTCCTGCGCCAACTGGGAGGCCGGCTACTTCGCGTCGTACCGCCATCTCGCCGCCCGCGGGGACCTGGACGCCTGGCTGCACCTCGGGGACTACATCTACGAGTACGGGACCGGTGAGTACGGCACGCGCGGCACCGTCGTACGGCAGACGGCGCCCGCCGGCGAGATCCTCACGCTCGCCGACTACCGCGTCCGGCACGGCAAGTACAAGACGGACGCGGACCTCCAGGCCCTGCACGCGACCGCGCCCGTCATCGCCATCTGGGACGACCACGAGATGGCCAACGACGCCTGGTCGGGCGGCGCCGAGAACCACACCGAGGGCGCCGAGGGCACCTGGGCGGCGCGCCGGGCCGCCGCCAAGCAGGCCTACTTCGAGTGGATGCCGGTGCGCCCGGCGATCGCGGGCACCACCTACCGCCGGCTGCGCTTCGGCAAGCTCGCCGACCTCTCCCTGCTCGACCTGCGCTCGTTCCGCTCGCAGCAGGTGTCCGTCGGCGACGGCGAGGTCGACGACCCGGACCGCACCCTCACCGGCCGTGCCCAGCTGGACTGGCTGAAGGCGGGCCTGAAGTCCTCCGACACCACCTGGCGGCTGGTCGGCAACTCGGTGATGATCTCTCCGTTCGCCGTCGGTTCCCTCTCCGCGGACCTGCTCAAGCCGCTGGCGAAGCTGCTGGGCCTGCCGCAGGAGGGCCTTGCCCTCAACCCCGACCAGTGGGACGGCTACACCGACGACCGCCGCGAACTGCTCGCCCACCTGCGCTCGAACGCGATCCGCAACACCGTCTTCCTGACCGGCGACATCCACATGGCATGGGCCAACGACGTGCCGGTGAACGCCGGTACGTACCCGCTGTCCGCCTCCGCCGCCACGGAGTTCGTCGTCACCTCGGTCACCTCCGACAACCTCGACGACATCGTCAAGGTCCCCGAGGGCACGGTCTCCGCGATCGCCTCGCCGATCATCAGGGCCGCCAACCGGCACGTCCACTGGGTCGACACCGACCGCCACGGCTACGGCGTCCTGGACATCACGGCCGACCGCGCACAGATGGACTACTACGTCCTGTCCGACAAGACCAAGCAGAACGCGACCGCGTCCTGGGCCCGTTCCTACCGCACGCGCAGCGGTACGCAGAAGGTCGAGCGGACGTACACGCCGGTGTGAGCACTGCGCCCGAGAGTCGATTTTCGGCCAACCCCGGTCCATTTGAGGGCCGTTAACCGGAGATCACATCGCTACGGCGGGTGGTGCGAGTCACGGCCCGAATCCGGACACACCACCCGCCCGGGCGGCGGAACCCGTTACGCCGCGATCTCGCCCTCCGGACAGTTGATCATTCACTTACTCCAATGCTCCCTGTTTGTCGGGTCATTGATTGGGCCTGATCGATTCTCTTCGGACATGAACATGCCCACGTAATCTCCGGGCGGCGGCCAGGAAGACCCCTGCGCCCCTCTCCCCAACGCATCAGCTAGGAGTCAGCATGCGTGCGCTTGCCCGGATATCCCCCTTTACGCGCAGACGCGTTCTCGCCACGACAGCCGTGGCCGGAACTCTGATGTTCGCTCCCCTCTCGGCGCCCACCACCGTCGCGGCGGCCCAGGCTCCGGCCGCCGACTGCGCCGAGGAGACCGGCCACTCCGCGGCCCGCGAGGCCCACCCCGGACACAGCGGCGAGTCCGTCGCCGAGCCGAACGAGATCAGCGCCGCCAAGGCCCAGGCCATGGACGCCGAGCTGCGCGCCAAGCTCGACAAGCTGCCCGCCTCGGGCAGCCGCAGCCTCGCCGCGGCCGCCGCCACGGCCACCACCATCCCGGTCTACTTCCACGTCATCCACAGCGGCACGACCGGCAAGCTCAGCTCCGCCGACGTCACCGCCCAGATGAGCGTCCTGAACTCCGCCTTCGGCGGCCAGGGCACCGGCAACGCCGACTCCGGCTACCAGTTCACCCTGGCCGGCACCGACTACACCGACAACGCCGCCTGGTACAACGTCGGTTACGGCTCCGCGGAGGAGAAGGCGATGAAGTCCGCCCTGCGCAAGGGCGGCGCGAACGCGCTCAACATCTACACCGCCAACCTCGGCGACGACCTCCTCGGCTGGGCCACCTTCCCCAGCTCCTACAGGTCCAGCCCGTCCATGGACGGTGTGATGCTCCTCGACGCCTCACTGCCGGGCGGCTCGGCCGCCAACTACAACGAGGGCGACACCGCGACGCACGAGGTCGGCCACTGGATGGGCCTGTACCACACCTTCCAGGGCGGCTGTAACGGCAAGGGCGACTACGTCGAGGACACCCCCGCCGAGAAGAGCGCCGCGTACCAGTGCCCCGAGGGCCGGGACACCTGTACCCGCGACGCGGGCGTGGACCCGATCCACAACTTCATGGACTACACGTACGACGCCTGCATGTACCAGTTCACCGCGGGCCAGGTGACACGCATGCAGCAGAACTGGGCGGCGTACCGGGCCGCAGGCTGAGACTCAGGCTGAGGCTAGAGGGTCTCCAGGAAGCCGAGCGCCACCCGCCAGGTGGCCTCGGCGGCCTCCTCGTCGTAGTCCGGCAGGTCGGGGTCGGTGTAGAGGTGGCCGGCGCCCGCGTATCTGTACACCTCCACATCGGCGCCCGCTCTGCCCATCTGGAGATACCAGGCGCTCAGCCAGTCGTCCGTCTCGAACGGGTCCGGCTCGGCGACATGCAGCTGCACCGGCAGCTCGTCCACCGAGGCACCCGCCGCGATGTCCGACGTGCCGTGCAGAAGCAGCAGCCCGCGCGCCTTCTCGTCGCCGAGCGCGAGGGTCTGGGCGATGGAGGCGCCGAGCGAGAACCCGGCGTAGACCAGCCCCCGCTCCGAGTAGGGCGCCACGGCGAGCACGGCCCGCCTCAGCAGCTCGTCCTTGCCGATCCGCTCGTTGAACTCCATGCCTTCCTCGACCGTCTCGAACGTACGTCCCTCGAAGAGGTCCGGCGTCCACACCTCGTGTCCGGCGGCACGCAGCCGGTCCGCGGCCTGGCGCACCGCGGGCCTGAGGCCATGGTTCGAGTGAAAGAGCATGATGTTCATGAGGCCATGGTGCCAGCCGGGTACGACAGTGCCGTGACCACCGCCTCATCTGCACGCATGTTCATGACCCCCCTCGGCTGGTTACGTTCGGGGGCATGGAGAACATACTCCGCCCGCTGATCGTGATCGGCGGCTCGGTCCTGCTCACCCTGATCATCGGGTGGGCCTCCGACCGCCTGATGCGCAAGGCCGACGAACGGCACACCGAGACGCCGCTGTGGGGTCTGCTGCGCCGCGCCCGCGTCCCCTACCAGCTCGTTCTGTGCGCGGCCCTGCTCAGAGGGTCGTACGACCAGGCGAAGGTGCTGGAGGAGCACGAGGACGGCGTCGGCCGGGCGCTGACACTGGTGCTGATCGGCGCGGCGGCCTGGCTGACGATCGCCATCGCGGCGGCGGTCGTGGAGACCACGTACACCCGCTATGCCCGCGCCCACCGCGATCCGGCCCGGGTGCGGCGGGTGCGCACCCAGGTGACGTTGATCATGCGCGTGGTCTCGGCGGTCGTCGGCGTGGTGGCCGTGGCGGCGATGCTGCTGACGTTCCCCGCGATGCGCGCGGCCGGTGCCTCGCTGCTGGCCTCGGCCGGCATCCTCGGCATCGTCGCCGGTGTCGCGGCCCAGTCCACGCTGAGCAATATGTTCGCCGGGCTGCAGATCGCCTTCGGCGACATGGTGCGCATCGGGGACACGGTCGTGGTGGACGGCGAGTGGGGCACGGTCGAGGAGATCACCCTGACGTTCCTGACCGTGCGGACGTGGGACGAGCGCCGGATCACGATGCCCGTGTCGTACTTCACCTCGAAGGCCTTCGAGAACTGGTCGCGCGGCGGCGCCCAGATGACCGGCACCGTGTTCCTGCACCTCGACCACTCGGCGCCGCTGGATGCGATGCGCGAGCGGCTGCGGGACATCCTGCGCGAGTGCCCGGCGTGGGACGGCCGCGACTACGGACTGGTCGTCACCGACTCCACGCCGAGCACGATGGAGGTGCGGGCCCTGGTCACGGCCAAGGACGCGGACGATCTGTGGAAGGTCAGGGTCACGGTGCGCGAGCAGCTCATCCGCTGGCTGACCGAACGGCACCCGTACGCGCTGCCGCGCGTGAACGCGGCGGACGCGGCGCTGCCGCCCGGCTTCCCGGTCGCCGACCGCCTCCCGGGCGCCCGCCGCACTCACCAGCCCCATCATCCGACGGCACGGCCGGAGCGGCCCTGACCGCTCCCGGCCGGCTCAGTGCCCGCGCTCGGCCCCGCCGTTCACCTGGATGATCTGCGAGGTGATGTGCCCGGCGCCGTGGGACGCCAGCCAGTGCAGGGTCGCGGCGACGTCCCCCGAGGCGCCGGCCCGCCCGGTCGAGGTCTCCGCGATCAGCCGGGCGCGCCGCTCCTCGTCCATCCCGTCGCCGAAGAACTCGGTGTCCTCGATATACCCGGGCGCGACCACGTTCACGGTGATCCCGCGCGGCCCGAGCTGCCGGGCCAGATCATGGGCGTACGGATGCAGCGCGGCCTTGGACGCCGCGTACGCCCCGCTGCCGGAGCCCCGGAAGGCGGCGATGGAGCTGAGGAACAGCACCCGCCCGCCGGGGTCGGCGAGCCGGTCCTTCAGGGCCTCGGTGAGCAGGGCCGCGGTCAGGGTGTTGAGGCCGAAGTTGAGGGTCCAGTTGTGCAGGACGACGTCGAGGGGCTCGTCGCTGTCCACCTTGGGCTCCAGATACCCCGAGCCGCCGGCGCTGTGGATCAGTACGTCCACGGTGCCGAGCTCGGCCGCCACGAACCGCTCCACGCCGCGCACACCGCGTGGCCTGCTCAGGTCGGCCGCACAGGTCAGCGCCCCGGGCACTCCGGCCTGCTCCAGGACCTCGGCGCGTCTGCCGAGCAGCAGCACCCGGTCCCCGTCCGCCGCGAACAGCCGTGCCGCCGCGAGCCCGATCCCCGTACCGCCTCCACTGATGACAACGTTGCGAGCCATGATCAGATCGTACGAAGAGACGGCCCCCGAGAGCGAGGTCATTTCAGCCCGCACACGTCCAAATGCCGCAGCACCCGGTCCACCACCTCCGGGTGGGCCCCGGCTCGCCGCACACCACCGGCACCTCGTACCGCGCCTGGGCCTCCTTGCTTGCGCCGTATGCCTCCCGGCGTCCCTCCGGTGGCATGTCGACGTCCGCCACGAAGTCGAGCAGCGCGAGCACGGTCCCGAGCAAGGTCATCAGCGCGGGCGCCGGCAATCCCACCAGGGCTTACGGTCCCCGCTACAGGGCGCGCCGCATCGCCCGGTGCGGTATTCCCGCGTCGGGGAACTCCGGGCCGTACGCCACATACCCCAGCCGCTCGTAGAACCCCAGCGCATGCGTCTGCGCGTGCAGGTCCACCGCCGTGAGGCCACGCGCGCGTGCCGCCTCCTCGATGGCGCGCACCAGGGCCACTCCGACGCCGAGGCCGCGTGCCGCCCGGTGCACGGCGAGCCGCCCCAGCGAGCCCACCGAGGGATCGCCGTCGACCTTGGCCGCGGCCGCCTCGCCGTACAGCAGCCGCCCGGTACCGAGCGGCACCCCGTCCTCGCGGATCGCCAGCACATGCACGGCATCGACGTCGTAGGCGTCGTACTCGATCTCCTGCGGGACGCCCTGCTCGACGACGAAGACCTCCTTGCGCACCGCGAAGCACGCCTCACGGTCGGCGGGGTCGTCGGCGACCCGCACGACGTACGGCGGGGTCATGCCCATGTCTCCTCACGGACCTGGTCGAGGGCCTTCTGCAGGTCGGCCGGGTAGTCGCTCTCGAACTCGACCCACTGCCCGTCCCCCGGGTGCTCGAAGCCGAGCCGCACCGCGTGCAGCCACTGGCGGGTCAGGCGGAGCCGCTTGGCGAGCGTCGGGTCGGCGCCGTAGGTGAGGTCGCCTACGCAGGGGTGCCGGTGGGCGGCCATGTGGACGCGGATCTGGTGGGTGCGGCCGGTCTCCAGCTTCACATCCAGCAGCGAGGCCGCGCGGAACGCCTCGATGAGGTCGTAGTGCGTGATGGACGGCTTGCCGTCGGCCGTGACCGCCCACTTGTAGTCGTGGTTGGGGTGGCGGCCGATGGGCGCGTCGATGGTGCCGCTGGTCGGGTCGGGGTGGCCCTGGACGAGCGTGTGGTACCGCTTGTCGACGGTGCGCTCCTTGAACTGGCGCTTGAGCGACGTGTACGCGTACTCGGACTTGGCGACGGCCATCAGCCCGGAGGTGCCCACGTCGAGCCGGTGCACGATGCCCTGGCGCTCGGCGGCCCCGGACGTCGAGATCCGGTATCCGGCGGCGGCCAGCCCGCCGATGACCGTCGGCCCGGACCAGCCGGGCGAAGGGTGGGCCGCGACCCCGACCGGCTTGACTATCACGACCACGTCATCGTCGTCGTGCACGATCTCCATGCCCTCGACCGGCTCGGCGACGATCTGCACCGGCGCGGGCGCGCCCGGCATCTCGACCTCCAGCCAGGCCCCGCCGCGCACCCGCTCGGACTTGCCGACCACCGTGCCGTCGACCAGCACCTTGCCCGCCGCGGCGAGTTCCGCCGCCTTGGTGCGGGAGAAGCCGAACATGCGGGAGATGGCGGCGTCGACGCGCTCGCCCTCCAGGCCGTCGGGCACGGGCAGGGTACGGATCTCGGGAATCGTGCTCACCCGACGAGTATGCCGGACGGGTGAGACAGTCCCGTACGCGCACTCAGTCCTTGTGGACGGTCCCGTCCGGGTCCAGCCCCTTGAACGACAGCAGCACGATCAGGATGCCGCCGCACACGATCGCCGAGTCGGCGAGATTGAACACGGCGAAGTGCTTGGGCGCGATGAAGTCCACCACCGCGCCCTCGAAGACGCCCGGCGAGCGGAAGATCCGGTCGGTGAGATTGCCGAGCGCACCGCCGAGCAGCAGGCCGAGCGCGATCGCCCAGGGCAGGCTGTAGAGCTTGCGGGCGAGCCGGGCGATCACCACGATCACGACCGCCGCGATCACCGTGAAGATGATCGTGAAGGCCTCGCCGAAGCCGAAGGCCGCGCCCGCGTTGCGGATCGCCTCGAACTTCAGCCAGTCCCCGATGATCTCGATCGGCGGGTGGTGCTCCAGCTTGGCGACCACGATCATCTTGCTGACCAGATCGAGGGCGTACGCGAACGCGGCGACCCCGAACAGCACGGCGATCCGCCGCTTGCGGGTGCCCTTCCCCCGCGCGTCGGACTGCTCCGGCTCGGCTCCCGCCCGCTCTGGGGTATCCGGCGTACCGATGATGCGCTCCGCCTCTGCCACGTGAGTCCCTCGACCTAGGTACCTGACTGAGGACGAGAGTACGACACGCTCCCCAGCGGTGGGGCCACTGGTCAGTACCGCCGTTCCTGCTTCTGCTTGCACTCCACGCACAGGGTCGCGCGCGGGAAGGCCTGCATACGGGCCTTGCCGATCGGATTGCCGCAGTTCTCGCACAGGCCGTAGGTACCGGCGTCGAGCCGCTCCAGGGCGCGCTCGGTCTGGGTGAGCATCTCGCGCGCGTTGGCAGCGAGCGCCAGTTCGTGCTCGCGCGTGATGTTCTTGGCGCCGGTGTCGGCCTGGTCGTCGCCCGCGCCATCCCCGGAGTCCCGCATCAGACCGGCGAGGGACTGCTCGGACGAGGTGATCTCGTCACGCAGCCGCGTCATCTCGGCCATCAGTTCGGCCCGTGCCTCCTCGACCTCCTCAGGGGTCCAGGGGTCCTCGCCGGGGCGCACCGGGAGCTCGCCGGGCTCCACCGCCGCGGCGAGGCGTGCCTTGGGAACGGCGGTCTTGGCCGCCGTGGCCGTGCCAGGAGTCTTCTTCGCAACCACCGTCGTGGCTCCCGTCTGCTCCGCGGCCCGCGCCGCGCCCACCTTCTTGACCCTGCTCCGGGCGACCGCGCCTTTCCCGGCCGCACCCTGCGCGCCCACGCTCCGCTTGGCCGCGCTCTTCTTGGCGGCACTTTCCTTCGCCACGGCCTTCTTCGCCACGGCCTTCTTCGCCGCGGCCTTCTTGACCGCCTTGCCCTTGGCCGCCTTGCCCTTGGCCGCCTTGCCCTTGGCCGCTGCCTTGGCGGTCTTCTTGGCCGCCGTCTCCTTGGCAGGCGCCTTCTTGGCAGGCGCCTTCTTGGCAGGCGCCTTCTTGGCTGCCGTCCCCCCGGCCGCCTCCTTCGAAGGAGCCCTCTTGGCCTCCGTCGCCTTCTTGGAAGCGGCCTTTTCGGTGGCGCCCTTCTTGGCGACTGTCTTCTTGACGGCCGCCTTCCTGGTGGCGGTCTTCGACGCGGCCGCCTTCCCGCCGGCCACCTTGGGAGCCGCCGCCTTGGCAGCGCCCGCCTCTTTCCCGGCCGTCCTGGTGGCCGCTTCCGTCGCTTTCCTCGCGACCGCCTTCTTCGCTCCCGCCTTCTTCGTTCCCGCCTGCTTCGCCGCCGCCTTCTTCCCGGTCATCCTCCCCGTCGGATCGGCGGCCCCCCGCACCGTCTTCACCGGCTTCTTTCCCCGCGCCCCCGCGGAACGCGCCCCCGCAGAACCCCCCTGCGCACCCTGCGCACCCTGCGCACTCTTCTTCCCGCTCACATCCTTGGCCGCACCGCCGGAGGCATCCGCATGTGTGGATCTGCTCGACGCCGACTGCTGTACGGCGGTCTTCTTCGCCACCATGCCGCGGCCCCTTCACATATTGTGATCTTGCTCGCGAATCGTGCTGGGACGATAAATCGACTTGAGTCCCGCGGCAACGGGGCACACCGCCCGATTCGCCCGCCTCGCGCATGCCGCGCGGCGGACCTGCATCCGTTGTGCCCAGCTCCCCGCCGGGTATGCAGCCGAGCCGGACGTCCCAGATTCCGAACATCGGCACCGCACCATTCGGGTCACCGGGGCCCGAACCCGATCCCCGCCCCCGTGCCCCGGAAAACCGGTCGGCCGCTGTCCGTGGGGCGCCGTACACTGGGCGCAGCGAAAAGCGTGGATGGGGACGAGTAGCGGCGTACGCAGCCCAGAGCGACCCGGGGACGGTGGAAGCCCGGGGGCGAGCGCGACGTGAAGATCACCCCGGAGCCGCCGGAAGAAAGCCTCCGCAAGGCCAGTAGAACCGGCATCGCGACCCCAATGAGGGGGCTCGCCGACGCACACCCCGCGTCGGAGGGCCAAGGAGGGTGGTACCGCGGGAGCGCGCCGAAACCGGCGCAAGGCAAGATCGGCTCTCGTCCCTCCGGACGGAAGGCAGCAAGTCCGCCGGAGGAAGCTCGCTGATGACAACGCCGACGTACCGCCAGGTGCCCGCCCAGGTCGACCTGCCCGCCCTCGAGCACGCCGTGCTCGACTTCTGGCGCGAGCAGAAGATCTTCGCCAAGAGCCTGGAGCAGTCCGAGGGCCGCCCCGAGTGGGTGTTCTACGAGGGCCCGCCCACCGCCAACGGCATGCCCGGCGCCCACCACATCGAGGCCCGCGTCTTCAAGGACGTCTTCCCCCGCTTCCGCACCATGCGCGGCTACCACGTGGCCCGCAAGGCCGGCTGGGACTGCCACGGCCTGCCAGTGGAGCTGGCGGTCGAGAAGGAGCTGGGCTTCAGCGGCAAGAAGGACATCGAGGCGTACGGCATCGCCGAGTTCAACGCCAAGTGCCGCGAGTCCGTGCTGCGCCACACCGACGCCTTCTCCGACCTGACGACCCGCATGGGCTACTGGGTCGACCTCGACGACGCCTACGTCACGATGGAGCCCGAGTACATCGAGTCCGTCTGGTGGTCGCTGAAGGAGATCTTCACCAAGGGCCTGCTGGTCCAGGACCACCGCGTCGCCCCCTGGTGCCCGCGCTGCGGCACCGGCCTGTCCGACCACGAGCTGGCGCAGGGCTACGAGACGGTCGTCGACCCCTCGGTGTACGTCCGTTTCCCGCTCACCTCCGGTCCACTGGCCGGCGAGGCCGCGCTCCTGGTGTGGACGACCACGCCCTGGACCCTCGTCTCCAACACGGCGGTCGCCGCCCACCCCGAGGTCACCTATGTCGTAGCGACGAACGGCGAGGAGAAGCTCGTCGTCGCCGAACCGCTGCTCGCCAAGGCCCTCGGCGAGGGCTGGGAGACCACCGGCCAGACCTTCACCGGCGCCGAGATGGAGCGTTGGACGTATCAGCGCCCGTTCGAGCTGGTCGAGTTCCCGGCTGAGGCCCACTTCGTGGTCAACGCCGAGTACGTCACCACCGAGGACGGCACGGGTCTGGTCCACCAGTCCCCCGCCTTCGGTGAGGACGACCTCAAGGTCTGCCGCGCGTACGGCCTGCCGGTCGTGAACCCGGTCCGCCCGGACGGCACCTTCGCCGAGGACGTGCCCCTCGTCGGCGGCGTCTTCTTCAAGAAGGCGGACGAAAAGCTCACCGAGGACCTCCAGCAGCGCGGTCTGCTCTTCCGGCACACCCCGTACGAGCACAGCTACCCGCACTGCTGGCGCTGCCACACCGCGCTCCTGTACTACGCGCAGCCGTCCTGGTACATCCGCACCACGGCCATCAAGGACCGCCTCCTCGAGGAGAACGAGAACACCAACTGGTTCCCGGAGACGGTCAAGCACGGCCGGTACGGCGACTGGCTGAACAACAACATCGACTGGGCGCTGTCCCGCAACCGCTACTGGGGCACCCCGCTGCCGATCTGGCGCTGCGAGGACGACCACCTCACCTGCGTCGGCTCCCGCGCGGAGCTCACCGAGCTGACCGGCACCGACCAGTCCGGCCTGGACCCGCACCGCCCGTACATCGACGACGTCACCTTCGCCTGCCCGCAGTGCGCCAAGACGGCCACGCGCGTGCCGGAGGTCATCGACGCCTGGTACGACTCGGGCTCGATGCCGTTCGCGCAGTGGGGCTACCCGTACAAGAACAAGGAGCTGTTCGAGAGCCGCTACCCCGCGCAGTTCATCAGCGAGGCCATCGACCAGACCCGTGGCTGGTTCTACACGCTGATGGCGGTCGGAACCCTGGTCTTCGACAAGTCGTCGTACGAGAACGTCGTCTGCCTCGGCCACATCCTCGCCGAGGACGGCCGCAAGATGTCCAAGCACCTGGGCAACATCCTGCAGCCGATCCCGCTGATGGATCAGCACGGCGCGGACGCGGTGCGCTGGTTCATGGCGGCCGGCGGCTCCCCGTGGGCGGCACGCCGCGTGGGCCACGGCACGATCCAGGAGGTGGTGCGCAAGACCCTGCTCACCTACTGGAACACGGTCGCCTTCCAGGCCCTGTACGCCCGTACGTCGAACTGGGCGCCGTCCGAGGCGGACCCGGCCCCGGCCGACCGCCCGGTCCTGGACCGCTGGCTGCTGTCCGAACTGCACGCGCTCACCGACCAGGTCACGCAGGCCCTGGATGCCTACGACACCCAGCGCGCCGGCAAGCTGCTCTCGGCGTTCGTCGACGACCTGTCGAACTGGTACGTCCGCCGCTCGCGCCGCCGCTTCTGGCAGGGCGACAAGGCGGCGCTGCGCACCCTGCACGAGGTCGTCGAGACGGTCACCAAGCTGATGGCCCCGCTGACCCCGTTCATCACCGAGCGGGTCTGGCAGGACCTGATCGTCCCGGTCACCCCCGGCGCCCCGGAGTCGGTCCACCTGGCCTCCTGGCCTCAGGCGGACCTGTCGGCGATCAACCCGGAGCTGTCCACGCAGATGGTCCTGGTGCGCCGACTGGTCGAGCTGGGCCGCGCCACGCGCGCGGAGTCGGGCGTCAAGACCCGTCAGCCGCTGTCCCGTGCCCTGGTGGCCGCCGCGGGCTTCGAGACCCTCGACCCGGAACTGCACACGCAGATCACCGAGGAGCTGAACGTCTCGTCGCTGGCGTCGCTCTCCGAGGTCGGCGGCAGCCTGGTGGACACCACCGCCAAGGCCAACTTCCGAGCCCTGGGCAAGCGCTTCGGCAAGCGCGTCCAGGACGTGGCGAAGGCCGTCGCGAACGCGGACGCGGCGGCGCTGTCCCTGGCCCTGCGCGAGGGCACGGCGTCGGTGGAGGTCGACGGCGAGACGATCACGCTCGCACCCGACGAGGTGATCATCACGGAGACCCCGCGCGAGGGCTGGTCGGTGGCGTCCGACTCGGGTGCCACGGTCGCCCTGGACCTGGAGATCACCGAGGAGCTGCGCCGTGCGGGCCTGGCCCGTGACGCGATCCGCCTGATCCAGGAGGCCCGCAAGAACAGCGGCCTGGACGTGGCCGACCGGATCGCCCTGCGGTGGACGGCGACGGACCCGGCGGTGATCGCGGCCCTGTCCGAGCACGCCGGCCTGATCTCCGACGAGGTCCTGGCGACGGCCTTCTTGAATGAACACAGCGCCCAGGGCGAGGCCGACGACACCTACGGCTCCGCGTTCACGGACGAGGGTCTGACCCTGACCTTCCGCCTGCGCAAGGCGTAGCCGAAGACCGAAGGCCCGGGCCCGCCAAAAAATCTTGGCGGGCCCGGGCCTTCGGCGTTGCGTACGTTCGCACGGCTGACGCACTGGGGCGGGCCGGATTCGAACCGGCGTCCTCCTAGATGCTGTCGAGGCGCGACGACCAACTGCGCTACGCGCCCCAGCGCTGCGAGGACGCTACCCCATGCGAAAGGGCGGAGGCCCCGGAATTTTCCGGGGCCTCCGCCCTGAACGCTGCCGACGCCTACGGCGTACTACCAACCGTCAGTTGTCGTCCTCGTCGATGAGGAACCCGCGCATCGGCGAGGGAGCCTGCCCCATCGGGGACGGGCCGCCCTGCGGACGCACCGGCGCCATCGGCTGGGTCATCGCCGGGGACATCTGCTGCTGACCGCCATAGGACGGGGCAGCCGGGGACGGGGCGCCGCCCATCGTCTGGTTGCCGCCGCCGTACGACGGGGCACTCGCGCCGGCCGGTGCCATGGAGGGCGCCGGGGACGGCGGGAGGGACGCCGTGGCCGGGGTGCGCGGCGGGGCGAGCGAGTCGTCCGACTGGGTCTCCAGCTGGCGCAGCTGGGACTCGAGGTAGGACTTCAGCCGCGTGCGGTACTCGCGCTCGAAGCCACGCAGGTCCTCGACCTTGCGCTCCAGCGTGGCGCGGGCGGACTCCAGGGAGCCCATCGCGACGCGGTGCTTCTCCTGCGCGTCCCGCTCCAGGGCGTCAGCCTTGGCACGGGCGTCACGCTCGAGGCCCTCGGCACGCGAACGCGCCTCGCCGACGATCTTGTTGGCCTCGGAACGGGCCTCGGCGATCGCCTGGTCGGCGGTCTGCTGGGCGAGCGACAGAACGCGCGCGGCGCTGTCGCCACCGGGGCCGCCCTGACCGGGACCGCCCATCGGGCCACCCATCGGACCGCCCATGGGGCCGCCCATCTGCTGCATGGGGGGCTGGCCCATCGGCCCCGGACCCTGGCCCATCGGACCGGGACCCTGCGGGCCACCCTGACCGCCGGGACCGGCGGGCAGCTGCGGAGCACCGCTGGGCAGCTGGGGCGGACCACCCATGGGGCCACCCATCTGCTGCTGCGGCGGGCCCGATATCCCGGCGGGGACGGGAGCCCCGGGACCGCGCATGCCCTGCTGCGGCATGCCGCCCTGCTGCTGGTCCTGCGGACCGCCAGGACCCTGCGGACCGCCGGGACCCTCCGGCGGCTTGCGCATGTTCTGCTGGTTCTGGGCAGCAGCGCGCGTGGCCGCGGCCAGCTTGGCCCGCAGGTCCTCGTTCTCGCGGAGCAGGCGGGTCAGTTCGGCTTCGACCTCATCGAGGAAGGCATCGACCTCGTCCTCGTCATAGCCTTCTCGGAGGCGGACGGTCGTGAACTGCTTGTTCCGCACGTCCTCGGGGGTCAACGGCATCTCTTCACCTCAACGTAGTCGTCGGCAGTCGGCAAGACCGTATCTGTCACATCGTTCACATCGCGCTCCGTACAAGCGTGATCAAGATGTAGACGATGATCATCAGTACGAAGAAGGACAGGTCGAGCGCCACGCCCCCGAGACGCAGCGGCGGAATCACCCGCCGCAGAAGCTTCAGCGGTGGATCGGTGACAGTGTAGGTGGCCTCAAGAACGACCACCATCGCCTTGCCGGGTTGCCATGAGCGGGCGAACTGGAAGACGTAGTCCATGACCAACCGGAAGATGAGCACGATGAGGAACACCATCAGCGCGATGTAGAGAACCTGCAGGACCACGCTCATGACTGGTGTTTCCCTCTCCCCTGTTTCCCTGTTCCGTGCGTTTCTTCCGGTGGTGCGTCTCAGCTCTGGTTGAAGAACCCGCCCTCTGCGATGCGGGCCTTGTCCTCCGCCGTGACATCGACGTTAGCAGGAGACAACAGAAACACCTTCTGGGTCACCCGCTCGATGCTGCCGTGAAGACCAAACACCAAACCCGCCGCAAAGTCGACAAGTCGCTTGGCATCTGTGTCATCCATCTCAGTCAGATTCATGATCACCGGGGTGCCCTCACGGAAGTGTTCCCCGATGGTACGGGCCTCGTTGTAGGTCCGGGGGTGAAGTGTGGTGATCCGGTACGGCTCTCGTTCCGACACGACCTTGGGCATGATCACCGGTGCGTTCTTCTCCAGGCTTGCGCGTTCTTGTGTGATGGATGCCACGGGCGCGATGCGCGCCGGACGGCTGGATTCCGCGGGTAGCGAAGTCGAGCGGGCCACCGGTTCACGAGGCGCGGGCGGCTGAACGATTCGCACCTCTTCGTCCCTTTGGGACTGATGTGCACTGTGGGACTGGTGCGACGGCTCATGCCGTCGATGGTCCCGCTCGGGCTCCGGGTCCAGTTCGGGCTCGAAGTCGTCGTCGGGGTCGAACCCCCGGCCGTCGTACCCATCGTCCTCCACGAGGCCGAGGTAGACCGCCATCTTGCGCATCGCGCCGGCCATGCTCTGAGTCCTCCGCTCTGTGGTGGATCGGCGACTGCCAAGTGCCCGCGATCCACGCGGTCGTTACGCCCGCCTTTTCGGCGACATTGACCATATTTTCTGCTGTGGTCCGACTTCCTGGCGACGTTACCCGAGCCTGGGGCGGACTCCGAGTACCGCAGTGCCGACGCGCACATGTGTCGCACCCGCCGCCACCGCCTCTTCGAGATCCGCACTCATTCCTGCCGACACCATGTTCGCAGCCGGATGGGCTCGGCGCAGGTCGGTCGACAAATCCATCAACCGCTCGAACGCCGCCTGTTGGCGCCCCGCGTACTCCCCGGTGAGCGGGGCGACGGTCATCAGCCCGTCGAGCCGCAGCCCCGGAGCCTTCGCGATCAGACCGGCCAACTCCTCGATTCCGCCCGGCGCCACACCACCCCTCTCACCCCGTCGGCTCTCTCCGGCGTCCAGGGCCACCTGGATGAGACAGCCGACCTCGCGCTCCTGCCGTACGGCCTCCTTCGACAGTGCCGTCACCAGCTTGGAACGATCGACGGACTGCACGAGGTCCGCGTAACCGACCACGGATCGCACCTTGTTGGTCTGCAACTGGCCGACAAAATGCCACGCAAGGGGCAGATCCGAGCATGCGGCGGCCTTGGGGGCCGCATCCTGATCGCGGTTCTCGGCGACGTGGCGCACACCGAGTTCCGACAGGATCCGCACATCGCTCGCGGGGTAGGTCTTGGTGACCACGATCAGGGTCACCTCCTCGCGGGCGCGCCCGGCGGCCGCACAGGCGGCGGCGATACGGTTCTCCACCTTCGCCAGGTTCGCGGCGAGTTCGTCCTTACGGTCCGTCATGTCCATTCAGTCCAGCCAGACATAGCCCGCGAGCCGGCCCGTGGTGCGGTCGCGGCGGTACGAGAAGTGATCGCCCGACTCCAGCGTGCACACCGGGGACTGCACCCGGTCGCGCACGCCGAGACGCGCGAGCTGGGCGTGCACTCCGGCGGCCACGTCCACCGCCGGAGTGCCCCAGCTCGTCTCGGTGTGCGCCGTCGGCTCCTTGGCCGCCACCTCGGCGCGCATCGCCTCCGGCACCTCGTAGCACCGGCCGCAGACGGCCGGGCCGGTGCGGGCGACGATCCGGGCGGGGTCGGCGCCCAGTTCGGTCATCGCGCGTAGCGTGGCCGGGACGACCCCGGCGACCATGCCGGGCCGCCCCGCGTGGGCGGCCGCGACGATCCCCGCGACCGGGTCGGCCAGCAGCACCGGCACACAGTCGGCGGTGAGGACGGCGAGGGCGAGACCGCGCCGCGCCGTGACGATCGCGTCGACCTCGGGCACCGGACGGTCACACCAGGGTCCGTCCACCACGGCGACGTCCGTCCCGTGCACCTGGTTCATCCAGACGACGTCACCCGGATCGAGCCCGAGCGACTTGGCGGCGAGCTCGCGGTTGGTCAGTACGGCGTCGGTGTCGTCGCCGACCGCCCCTCCGAGGTTGAGCTCCTCATACGGAGCGGCGCTCACCCCGCCCCACCGGTCGGTGAAGGCGAAGTGCGCGCCGCTCACGGTGTCGCGCTGTCCTATCACGTCAGAAGGATCACTTAAGGAAGTCCGGTACGTCCAGCTCCTCCGCCGCGCTGTCGGCGTAGGTCCGCGACGGCGGGACCGGCGGGGCGACCGGGATGTCGGCCACCGGCTCCGGTGCGGCGGCGGGCTCCGGCTCCTCCTTCGGCGTGACGCTGCCGAGCGAGCCGAAGGACGGGCGGCTCTCGGGCTGCTGCCGTACCGGAGTGGGCTCCTCGCGGCGGGGCGCCGAGGACGAGGCCGAACCGAGGACGTTGTCCCGGCGGGCCGGCGGCTGGCCCCCGTCGAAGCCGGCCGCGATCACGGTGACCCGGACCTCGTCGCCGAGGGCGTCGTCGATGACCGCGCCGAAGATGATGTTGGCCTCGGGATGGGCGGCCTCGCTCACCAGCTGGGCGGCCTCGTTGATCTCGAACAGGCCGAGGTCGGAGCCGCCGGAGATGGAGAGCAGCACGCCCCGGGCACCGTCGATGGACGCCTCCAGGAGCGGCGAGGAGATCGCCATCTCGGCCGCAGCCACCGCGCGGTCGTCGCCGCGGGCCGAGCCGATGCCCATGAGGGCCGAACCGGCCTCGGACATGACCGACTTCACATCGGCGAAGTCGAGGTTGATGAGGCCCGGGGTGGTGATGAGGTCGGTGATGCCCTGGACACCGGAGAGCAGGACCTGGTCCGCGGACTTGAAGGCGTCGAGCACCGAGACCTGGCGGTCCGAGATGGACAGCAGCCGGTCGTTCGGGATGACGATGAGGGTGTCGACCTCTTCGCGGAGTTCGGCGATGCCGTCCTCGGCCTGGTTGGCGCGGCGCCGCCCCTCGAAGGTGAACGGGCGCGTGACCACACCGATGGTGAGGGCACCCAGGGAGCGGGCGATGTTGGCCACGACGGGTGCGCCGCCGGTGCCGGTGCCGCCGCCTTCACCGGCCGTCACGAAGACCATGTCGGCCCCCTTGAGGACCTCCTCGATCTCCTCGCGGTGGTCCTCGGCGGCCTTGCGGCCGACGGCCGGGTTGGCTCCGGCGCCGAGTCCGCGGGTGAGTTCACGGCCGACGTCGAGCTTGACGTCGGCGTCGCTCATCAACAGAGCTTGCGCGTCGGTGTTGATGGCGATGAACTCGACGCCCTTGAGACCGACCTCGATCATCCGGTTGATGGCATTGACACCACCGCCGCCGACACCGATGACTTTGATGACTGCGAGGTAGTTCTGCGGTGCTGCCACGTCGAAGGCCTCTCGCCTCGAGTTACGGGTCGTCGGATCACGGGAGCGGTGTGCTTCGTGAACCGGCGACTGATGCCGAATGGGACGGTCCGTAGCGCCGACCCGAACCCTAACCCTGAAGTTTAGGGTTACCAGTGTGTCTGTTCCTTGAAGTCTTCTGAACAGGACACTAAGTCGACAAGTGGCGCACGTTCAACGAACACGCCGAACCTCCCGTTTTTCTTTTCACCCTATGTGATCAGCCATGTCACTGCCCAACCAGGGTGCTGGCCTGCGCGGATGTGCGTCAACTCCCCGATGACGCCGGGGCGGTGGGAACGCTGACGTCGAAGTGCCGCGCATCCGGCGAGGCTTTCATGAGAGCGGTGAGTGCGCGAGCCTTCGCCGCACCCTTCTCGCCACTCCCCCAGGCGACGGTCGTGCCACCGGTCAACACCAGCGAGATGTCGTCGTAGGAACGGACCTTGACGACCTGGGTGCCACGCGCGATGCCGTCCGGAAGGGCGTCGGCGACCCGCACGGCCTCCCGCACCAGACGGGCGTCGTCGAAGCGGCGCAGGCTCGCGGCGGCGGAGCTCGACCGGGACACCGTCAATTCCAGTGCCGGAACACCTTTCGGGGCCTCAGAAACCGTGGCGAAACGGACACCTTCATCGTCCACTTCGATGAACTTTCCGCCCTTTTGGACAACCAGAACCGGAGTGCGCTCGACCACTTTCAGGCCGATTCCATGGGGCCAGGAGCGGACCACGTCAACCTCGTCAATTCGGGGCAATTTCCGGCGCAGCCGTGCCTCAATCACCTCGGTGTCGACGGAAATCAGCGGTGCCCCGACGGGGACGTCGGCCGCCTCGAGGACCTGGTCGGGCGTCAGGACCCGGGTCCCGGCGACCGATACGCGCTCGACGCGCAGCCACTTGGAGCCGTACAGCAGCCAGATGGAGCCCCCGCCGAGGAGCGCGAGGAGGACAACAAGAATGATCATCGTACGAAGCCTCGGCAGCCTCAACCGCCGCCGGGCGAGGGGCGGGTCGGACGACTCCTGCTGGCGTTCACCGCGCTCTGCGGTCGTCGGTCCGGCCACGCTCCCTGCCCTCCGTCATACGGTCACTGGCGGCGCTGCGAGGCGATCGCCTCGTACACCATGCCGACGAGCAGGTCGTCGGCGTCCCGGCGGCCGAACTCGCTTGCGGCGCGGGACATCTCGTACAGCCTGTGCGGGTCGGCGAGCACGGGCAGGACGTTCTGCTGCACCCACTCGGGGGTGAGTTCCGCGTCGTCGACCAGCAGCCCGCCGCCGGCCTTGACCACCGGCTGGGCGTTCAGCCGCTGTTCGCCGTTGCCGATGGGCAGCGGGACATAGGCGGCCGGGAGTCCGACGGCGGAGAGTTCGGCGACGGTCATCGCGCCCGCGCGGCAGAGCATCATGTCGGCCGCGGCGTACGCGAGGTCCATCCGGTCCAAGTAACTTACCGGGATATAGGGGGGCATTCCCGGCATCTGATGGACCTGCGGCAGTTCGTTCTTCGGGCCGACCGCGTGCAGGATCTGGATTCCGGCCTGCTGGAGCCAGGGCGCGACCTGCTGGACGACCTCGTTCAGGCGGCGCGCGCCCTGGGAGCCGCCGGAGACCAGCAACGTGGGCAGGTTCGGGTCGAGCCCGAACATCGCGCGCGCCTCGGGGCGGACGGCGGCCCGGTCGAGGGTGGCGATGGTGCGGCGCAGCGGGATGCCGATGTAGCGCGAGTTGCGGAGCTTGCTGTCCGGAGTGGAGACGGCGACCTGGGCGGCGTACCGGGAACCGATCTTGTTGGCCAGGCCCGGGCGGGCGTTGGCCTCGTGGATGACGATCGGCACCCCGAGGCGCTTGGCGGCGAGGTAGCCGGGCAGCGCGACATAGCCGCCGAAGCCGACGACGGCGTCCGCCTTGGTGCGCTCCAGGATCTGCTCGGTCGCCTTGATGGTGCCGCGCAGCCGGCCCGGCACGGTGATCAGCTCGGGGGTGGGCTTGCGCGGCAGCGGCACCGCCGGGATCAGGGCGAGCTCATAGCCCCGCTGCGGAACGAGCTTGGTCTCCAGACCGCGCTCCGTGCCCAGGGCCGTGATCCCCACGGTCGGGTCCTGCCTGCGCAGGGCGTCCGCGAGGGCGAGCGCGGGCTCGATGTGGCCGGCGGTCCCCCCACCGGCGAGTACGACATGCACCGAAATTCACCGCTCTCCGGACGAGCGCGCCGCCGAGGCACGCCGTCGCATCGTGTTCCATCTCCGAGGCCCCCGATCACGCGCGGCGCCTCCCGCACGCTTTCTACCAAAGCGGGGTTGCCGCACGGAAAGCGCTGCCCGCGCAGCGGGCTCGTCGCGTGCGAAGGCGATCAGCAGCCCGATGGCGAACATGGTCGGCAGCAGGGCGGATCCCCCGTACGAGAACAGCGGCAGGGGGACGCCGGCGATCGGCAGCAGGCCGAGCACCGCACCGATGTTGATCACGGCTTGCGCGGTGATCCAGGTGGTCACGCCTCCCGCGGCATACCTCACGAAGGGGTCCTCCGTGCGTCCGGCCACGCGGATACCCGCATAGCCTAGAGCCGCGAAGAGACCCAGCACCGACAGCGTCCCCGCCAGGCCCAGTTCCTCACCGGTGACGGCGAAGATGAAGTCGGTGTGGGCTTCGGGGAGTTGACCCCATTTCTCCACACTCGCCCCCAGCCCGGAGCCGAAGATTCCGCCGGACGCGAGCGCGTAGATGCCGTGCACGGCCTGCCAGCAGTCGACGGCGCCGCCGCGCGGTTCGGTGGCACCGAGGCACGCGAGGCGGGCCATGCGGTTGTCGCTGGTCTTGATCAGGACCAGCCCGATCAGCCCGGCCACCGACAGGACCCCCGCGAACAGCCTGGTCGGCGCCCCCGCCAGCCACAACAGGCCGAACAGGATCGCCGACAGGATGATCGCCGTACCCATGTCGCCGCCGAGCATGATCAGCCCGAGCAGCATGAAGGCGACCGGCACCAGCGGCACCAGCATGTGCTTCCACTGGGTCAGCAGCTTCTTGTCCTGCTTGCGGGCGATCAGGTCGGCGCCCCACAGCACCAGCGCGAGCTTGCCGAACTCGCTGGGCTGGATCTGGAAGGAGCCGCCGAGGGCGATCCAGTTCTGGTTGCCGTTGACCGCGACTCCTATCCCGGGCACCTGCACCAGCGCCATCAGGAAGACGGCGCCCGCGAGGATCGGGTAGGCCAGCGCCCGGTGCAGCTTCACCGGCATCCGGGAGGCGGCGAACAGCAGCCCGGCGCCGATCACCGCGGCGAGCAGTTGCTTGCGGAAGAAGTACGACCCGGGCAGCGACATCTGCAGCGCGGTGATCTGGGAGGCCGAGTAGACCATCACCAGACCGAGCACCGTGATCAGCAGGCTGCCGCCGAGGATGAGGTAGTACGCGGTCAGCGGCCGGTCCCACGCCCGTTGCAGACGGAGGTAGAGCCGCCGTACGCCGTTGTCGCCCGGCGGCCGCGCGGTGACGGGGCGCCGGACGGCCCGCTGTACGGGCGGTCGTCCCGTACGGCTACCGGGCATCGGCGCTCACCGCCCCGTCGTGGGCGTGCGTACCGTACGGCCACATCCGAGTCACGCGTCCCTCCAAGGGTCCCGAAGCACCCGCTGTGGCCGAGACCCGCCGTCAGGCGCCCGCGCCGAGTTCGCGAACCGCCTCCGCGAACGCGTCACCGCGCTGGTTGTAGTTGGCGAACATGTCCATCGAGGCACAGGCTGGTGCCAAGAGCACCGTGTCTCCGGCGACGGCGAGCCGCCGGGCCTCCTGGACTGCCGCGAGCATCGCCCCAGTGTCGGTCCGGTCGAGGTCGACGACGGGTACTTCCGGCGCGTGTCGCGCGAGGGCTTCACGGATCAGGCCACGATCGGCGCCCATGAGCACGGCCGCGCGAAGGCGCTTTGCCGACCCCGCGACCAGCTCCTCGAAGACGGCGCCCTTGGCGAGCCCGCCCGCGATCCAGACGATGGACTCGTACGCCGCCAACGACGCTTGAGCCGCGTGCGTGTTGGTGGCCTTGGAGTCGTCGACGTAGGCGACCCCGTCCACGTCCGCCACGTGCGCGATGCGATGGGCGTCCGGGGTGAAGGCCCGCAGACCGTCCCGTACGGCCTTGGCGGGCACCCCGTAGGCCCGGGCGAGGGCCGCCGCCGCGAGGGCGTTGGCGATGTTGTGCGGGGCCGGCGGGTCGACGTCGGAGACCTCGGCGAGCTCCTGGGCGTTCTGCTGCCGGTTCTCGACGAAGGCGCGGTCGACGAGGATGCCGTCGACGACGCCGAGTTGGGAGGGGGCCGGGGTGCCGAGGGTGAAGCCGATGGCCCGGCAGCCCTCCTCGACGTCGGCCTCGCGCACCAGGTCCTCGGTGGCCTTGTCGGCCACGTTGTAGACACAGGCGACGCGATTGCCCTCGTAGATACGGCCCTTGTCGGCGGCGTACGCCTCCATGGAGCCGTGCCAGTCGAGGTGGTCGGGCGCGATGTTCAGCACGGCCGCGGAGTGCGCCCGCAGGGAGGGCGCCCAGTGGAGCTGGTAGCTGGACAGCTCGACGGCCAGGACGTCGTACTGCTCCTCGCCGAGCACCACGTCGAGGAGGGAGACGCCGATGTTGCCGACGGCGGCGGTGCGCAGGCCGGCCGCCTTCAGGATCGAGGCCAGCATCTGGACGGTCGTGGTCTTGCCGTTGGTGCCGGTGACGGCGAGCCAGGGGGCGGCGTCGGGGCCGCGCAGCCGCCAGGCGAGCTCCACGTCGCCCCAGACCGGGACGCCCGCTTCGTGAGCCGCCGCGAACAGGGGCTTGTCCGGCTTCCAGCCGGGCGCGGTGACGATCAGCTCGGTGCCCTCGGGCAGGGTCGCCCCGTCGCCCAGGCGCACGGTGATGCCCAGGGCCTCCAGTTCGGCGGCCTGCTCACGCGCGCGTGCGTCGTCGCCGTCGTTGACGACCGTGACGTTCGCCCCGCGCGCGTGCAGCACCTTGGCCGCCGGGATCCCGGAGACGCCGAGTCCGGCGACGGTGACGTTCTTCCCCTGCCAGTCGGTCACTTGTCCGCTGCCCATCCTGCGTAGAAGAGGCCCAGTCCGACGATCACACAGATGCCCTGAATGATCCAGAAGCGGACCACGACGAGCACTTCTGACCAGCCCTTGAGTTCGAAGTGGTGCTGGAGTGGCGCCATGCGGAAGACGCGCTTGCCGGTGAGGCGGAAGGAGCCGACCTGGATGACCACCGACATGGTGATCAGCACGAAGAGGCCGCCGAGGATGGCGAGCAGCAGCTCGGTGCGCGAGCAGATGGCGAGACCGGCGAGCGCGCCGCCGAGGGCCAGCGAACCGGTGTCACCCATGAAGATCTTGGCGGGCGAGGTGTTCCACCACAGGAAGCCGAGGCAGGCGCCCATCAGCGCGGAGGAGACCACGGCCAGGTCGAGGGGGTCGCGCACCTCGTAGCAGGCGTTGGGGCTGGGCAGGATCTGCGCGTTGGCGCAGGACTCCTGGAACTGCCAGACGCCGATGAACGTGTAGGCGCCGAAGACCAGCACGGAGGCGCCGGTGGCGAGGCCGTCCAGACCGTCGGTGAGGTTCACGCCGTTGGACATGGCGAGGATCATGAACAGCGCCCAGACGACGAACAGCACCGGGCCGATGGACCAGCCGAAGTCCTGCACGAAGGAGAGCTTGGTGGAGGCCGGGGTGTTGCCGCGGTTGTCGGCGAACTGCAGCGAGAGCACCGCGAAGGCGATACCGCCGAGGAGCTGACCGGCCATCTTGGCCTTGGCCCGCAGACCCAGCGAGCGCCGCTTGACGATCTTGATGTAGTCGTCCAGGAAGCCGACCAGACCCATGCCGGCCATCAGGCCGATCACCAGGATTCCGGAGAAGGTCGGCGGCTTGCCGGTGATCAGCTTGGACAGGAAGTACGCGGCGACCGTCGCCAGGATGAAGGCGATACCACCCATGGTCGGCGTACCGCGCTTGCTGTGGTGCTCGCGCGGGCCGTCGTCCCGGATGTACTGGCCGTAGCCCTTGCGGGCCAGCAGCTTGATCAGCAGCGGGGTGCCGACCAGGGTCAGGAAGAGGCCGATGACACCTGAGAACAGGATCTGATTCATCATCCGGCGACAACCTCACCCTCGGCACCGCCCGCGAGCAGCGCCTCGGCGACGCTCTCCAGACCGACCGAACGGGACGCCTTCACGAGTACGACGTCTCCCGGGCGCAACTCGCTGCGCAACAGGTCGACCGCCGCCTGTGCGTCGGACACGTGCACCGACTCCTCACCCCACGAACCCTCGTTATATGCGCCCAGTTGCAGCCAGGACGCTTCCCTGCCCCCGACCGCGACGAGCTTGCTGACGTTGAGCCGGACGGCGAGCCGTCCGACCGCGTCGTGCTCGGCGAGCGCCTCGTCCCCGAGCTCGGCCATCCTGCCGAGCACCGCCCACGTACGGCGCCCGTTGCCCATGGCCGCCAGGGCGCGCAGGGCGGCCCGCATGGACTCGGGGTTCGCGTTGTAGGCGTCGTTGACGATGGTCACGCCGTCCGGGCGCTCGGTGACCTCCATACGCCAGCGGGAGAGGGAGCCCGCCTCGGAGAGCGCGGTGGCGATCTCACTTGCGGACATGCCCAGCTCATGGGCGACGGCGGCCGCGGCGAGCGCGTTCGACACGTGGTGCTCACCGTACAGGCGCATGGTCACATCACTGCACCCGGAGGGTGTGTGAAGCACGAACGAAGGCTGTCCGCTGTCCGTGAGTCGCACGTTCTCGGCGCGAACGTCCGCTTCGCCGGACTCTCCGAAAAGGATCACCTTCGCCTTCGTACGGGACGCCATGGCCCGTACGAGGGGATCGTCGGCGTTGAGAATCGCGGCGCCGCCGTCCTCCGACGGGGGCAGGCCCTCGACGAGTTCACCCTTGGCCTGCGCGATCTGTTCGCGGCCGCCGAACTCGCCGATGTGCGCGGTGCCGACGTTGAGCACGAGGCCGATCTTCGGGGGCGTCAGATCGGTGAGGTAGCGGATGTGGCCGATGCCGCGGGCGCCCATCTCCAGGACGAGGAACTTCGTGTCCTCGGTGGCGCTGAGGGCGGTGAGCGGCAGCCCGATCTCGTTGTTGAGCGAGCCCGGCGTCCACACGGTCGGCGCCTTGTGCTGGAGCACCTGGGCGATCAGGTCCTTGGTGCTGGTCTTGCCCGCCGAGCCGGTCAGGGCGACGAGGGTCGCGCCGAGCCGGCGTACGACATGGCGGGCGAGGGCGCCGAGGGCCTTCTGGACGTCCGGCACGACGATCGCGGGCACGCCCACGGGGCGCGAGCCCAGTACGGCGGTCGCGCCGGCCGCGACGACGGCCTCGGCGAAGTCGTGGCCGTCCACGCGCTCGCCGACGAAGGCGACGAAGAGGCTGCCTGGCGCCACTTCGCGGGAGTCCCGGACGACGGATCCGGTGACCTGGACGGACGGATCCGGTATGTCGTGCGTCTGCCCGCCGACGACTTCTGCGATCTCGGCGAGAGAGAGGGCGATCACAAGTTCATCCCTGGGTCTTCTGGATAGCTTCGCGAAGCACCTGGCGGTCGTCGAAGGGACGGACCACTCCGGCGATGTCCTGGCCCTGCTCATGACCCTTGCCGGCGACCAGCACGGTGTCTCCGGGCTGTGCGCGGGCGACGGCCGCGGCGATCGCGGCGGCCCGGTCCTCGAAGACCTGGACCTCGCCGCGCTCGTGTGCCGGTACGGACGCCGCGCCCTGGAGCATGGTTGCGAGGATCGCGAGGGGGTCCTCGGAGCGGGGGTTGTCGGAGGTCAGTACGGCGGTGTCGGCGAGCCGGGCGGCTGCGGCGCCCATCGGCTCCCGCTTGGTCTGGTCCCGGTCGCCGCCGCAGCCGAGCACCACGTGCAGGCTGCCCTCGGTGACCTTGCGCAGCGCCTTGAGCACCGACTCGACGGCGTCGGTCTTGTGGGCGTAGTCCACGACCGCGAGATACGGCTGCCCGGCGTCCACCCGCTCGAGCCGGCCCGGCACACCCGGCACGGCGGCGACGCCGTCGGCGGCGGTCTGCGCGTCGAGACCGGCGGCGGCCAGAGCGACGATCGCGGCGAGGGTGTTGGCCACGTTGAAGGGGCCCGGCAGCGGCGAAGTGGCGGCGATCCGCTCGCCCTTGGGCCCGAGCACGGTGAACGTCGAGTCCAGGGGGCCGATTTCCACGTCCTCGGCGCGCCAGTCGGCGTCGGGGTGGCCCTCGGCGGAGTACGTGACGAGCGGGACGGTGGCCTCCTTGGCGAGCCTGCGGCCGTACTCGTCGTCGAGGTTGACGACGCCGAACCTGCTGCGCCCGGGGGTGAAGAGCTGTGCCTTGGCCCGGAAGTAGTCCTCCATGTCGGAGTGGAACTCCATGTGCTCCGGGCTGAGGTTGGTGAAGACCGCGATGTCGAAGACACAGCCGTCGACCCGGCCGAGGACCAGGGCGTGGCTGGAGACCTCCATGGCGACCGCCTCGACGCCGCGTTCGCGCATGACGGCGAACAGGGCCTGGAGGTCGGTGGCCTCGGGGGTGGTCCGCTCGGACTTGATGCGCTCGTCGCCGATGCGCATCTCGACCGTGCCGATGAGGCCGGTCGCCTTGACCGACTTCAGCCCGCCCTCGATCAGATAGGCGGTGGTGGTCTTGCCGGAGGTGCCGGTGATGCCGATCTGGAGCAGGTCGCGGCCGGGGTGGCCGTAGATCGTGGCCGCCAGTTCGCCCATCCGGCCCCGCGGGTCCTCGACGACCAGGACCGGCAGGCCGGTCGCGGCGGCGCGCTCCGCGCCGGTCGGGTCGGTCAGCACGGCGGCCGCGCCGAGGCCGGCGGCCTGCGTGACGAAGTCGGCGCCGTGCAGGCGGGCGCCCGGGAGGGCGGCGTACAGGTCGCCGGGCCGGACGGCGCGCGAGTCATGGGTGATGCCCGTGACCTCGGCGGCGTCCGTGGGTTCCGGCGCGGGGACACCCAACTGGTCGGCGAGTTCCGCGAGGGGTGCGGCGGTGACCTGCGCCGGCCTGGGCGGTCCCGGGTATGTCACGGGATGCCCCTTCTGGGTGGTTTGGGACTGATCAGCGTGTGGCACGGCGGTGAGCGTACCGGGCGCACCCCCTTGCGAGCGAAGCGAGGGGCGGGGGGTGCCCTGGTTCCCAGGGCCGGGGGTGATCGTTGTCACGAGGTGGTTCCTGTGGCTGCTCGGTGCTGATCCGGGTGGTCAGTTGAAGGCGACCGGGAGGTTGGCGGGCTTGGCGCCGGTGGGCGGGACCTGCAGGGTCTTCAGCGCGAACTCCATCACCTGCTTGTAGATGGGGCCGCAGATCTGGCCGCCGAAGTAGTTGCCCTGGGTGGCGTTCTGGATGGCGCAGTAGACCGTGATCCGGGGCTTGTCGGCGGGCGCGAAACCGGCGAACGACGAGGTGTAGCCGCGGTACTTTCCGGTGGCCGGATCCACGCGGTTCGCCGTACCCGTCTTGCCCGCGACCCGGTAGCCGGGGATGCGCGCCTTGGTGCCGGTGCCCTCCTCGTCGTCCACGACCGACTCCAGCATCTGGGCGAGGGTCTTGGCCGTCTTGGCGCTGATGACGCGGGTCTTCTTGGGCTTCGGGGCCTCGGTGAACTTCCCGTCGGGTCCCTCGGTGCCGCGTACGAGCGTGGGTTCGACGCGTACGCCGCCGTTGGCGATCGTCGAGTAGACGGAGGCCGCCTGCATCGCGTTGATGGACACACCCTGGCCGAAAGGAATCGTGTACTGCTGCGACGTCGACCACTTGTCGGGGGCGGCGAGGATGCCCCGGGTCTCGCCGGGGAAGCCGAGGCCGGTGGGGCTGCCGAGGCCGAACTTGCGCAGGTAGTCGTAGAGGACCTTGTTGGCCTGCGCCTGGGTCTTGCCGAGCTGGCCGGTGGCGAGGATGGTGCCGATGTTGCTGGACTTGGCGAGCACGCCGTTGAGCGTGAGGTACCAGGTGTCGTGGTCGATGTCGTCCTTGAACAGCCGGTCGCCGCGGTGCAGCCGGTTGGGCACGATGACATGGGTGCCGGGCGTGGCCACGCCCTCCTCCAGTACGGCGGCCATCGACATGACCTTCGCGGTGGAGCCGGGTTCGTAGGCGTCCTGGAGGGCCGCGTTGCCCATGTTGGCGCTGCTGGCCTCGGAGAGGTCGTTCGGGTCGAAGCCGGGTGAGTTCGCCATGGCGAGGATCTCGCCGGTGCGGGTGTCCTGGACGATCACATAGCCGCGGTCCGCCCGGGACTCGGCGACCTGCTTGCTGATCGCGTTCTGCGCGGCCCACTGGATGTCGCGGTCGATGGTGAGCTCGACGTCGCTGCCGGGCACGGCGGGCGTCTCGGTGGAGTTCACGGTGGGGACCTGGCGGCCGCCGGACTGGGCGTAGCGGATCTCGCCGTCCTTGCCGGCCAGCTCCTTGTTCAGCTGCTGCTCGATGCCGCCGCCGCCCTTGCCGTCGGCGTTGACCCAGCCCAGTATCCCGGCGGCGAGATCCCCGTTGGGGTACACGCGCTTGCTGCTGGCGACCGACAGGACGCCGGCGAGGACGTTGACGGTGCTCTTGTCGGTCTCGGCCTTGGTGGCCAGCGCGTTCTTCAGGTCCTTGATCTGCTTCCAGACCTGCGGGGTCTGGCGCCTGGCCAGCAGGGTGTAGCGCGAGTTCTTGTTCGCCGGCCGAAGCTTCTTGACGATCTTCTCCTGCTCCTGGCCGAGGATCGGCGCGAGCAGGGCGGCCGCCTGCTCGGGGCCGTCGTCGATCTTGAGCTGCTCGCGGGAGAACAGCGTGGGGTCGGCTGTGATGTCGTACGCGTCCACGCTGGTCGCGAGGGCCACACCGTTGCGGTCGGTGATGCCGCCGCGCTCGGCGGCCAGGGTGTAGCCGACGTAGCGGTTCTTCTCGGCCTTGGCCGCATAGGTGCTCGCGTCGACGCCCTGCACCTGGAGCAGCCGCAGGACGAAGGCGATCAGGACGAGGGTCAGGGCGAGGCCGACCATGCGCAGCCGGGGCCGGGGACTGCCGAGCCGGATCGTGCCGGCGGCCCCGGGGCGTGGCCGTGCGGGGCGGCGGGCCGGACGGGAGCCGGGACCCGGGCGCCGCTGGGCACCACCGGATCGGGCGGGCTTGGCGGGACCGGGCACGCGGCGGCGCGGTGGCTGCCTGGAGGAGTTCTCGACCACTTCCCTCACCTAACGGAGGTCGGATACGTGCAAGACACGACACAAGCCCCGGAACACGGCCCTGCCCGGCGCCACGCCCGGCGGCCACCACCGGAGCGGGCGAACCTGGCGGGCTCGGACACACGGCGGCGCGGCGGTCGCCTGGAGGAGTTCTCGACCACTTCCGTCACCTGCCGGGGGTCGGGTACGGGGAGGACGGGGCGGATGGGGCGGGCCGGCCGGGGGCGCCCTGTGGGACGGCTTGGGGCGCGGGCGGGCCGGCCGGGGTCTGGGGGTCGTCGGGCGGGGCGGTGGTGGGGGCCGGGCTGGGCACCGGGAGCGGCAAGGGCGTGCCGGGGAGGGCCTCGGGGGCGAGGACGACGGGGCTGCGGCCGGCGAGCTGCCCGGCGGGGGCGGGGCTGGGGACGCCCTTGACCGTGCCGTCCGGGTTGAGGAAGGCGGGGTCGCCGCCGGGGACCATGCCGAGTTCACGGGCGCGGCGCTGGAGGGCGTCGGGGGCGGAGTAGGCGTCGATGTCCCGTTGGAGGGACTGCTCCTCGTCGGTGAGGGCCTTGGTGTCCTTCTGGATGTCGTCGAGCTTGAAGGCGCCCTCGCTCAGGGCGGAGTTCAGCATCAGGAGCCCGATGAGGCCGCCGCCGAGGAGGACGACGACGAGGAGGACGAAGGGGGCGCGGGCGGCCTGCCCGGCGCCCGGGGGGAAGAGCCGTGCGAGCCGGGCGGCCCGGCCCCTCAGTTCGGGTTTTCTGCTCACTGCCCCTCCCCCGGGTCCGGTTCTCCCGCCCATGGGTTCGAGTCCTGGACCCGCCAGGCCCGCCCCTGCCCCACGCCGCTCATTCGATGGACTCCCTGATGCGCTCGGCACCGCGCAGACGCGCGGGTGCCGCGCGCCGGTTCTCGGCGACCTCTTCCTCGGTGGGAAGTTCGGCACCGCGCGTCAGCAGCTTGAGCCGCGGCTGGTACTGCTCGGGGACGACGGGCAGCCCCGGCGGGGCGGTGTTGGCGGCGCCGGCCGCGAGCACCTGCTTGACCAGCCGGTCCTCCAGCGAGTGGTACGACAGCACCGCGATCCGCCCGCCGACGGCGAGGGCCGCCACGGCCGCCGGGATCGCCCGCTCCAGGACGGACAGCTCGCCGTTGACCTCGATGCGCAGCGCCTGGAAGGTGCGCTTGGCCGGGTTGCCGCCGGTGCGCTTGGCGGCCTGCGGCAGCGCGTCGCGGATCAGCTCCACGAGCCGGGCGCTGTTGCTGAACGGCTCCTTCTCGCGCTCGCGCACGATGGCGGCGACGATCCGCTTGGCCTGCTTCTCCTCGCCGTACGCGCGCAGGATCCGCACCAGCTCACCGGCCGGGTAGGTGTTGAGGACCTCGGCGGCGCTGATGCCGGCCGTCTGGTCCATGCGCATGTCGAGGGGGGCGTCCTGGGCGTAGGCGAAGCCTCGGTCGGCCTCGTCGAGCTGCATGGAGGAGACGCCGAGATCGAACAGGACGCCCTGCACACGTGGGATGCCGAGCCTGGCCAGGACGTCCGGGAGCTCGTCGTAGACGGCGTGCACGAGGGTCGCGCGCTCACCGTACGGGGCGAGCCGCTCGCCGGACAGGCGCAGGGCCTCCTTGTCACGGTCGAGGGCGACGAGCCGGGCCTCGGGGAACCGCCTCAGCAGGGCCTCACTGTGACCGCCGAGCCCGAGCGTGCAGTCGACGACCACCGCTCCCGGCCGCTGCAGGGCGGGGGCCAACAGGTCCAGGCACCGCTGGAGCATCACCGGGACATGTCGACTGGAACTCAAGGGGCCCTCTCAGATCCGGCGGGGCCGTACGCACCGCCGGGTCCCCGCCCGCTCGTGAAGGGGAGGCCTGCCGGCGCCGGAAGCGTCAGCCGACCGGGAGCGGGAGGAGGCCGAGCCGTACGTACGCGCCGCGCACGCGGGGAGACCGTCGGAGAAATCGCCGGGGTCTTTCGGGAAAAACAGTCCAGCAGGGAGTCTCGCCTCCCGCTTCGCGTCACTTTAGTCCACCCTGTCTTCCGGTCAATCAACCGACCTGCGCGTCGCGAACCCCCTGTGCGTTACCTCACACGCTGAACGTGATGACGCTCTTTTTCCCTTCTCACGACAGGACCGGAAGGGCCGTGACCAGTACCGTCATGAATATGACGACTTCCGCATCTGTTCCCACCGAGCCCGAAGGCGCCATACGCGGCGGTACGGTGACCGACCGCCTCGTCGACGCCAACGAGCGGTACGCCTCCGCCTTCACCGACCCCGGGATGGACGCCCGTCCCGTCCTGCACGTCGCCATCGTGGCCTGCATGGACGCCCGTCTCGACCTGCACGCCGCGCTGGGCCTGGAGCTCGGCGACTGCCACACCATCCGCAACGCGGGCGGTGTCGTCACCGACGACGTGATCCGTTCCCTGACCATCAGCCAGCGGGCGCTGGGCACCCGCAGCGTGGTCCTCATCCACCACACCGGCTGCGGCCTGGAGACCCTCACCGAGGACTTCCGGCACGACCTGGAGATGGAGGTCGGCCAGCGGCCCGCCTGGGCGGTGGAGTCCTTCCGGGACGTCGACCAGGACGTTCGGCAGTCGATGCAGCGTGTGCGCACCTCGCCGTTCCTGGTGCACACCGACGATGTGCGCGGCTTCGTCTTCGACGTGCGGACGGGCCTGCTGCGCGAGATCGACCCCGCGTAACCATCCGCCGCACCTGTCGTTTCGCTGTCAATCTGCGCTCGGGCGCGCCCAAAAGGCCGTAAGACCCGACATAACGCAGGCAGTTGTCCACAGTCGAGTGACACGAATCGGTAACGGCAGCAAGAATGCGGGTGTGACAACACGCAGAACTCTTCACGCGTGGTGTCCGAGTTCCAGGGGTGGGCCGGTCCGCGCATCGCGTCGGCCCGGAAAGAACGGGCCGAGGAGGGCCGGGTGACGACCTATGACGATCGAGCGAGCCTCACTGATCTGACTGCCACTGTGGAGCGGGTCCGCAGTTCGGTGGAGGATGTGATCGAGGGCAAGCCCGAGGTCGTACGGCTTTCGCTGACCGTGCTGCTCGCCGAGGGACATCTTCTGATCGAGGACGTTCCGGGCGTGGGCAAGACGATGCTGGCGAAGGCGCTGGCGCGGTCCATCGACTGTTCGGTACGGCGTATCCAGTTCACGCCTGACCTGCTGCCGTCGGACATCACGGGCGTGTCCATCTGGGACCAGCAGCGCAAGGACTTCGAGTTCAAGCCCGGCGCGATCTTCGCGCAGATCGTGATCGGCGACGAGATCAACCGCGCCTCGCCGAAGACGCAGTCCGCGCTGCTGGAGTCCATGGAGGAGCGGCAGGTCACGATCGACGGGCAGACCTACGAGCTGCCGAGCCCCTTCATGGTGGTGGCCACGCAGAACCCGGTCGAGATGGAGGGCACCTACCCGCTGCCCGAGGCCCAGCGCGACCGCTTCATGGCCCGTGTCTCCGTCGGCTACCCCAGCGTGGAGGCCGAGCTGCAGATGCTGGACGTGCACGGCGGTGTCTCCCCGCTGGAGGACATGCAGCCGGTGGCGCACGCGCACGACATCGTGAAGCTGATCGACGCGGTGCGCGGCGTGCACGTCGCCGAGCCGGTCCGCCGGTACGCGGTGGACCTGGTCGCGGCCACGCGCACCCACCCCGATCTCAGACTCGGCGCCTCCCCGCGCGCGACGCTGCACCTGCTGCGCGCGGCGAAGGCGGCGGCGGCCCTCAGCGGCCGGGAGTACGCCCTCCCGGACGACGTACAGGCCCTCGCCGTGGCCGTCCTGGCCCACCGTCTGCTGCCCACCGCCCAGGCGCAGCTCAACCGCCGCACCGCCGAGCAGGTCGTCCAGGAGATCCTCCAGCGCACCCCGGTGCCCGCCGCGCCCCAGCAGCAGAGCGGCTTCGGCGGCCTGAGCCGCGGCACCGCGTCGTACGGCCAGCAGCCGCCGCGGAGGCTGTGATGACCTCCGGCAGTACGGGCCGGACCGAGGCGGACCGCGGCGAGCAGAGCGGCATCCGCACCGCACTGGCCGGACTGACCACGCGCGGCCGCTCCTTCCTGGCCGCCGGCGTCGCGGCCGCCATCTGCGCCTACGTCCTCGGGCAGAGCGACCTGCTGCGCGTCGGGCTGCTGCTCGCGGTGCTGCCGCTGGTCTGTGCGACGGTGCTGTACCGCACCCGCTACCGGGTCGCGGGCAGCCGCCGGCTCTCCCCCGCGCGCGTGCCCGCGAGCAGCGAGGCCCGGGTGCATCTGCGGATGGACAACGTCTCCCGGCTGCCCACCGGCCTGCTGATGCTCCAGGACCGGGTGCCCTACGTCCTCGGCCCGCGTCCCCGCTTCGTCCTCGACCGGGTGGAGCCGGGCGGCCGCCGCGAGGTGTCCTACCGGGTCCGCTCCGACCTGCGCGGCCGCTATCCGCTGGGCCCGCTGCAACTGCGCCTGAGCGATCCGTTCGGCATGTGCGAGCTGACCCGCTCCTTCTCGACGTACGACACCCTCACGGTCATCCCGCGCGTGGAGCCGCTGCCGCCGGTGCGCTTCAGCGGCGAGGCGAAGGGGTACGGCGACGGCCGGCAGCGCTCGCTCGCGCTGGCCGGCGAGGACGACGTGATCCCGCGCGGCTACCGGCACGGCGACGACCTGCGCCGCGTCCACTGGCGCTCCACCGCGCGCTACGGCGAGCTGATGGTGCGCCGCGAGGAGCAGCCGCAGCGCTCCCGGTGCACGGTGCTCCTCGACACCCGGGGCCTGGCCTTCCAGGGCGCGGGCCCGGACTCGGCCTTCGAGTGGGCGGTGTCGGGCACGGCGTCCGTGCTGGTCCACATGCTGGAGCGGGGCTTCTCCGTCCGGCTGCTGACCGACACCGGCAGCTCGGTGCCCGGCGAGGGCGCCGACGGGTTCGCGGGCGCCAGCCAGGAGTCGGCGGACGCGGCCGGGCTGATGATGGACACCCTCGCGGTGATCGACCACTCCGACGGCACGGGTCTGTCGCGGGCGTACGACGTGCTGCGCGGCGGCAACGAGGGGCTGCTGGTCGCCTTCTTCGGCGACCTCGACGAGGAGCAGGCGGCGGTGGCCGCCAAGATGCGGCAGCGCAGCGGGGGCGCGGTGGCCTTCGTGCTGGACAGCGGGGCGTGGGTGCGGGAACCGACCGATGTGCCCGGAGCGTTGGACAGGAGCGAGGAGCGGCTGCGGATGCTGCGGGAGGCGGGCTGGACGGCCGTGAGCGTGCCGCGGGGCGCTTCGCTGAACGACCTGTGGCGCCAGGCGGACCGAGCGCGTACGGACGCCGCGGCGGCCGGTGGCGTGCGGGACGAGGGGGGAGCGGCATGAGCGGGCGGACACGGATGGCGCTGTGCGCCGCGGCGGCCACGCTGATGGCCGCGTGCGCCCTGCTGCCGCTGGTCTCCCCGATCACCTGGCTGATGCAGGCGATCTTCCTGCTGTCGATCCAGACGGGCGTGGGCATGGCGGCCCGACGGGTGCCGCTGGCCCGTCCCCTGACGGTGGCCGCGCAGGCCCTGGTCGCGCTGATGCTGCTGACCCTGACCTTCGCCGGCCGGCAGGCGATCATCGGGGTGATCCCCGGCCCGGAGGCCTTCCGGCACTTCGCCGACCTGTTGCAGGCCGGCGGGGACGACGTCAGCCGGTACTCGATCCCGGCGCCGCTGTCCGACGGCATCCGGCTGATGCTGATCGGCGGCGTCCTGATCATCGGCCTGGCGGTGGACACCCTCGCGGTGACATTCCGCAGCGCCGCGCCGGCCGGGCTGCCCCTGCTGGCGCTGTACTCCGTGGCGGCGGGGCTGTCCGACGGCGGTGCGGACTGGCTGTGGTTCCTGGTCGCCGCCATGGGTTATCTGATGCTGCTCCTGGCCGAGGGCCGCGACCGGCTCTCGCAGTGGGGCCGGGTCTTCGGCGGGGCGCCCCGGACGCCGGGCGGGGAGCCCACCGGCGCGCTGGCACCGGTCCGCACCGGACGCCGTATCGGCGTGGTCGCGCTGGGCATCGCCCTGGTGGTGCCGCTCGCCCTGCCCGCGATGAACGGCGGGCTGCTGGACGCGGCCGGCGCGGGCGTGGGCCCGGGCAGCGGCAGGGGCGGCACGGTCTCCGCGGTGAACCCGCTGGTGTCGCTGCGCGACAGTCTGAACGTGGACGAGGACCGCGAGGTTATCTCCCTGAAGACCAACACGGCGGACCTGTCGAACCTGTACCTGCGGATCGTGTCCCTGGACGAGTTCGACGGCACCACCTGGGAGCCGGCCAAGCGCAGCATCGAGGCCGTCCCCGACAGGTTCCCCACGCCCATCGGCCTCGGCCCCGACGTGCGCCGTGCCGAGGTCGAGACGACGATCTCGGCGGCGGACTGGTACGCCCAGAACTGGCTGCCGATGCCGTATCCGCCGAGCGGCGTGGACATCGACGGCAGGTGGCGGTACGAGCCGCTGGGCATGACGGTGGTCGGCGATCGCCGCCAGACCACGCGCGGGGCGACGTACACCGTGCGCAGCCTCGATGTGCAGCCGACGCCGGAGCAGCTGGCGGACGCGCCGGAGCCGCCGGCCGCGCTGAAGCGCGAGTTCACCGAGCTGCCCGGCTCGCTGCCCGCGGTGGTCGCAGAGACCGCGCGCGAGGTCACCAAGGGTGCGACCAGCCACTACCAGCAGGCCGTCAAGCTCCAGGACTACTTCGCCATCACGGGCGGCTTCCAGTACGACACCGACGTCAAGGTCGGCAGCGGCCGCACGGCGATCGCCCGGTTCCTGCGGGACAAGCAGGGCTTCTGCGTCCACTTCTCGTTCGCGATGGCGGCGATGGCCCGCTCGCTGGACATACCGGCGCGGGTCGCGGTGGGCTTCGCGCCCGGTACCCCGCAGGGCGACGACTCCGTCTCGGTGGGGCTGAGGGACGCGCACGCCTGGCCCGAGTTGTACTTCGAGGGCGTGGGCTGGACCCGCTTCGAGCCGACGCCGACCCGTGGCTCGGCGCCGTCGTACACCCAGTCGGACACGCCGGGCTCGACGGTGCCGGACGTGGCGCGGCCCTCGCAGTCGACGAGCACCGGGCCCTCCGCCACCCCCTCGGCCAGCGAGAGCTGCGCCGGGCAGAACCCGCAGCTGTGCGCGAGCGAGTCGCCTCAGGCCGCGGTGCCGTCCGGCGGTGACGGCCCGAAGTGGTACGTCCTGCTGGCGTGGGTGCTCGGTGGCGCCGCGGCGCTGCTGATCCCGGCGGCGCCGATGCTGTGGCGACTACGGACGAGAGCGGTCCGGCTGGGAGCGCATGGGCGTGCGGAGGCGGACATACCACTGCACACCCTGGCCGTCTGGCAGGAACTGACCGACACCGCCTGGGACTTCGGCATCCCGCCGGACGACTCCCAGACGCCTCGCAAGACCGCCGCCCGCATCGTCCGGCTGGGCCACTTCGACCCACCGGCGGCGGCCTCGGTCCACCGGGTCGCCGACGCGGTGGAGCAGGTCCTCTACGCCCCGAGTCCCCGTCCGACGGCCGGCCTTGCTCAGGACGTCCGCCGCGTGCGGTCCGACCTGCGGTCCAAGGCCACGTGGACGACGAACCTGCGCGCCCTGCTGGCGCCACGGTCCAGCGTGCGGGTGGCCTGGGCGCTGACGGAGTGGTGGACCGACGTCAAGCGCCGCGCGAGGGCGGCCCGACCGACACTGCGCAGGCCTTCGACGCCGGGGCAGCAGGGGTGACGGTGCGCTGAGGCTGAGGCCGAGGATGGTGTGACGGCGCCGGGTGGGAGGGTCTCTCCCCTCGGCGCCGGGTTGTCTCGCTCCCCCGTCCGCGCCGCCAGGCCGTCCGCACGTACGACGGCATACGTCAGGGGGTGACCACCCGGCCGGTGGTCACCCCCTGCGTCTGTTCAGGAGCTGTTTGTCGAGCTAAGAGCTAATGGCCGCCCTGTTCGTCACGGCGGCGCTGCCAGCGCTGTTCGATGCGGTCCATCAGGCCGCGCTTCTGACGTGGCTGGCGTCGGGCCTGCGGCCCTGCCCCCGCGGCGGGCTGTTCGCCCGGCTTGGGTGCCTTGCGCCAGCCGGTTACGGCGAGTACCGCACAGCCCAGCATGACGAGGAAGCCCACCACGCTGAGCCACACCTGCTTGGCGACCATTCCAGCCATGAGGAGCGCGATACCTACGAGGAAGCCCGCGACCGCCTGGTAGACCCGTCGCCGGGTGTACGTACGCAGCCCGCTTCCCTCAAGCGCTGTCGCGAACTTGGGATCTTCGGCGTACAGCGCTCGCTCCATCTGCTCGAGCATTCGCTGCTCGTGCTCCGAGAGCGGCACGGAGTCCTCCTCATCGTGCAGTCGCCGGGGCGACCCGGGGGTCCCTTCAGGATAGGCAGGGAATCGCCCCCGTGAAACCCGCCCCTCTACGCCAATTGGCCAACCGGGCCCCGGCATGGGCGCCCCGGCTCGCTGAGATCTTCATTCCCCAGCGGCCGACCCGTCATGCCGGAACGGTCTCCCTCGATCATACGGCGCTGAGCACTCGATCGGGGGGCCTGTGGCGTACTCCATGTGCAGCCAAGTCCCTGATCAAGGCGTACCCTCGGGGTCCGCTCACAGCGGGCGGCTCAGGCCTCCGCGGTCTCCCCCGTCTCGCCGAGCACATGGAGCTGCGTGGCCACGGCATGGAAGGCGGACAGCTCGGCCGCGGCCTCCTCCAGCTTCAGCAGCGCCTCCAGCGCCCCTGGCTCGGTGTCGACCAGCACCCCGGGGACCAGGTCGGCGAAGACCCGCACCCCGTGCACGGCGCCGACCCTGAGCCCGGCCCGCTCGACGAGCCCGGTGAGCTGCTCGGCGGTGAAGCGGCGCGGCATGGGGTCGCCGTAGCCCCAGCGGCCGTCGGGGTCCTCCAGGGCCTGCTTGGCCTCCTTGAAGTGACCGGCGAGGGCCCGCGCCAGCACGGCACCACCCAGACCGGCGGCGAGCAGGCTGAGGACGCCCTCGGAGCGCAGGGCGGCCACCGCGTTGCGCACGCCCTCGGCGGGGTCGTCGACGTACTCCAGGACCCCGTGGCACAGCACGACGTCGTACCCGCCGCGCTCGACCACGTCGAACAGGCCGTGGACGTCTCCCTGCACGCCCGTCACCCGGTCGGCGACCTCGGCCTCGGCGGCGCGCCGCTCCAGGGCGAAGAGCGCGTTCGGGCTGGGGTCGACGACGGTGACGCGGTGGCCGAGGCGGGCCAGGGGCACGGCGAAGTTGCCGCTGCCGCCTCCGGTGTCGAGGACGTCCAGAACCGGACGCCCCGTGGCCTTGGCCCGGCGGTCCAGGGCGTCCTGGAGGACCTCCCAGACCACGGCAGTACGGAGGGCTGCGCGGGGTCGGGAGGGGTCGGAGCGCAGCGACGTCGCTTGAGGGTGGTGGTGGGCGACCGGCGGGCGCATCGGGTCCGACACGGGTTGACTCCTCGGCGCGGCGCCGCCGTCTGCACGGCGGAGCGAACGGGCTGCCTCCCCCGGGCCCGGGTCACGGGAGCGGGAAGGCTTCAGGCGCCTTCCACCCTATTGCCTACGACGGCCCTCCCGGCCATCGCGGTGGAGCGCGACGCCGTACGTCTCGCGCGTCGGACGGCCCGGCCCTCACCCGCGGACCCGCCGGCGGTGCCGGCGTCAGCCCGCGTCCGGCATGTCGTCCCGCGCCCGCTGCGTGCCGTCCGGCTCCGCCCCGTCCGCATCCTGGCGCGGCTGCGGCAGGACCGGCTGGAGCACCAGCATCCGCTCGACGAGGCGCAGGAACATCGCCACGTCGCGTATCAGGTCGTCGGCGTCCCGGCGGCTGACCGCGCCCTGGATGCCCGCCTCGGCCCGGGCGCGGCGCCGGGCGCCCGAGGCGAACAGGGCGCTCCACTCGGTGAGTTCGGGCGCTATCTCCGGGAGCACTTCCCAGGCGCTCCTGATCCGGGCCCGGCGCCTGGACGTCGGCTCCGGGCGCCCGCGCGCGGCGAGCACGGCGGCGGCGGTGCGCAGGGCGGCGAGGTGGGCGGTGGCATAGCGCTCGTTCGGCGTCTGGAGAACGGCGGCCTCGTCGAGTCCGGCACGGGCCTGGGCGAGCAGGTCGAGGGCGGCGGGCGGGGCCGTGGCCCGGCGGAGCACGGGGTGCACATCGCTCGCCGGGCCGGTCAGTGAGGGGGCAGGGCCGGTGGCGCGGCGCCGGCGCGCGGCGGCTGCGTGGTAGCTGGCCATGACGAACCTCCTGTCGTCTGTGTGACGGCATGCCCGTTACGGGATGCCGTATGTGCCCATCGTGAGGTATGGCACTGACAATCCGTTCCGACCTGCGGTTTTGCTTCGATCGAAAGTTCGGGCTAGATTTTGCACTGACCAGTCAGTTCAAATATGGAGGGGGCAGGGATGGGGGGAACCGTGGCCGGGGCCGGCGTCACGGCCCTGGGGCTCGGGCTGAAGGGGCACCGCGGATGGGCGTTCCGCGGGGTTTCCTTCGAGGCGGAGCCCGGCTCACTGATCGCGATCGAGGGGCCGTCCGGCACCGGACGTACCTGTCTGCTGCTGGCGCTCACCGGGCGGATGAGGTCCACCGAGGGGACCGCGACGGTGGGCGGGGCGGCCCTGCCCAAGCGGATGGCGGCGGTGCGGCGCGACAGCGCCGTGGCCCATGTCCCGGGTGTGACCGACCTGGACCCGGCCCTGACCGTCGCCGAGCACCTCCACGAACGGGCGCTGCTCCAGCAGCGGTTCGGCGACGCGCTGCGCGGCCTGCTGCGCCCGGGGGCCGAGCGGCGGGCGAAGGAGCGGCTGCGGATCGACGCCGCGCTGACGGCGGCGGGCCTGGACCGCGACGCCCTGCCCAAGGGCTCCCGTACGGCCGTAAGGGATCTGGAGCGGGTGGAGGCGCTGCGGCTGTCGATCGCGCTGGCCCTGATCGGAGGCCCGCGGCTGCTCGGCGTCGACGACACCGACTTCAAGCTCTCGGACGCCGAACGGGCGGAGATCTGGGAGCTGTTGAAGTCCGTCGCCGCGTCCGGGACCACGGTCGTGGCGGTGTGCAGCGAGGCCCCGGACGGCACCGTCAAGGTGCCGACCCGGGTGGCCGACAAGACCGACGTAGAGGAGACCGCCGATGCGCTCGCCTAAGCTGGCCGCGCTTGAGCTGAGGCGCTTCGGCCGGGGGAAGCTGCCGCGCGCCGCCCTGGTGGCGCTGCTGGTGCTGCCCCTGCTGTACGGCGCCCTGTACCTGTGGTCGTTCTGGGACCCGTACAGCCGTCTCGACAAGATCCCCGTGGCGCTCGTGAACGACGACAAGGGGGCGGCCGTCGAGGGGAAGAGGCTCACGGCCGGCGACGACATCACCAAGGGGCTGCGCGAGAGCGACGTCTTCGACTGGCGCGAGGTCAGTGCCGCCGAGGCCAGGAGCGGCGTCGAGGACGGCACTTACTACCTGTCGCTGACCATGCCGGCCGACTTCAGCGAGCGGATCGCCTCCAGCGCGGGCGACGCGCCGCAGACGGGCGCCCTTCAGGTGCGTACGAACGACGCGAACAACTACATCGTCGGGCAGATCTCGCGCACGGTCTTCAGCGAGGTGCGCGAGGCCGCGTCCACGAAGGCGTCGCGGTCGTTCCTGGACCGGATCTTCGTGTCGTTCTCCGACATCCACGGCGCGACGGTCGAGGCCGCCAACGGCGCCGACAAGCTGGAGGGCGGCATCGGGAAGGCGGAGAAGGGCTCCAAGGACCTCGCCGACGGGCTGAAGGACGCCAAGGAGGGCAGCGGCAAGCTGTCCACGGGTCTGAAGAGGCTCGACAAGGGCGCGGGCGATCTGGAGGACGGCTCCAGGCGGGTCGCGCAGGGCACGCAGAAGCTGGCCGACCGGGTCAACGGCATCGACGCCAAGGTCGGCCCGTTCCTGAAGGACAACGAGAAGACCATCGGGGACACCGCGCGGCTGGTCACCGACACCTCGAAAGCCATGCGCAACAACCTCGACGACCTGGTGAAGCACGCCCCGGCCGCCGCCAGGAACGCCCACGCGGCCGCCGACGTACTGAACGTCGTCTACAGGGCACGCTGCGAGGACGCGGTACTGTCCGACCCGGCCTGCTCCGATCTGAAGAAGGCGAAGCAGTCGGCCGCCGACGTGGCGACGATCGGCGACGACCTCAACACGCTGATCGCCGACCAGGACGGCGATCTGAAGAAGCTCGACAAACAGCTCGGCACCCTCCAGGAGCAGTCCCAGGCGCTCGCCGACCGCGCGCCGCACCTCTCCGAGGACCTCGCCGACGCCGTCGCCCGGATCAACAAGCTGAACCAGGGAGCCGCGAAGGTCGCCGCGGGCGCCAAGAAGCTGCACTCGGGGCTCGGTGACGCCCGCAGCGGCGCGGTGGACCTGGACAGCGGCGTGGGCAGGCTCAAGACCGGCGCGTACGACCTCAACGGCGGCATCTACAAGCTGGTCGACGGCTCCGGCAAGCTCTCGGACGGGCTGCACGACGGTGCGGGCCGCATCCCCGACTACGACAAGAAGGACCGCGACGCCCGCACCGAGGTCATGGCCGACCCGGTCCAGCTCCTGTCCAGGGATCTGCACAAGGCGCCCAACTACGGCACCGGGTTCGCCCCGTACTTCATCCCGCTGTCCCTGTGGGTGGGCGCGATGGTGGCGTACATGCTGATCGCGCCGATGAACCGGCGTGCGCTCGCCGCGGGCGCCCCGGCGTGGCGGATCGCGCTGGCCGGCTGGCTGCCCGTGGTGGCGATCGGGGTGCTGCAGACGGTGGCCCTGATGTCGGTGCTGCACTGGGCGGTCGGGCTGCAGATGGCCCGGGCGGCCGGGACGGTGGGCTTCCTGTTCCTGGTGACGGCGTGCTTCGCGGCGATCGTGCAGTGGCTGAACGCGCGCTTCGGAGCGGCCGGCCGGATCCTCGTCCTGGCCTTGCTGATGCTCCAGTTGACGTCCGCGGGCGGTACCTACCCCGTGCAGACCAGCCCGGGCTTCTTCAACGCGCTCCACCCCTTCCTGCCGATGAGCTACGTCGTGGAGGCCCTCAGGAGGCTCATCACGGGCGGCGGCCTGACTCCGGTCTGGCAGGCGTGCGCGGTGCTCGTCGCATTCACCGCGGGCGCGCTCGCGCTGACCGCCCTGTCGGCCCGTCGCCGTCAGGTCTGGACGCTCGACCGGCTGCACCCGGAGCTGACCCTGTGAGCGGGCGCGGCACAATCAGGCGCATGGAAAGCAGCAGCGCCGCGTCGGGCGGCAGCACGCGCCGTGAGGCCACCCGGCAGAAGCTCTACGAGGCGGCCGTCACGCTCATCGCCGAGCAGGGCTTCTCCGCCACCACGGTGGACGAGATCGCCGAGCGGGCCGGGGTGGCGAAGGGCACGGTCTACTACAACTTCGCGAGCAAGTCGGTCCTCTTCGAGGAGCTGCTGCGGCACGGAGTGGGCCTCCTGACCGCCTCGCTCCGGGAGGCCGCCGAGCAGACCGCGCGGGACGGCGGCGGCAAGGTGGACGCCCTGGACGCGATGATCCGCGCGGGCCTGGTCTTCATCGACCGCTACCCGTCCTTCACCCAGCTCTACGTCGCCGAGCTGTGGCGGACGAACCGCGCCTGGCAGTCCACGCTCATGGTGGTCCGTCAGCAGGCCGTGGCGGTCGTCGAGGGCGTGCTGCGCGAAGGCGTGGAAAACGGCGAGTTCAGCGAGGAGATCGACATCCCGCTGACCGCCGCCGCGCTGGTCGGCATGGTCCTGGTGGCCGCCCTGGACTGGAAGTCCTTCCAGCCGGAGCGCTCCCTGGACGACGTCCACGCGGCGCTGTCGCGGCTGTTGCAGGGCCGGGTGAGCGGACACCGCTGAGCGCACACGAAGACGCCGGTCCGATGTGGCCGCGTCCCCCGCGGACCACTGTCGGACCGGCGCCTTCTTGTGCTCCCCCGTTTTCCCCGTTCCCCCGTTTTCCCCCGTGTGGACCCCCGTTCGGTCGTTCCCCCGGGTCCCCCGTCTCGCTCCCGCCGACGCCAGGGCCGGCGGAAGGAGCGGATCCGGGGCCGCTCCGTTCCGGCGCCCCGTGTCGCCGGTGCCGGAGCCGATCCCCTTCTCCGTGTCTCCACTCTCTCGTTCACGCAGGTCGCGACCCATCCGCGCGCGTACTCATCTCGTCAGCTAGGTACGCGTACTCAGGGCTGCGCACTCATCCCCAAGACGGTGTGTTGCCCACTGGTTACGATCACCCCCGTGTCTGTACTCCCTTTGGTGTTCACAAGTGGCTGGGCCAGCGGCATCAACGCCTACGCCGTGGTGCTGCTGCTCGGCATATTCGGCGCGACGGGTCTGAGCGACGAGGTGCCCGAGGCGCTGCAGCGTCCGGACGTCCTCATAGCGGCCGGTGTGCTGTTCCTGTGCGAAGCCGTCGCCGACAAGATCCCGTACTTCGACTCGGCCTGGGACTCGGTGCACACGGTGATCCGGCCGGTGTCGGGCGCGGTCGTCGCGGCGCTGCTCGCCGGGCAGAGCGGGTCGGTGCCGGAGCTGGCGGCGGGCGCGGTCGGCGGTTCCACGGCGCTGGTGAGCCACCTGGTCAAGGCCGGGACGCGGATGGCGGTCAACACCTCGCCCGAGCCGTTCAGCAACGTCGTGGTGAGCCTCGCCGAGGACCTGGGAGTCGCCGCGATCATCACCTTCGCGATCTTCCACCCGGTGGCGGCGGCCGTCATCGCGGGCGCTCTGCTGCTCGCCGGCCTGTTCCTGCTGTACTTCCTGGTCTCGCGGATCCGTGCCTTCCTGCGGCGCCGGGCCGAGCGACGGGCGGAGAAGCGACTGGCGCAGGCGGCGACGCAACGGGGCGGCTGAGCGCTGGCGCGGGAGGCAACACAACACGGCGACTGAAGTGGCTCGCGCAGGCGGCGACACCGCGCGGCGACTCAACAGCTCGCCCTGGCGGCGACCCGGTGGCCCGGGTGAGCCGTCCTCCGAGGTCAGTGCGCCGTTGTCGGTGCCGGCCGATAAAGTCCCACGCATGGCACGGATTGCGGTGATCGGCGCCGGGATGGGCGCGATGGCGGCCGCTGCCCGGCTGGCCGTCGCGGGCCACCGGGTGGCGGTGTACGAGCGTACGCAGACGTACGGCGGAGCGGTGCGCCGCTTCGAGCGCGACGGCTTCGGCTTCGACACCGGACCGGGGCTGCTCCCCCTGCCCGCCGTCTACCGCGACCTGTTCATCAAGACCGGCAAGCAGCCCCTGGAGGAGTGCGTCGAGCTGGTCCAGGTCGACCCGTCCGCACGGCATGTCTTCGCGGACGGCACCGAGGTCTCGCTGCCGAACGCCTCGCGCGCGGGCGTGGTGGCCGCCCTGGACGAGGCGCTGGGCGCCGGCACGGGCGCCCGCTGGGGCGACTTCCTGGTCCGCGCCCGCGAGGCCTGGGACCGCACGCGCAGGCCGCTGCTGGAGGAGCCCCTGTGGCCGAACTGGCAGGTGCTGGCCGAGCGCGAGCCCTACCCGTCGGTGCCGCACAAGCGACTCCTGCGCACCCGCCGGGCCGGCACACTCGCCGAGGTCGCCGCCTGGGAGCTGCGCGACCCCCGGCTGGCCGCCCTGTTGGAGAGCCACGCGCTCGCGTACGGCCTGGACCCCGGCGCGGCTCCGGCGAGCGCGGCGGTGCTGCCGTACCTGGAGCACGCCTTCGGGACCTGGTATGTGCGCGGCGGCATACGGGAGTTGGCGCGGGCGGTGTACGAACGGTGTCTGGCCCGCAAGGTCGAGTTCCACTTCGGTGCGGAGGTCGCCGGGATCGTGGAGAAGGACGGCCGGGCGGCGGGGCTGGAGCTGGCCGACGGGACCGTGGCGGAGGCCGAGATGGTCGTCGGCACCGGGCCGTGGCGCCTGCGCGACCTGGTGGGCGACCGTGAGCTGTACGCGCCGGAGGCGGTCGAGCCGAGCCCCGAGGGCCTGTCCTCGGGCCGGCTCGTGGTCTGCCTGGCGCTGCGCGGCCCGCGGGAGGCGGGCGCCGCTCACCGCACGGTGGTGCACGCCCCGGACCGGCAGGCCGAGCTGGACGCGTTCGGGCTCGGCGAGCCGCCCGCGCACCCGACGGTCCGGATCGATCGCCCGGACGACGCGGCGCTGCGCCCCGACGACGCCCATGAGTCGGCGGTGCTCACCGCCACGGTGCCGTCGCAGACGCGATACGACTGGAGCGCGGCGGGTGCCGCCGACGCGTTCGCGGACCGGATGGTCGCCGCCGCCGAGCGCGCCCTGCCCGGCCTGCGCGAGCGCATCCTGTGGCGCGAGGTCCGTACGCCGGTGCACACCCGGCAGGAGACCGGGGCCGAGGGCGGCGGTGTGCCCGCACCCGCGCTCGCCGCGGCGGAGGGCGCCTTCCTGCGCCCGTCCAACAGCACGTGCATACCGGGCCTGTTCACGGCCGGCGGCTGGTCCCACCCGGGCGGCGGCCTCTCGCACGCGGGCATGTCGGGTGCGCTGGTGGCGGGGCTGATCGTGGAAGGCCCGGAGTTCCGGGGCTCGCAGTGATCCGGGCCTAGGCGGTCCCGTCAGAAACGGTACTGCTCGTCGTACCCGGGCCCCTGCTGCTGGCCGTTGCCCTGGTACGGGTACTGCTGCTCCGGCGGGAGTTCGCCGCCGTAGGTCTCGTCGGTGCGCTGCTGCGGGACCCAGACGCCGCCGGGCGGGGTCTCGCCGTAGGTGCCGGTGGCGTACTGGTCCTGGGCGTAGCCCTGTTGGCCGTACTGCTGCTGGCCGTAGGCGTCATACCCGGTGCCGTCGTAGGTCTGGGTGCCGATGTACGGGTCGGAGTAGGCGGCGTACTGCTGCTGGCCGCTGGGGTCGTAGCCGTACTGCTGCTGGTCGTAGCCGGAGTAACCGTCGTACGCGTAGCCCTGGTCGGCCGTCGCGTACTGGTCCTGGGGCTGGCCGGTCGCCGCGTAGTTCTGGTCGGCGGCGGCGTAGCCGGAATCGCCGTATATGCCGTACGAGCCGGTGTCGTCCGGCATGGGCTGCGGCTCGTAGACGGAGGTCGTCTCGGCGGCCGTGGGCTGCGGCGTGCGCGTGGGCGTGAAGACGTCGTCGCGGTCGTAGTCGTCGCGGTCGTAGTCGTCCCCGTAGCCGACGCTTTCGCGGCCGTGCTCCGGGGCGCTGCCGGTGAATTCGCCCTCGCTCGCCTCCAGGCCGGAGACCTCCAGGGTCGGCTCCCGGTGCTCCGCCTCGTCGCGGCGGCGCTTGGCGCCCAGCGGGCCGAGGGCCGGTGCGGAGACGGCCCAGCCGGCCGAGAAGCCGCGGCGGAACGACAGCGTGACGTAGGTCTGGCCGACGGCGAACGCGGCCGCGCCGAGACCGATGACGATCACCTGTCCGATCAGCACACCGCTCACGACGCCGAGGAAGCCGGCGAAGGCGAGCAGCCGCCAGCGCAGGCGCGCCTTGTACTGCAGCAGCACCTCGCCCAGCAGCCACAGCGCGACGACGCCGAACGCGATGTAGAGGACCGTCCAGCCCATGTACGCCCCTCTCCCAGTGGCCGCCTACGCAGTGTGACGTATATCAGGACGGCCGGTCTAGGCCTGCGGTGGGTGGTGCAGGCCCAGGTTCTCGTAGATTTCCAGGGTCGCCGTGGAGTTGTTGAGCGTGATGAAGTGCAGTCCGGGCACTCCCTCGGCCAGCAGCCGCGCACAGAACTCCGTGGCGAACTCGATCCCGATCGAGCGTACAGCCGCCGGATCGTCCTTTGCTGTGAGGATCCGCTCTTTCAGGGCGGCCGGGAAGGCGGCGTTGGTGAGGGACGGGATCCGCTCCAGGTTCCGCACGCTGACGATCGGCATGATCTCCGGAATGATCGGCGTGTCACAGCCGGAGGCGGCGACCCGGTCGCGCAGCCGCAGGTAGTCCTCCGGCTGGAAGAACATCTGCGTGATCGCGTAGTCCGCGCCGGCCCGGCACTTGTCGACGAAGTGACGGACGTCGGTCTCCCAGTCGGCGGAGCGCGGGTGCATCGCCGGGAAGGCCGCGACGCCCACGCAGAAGTCGCCGGACGTCTTGATCAGCTCGACGAGCTCGGCGGCGTAGCTCAGGCCCTGCGGGTGCCGCACCCAGTCGCCCAGCGGGTCGCCGGGCGGGTCGCCGCGCAGCGCCAGCATGTTGCGGATCCCGGCGTCGGCGTACTGGCCGATGATGTTGCGCAGGTCGGCCACCGAGTGGTCGACAGCGGTGAGGTGGGCGATCGGCGTGAGCGTGGTGTCGGAGGCGATCGCCTCGGTCGCCTTGACCGTGCCCGCGCGAGTGGAGCCGCCCGCGCCGTAGGTCACGGAGACGAAGTCGGGCCCGACGGCCTCGACCCGGCGCAGCGCGTTCCACAGGTTCCGCTCGCCCTTCGGGGTCTTGGGGGCGTAGAACTCGAAGGAATACGTCGTCTTGCCGGTCGCGAGCATCTCGCGCACGGTACGAGCGTGGTCCGACCTGATGGATGCGGTGCCGAGGGCCATACTCGCAGGTTAGCCAGGGGCCCCCGGTCCCCCAACCAGACGCCGGAAATTTGCCCGATTTGTCGGATTGTTGTCCAACCCTTGGACAAACGGGCCAACCTCCGAGGTGCCCAGGGTGCCTGGGCTGCCCCGGGGCTCCCTACACCTGCCGCAGCCGCTTCGCGAACTCCGCCGCCGCGGCGCCCGGGTCGGCGGCCTCGGTGATCGCCCGTACGACGACGACACGGCGGGCGCCCGCCTCCAGCACCTGGTCGAGGTTGCCGAGGTCGATGCCGCCGATGGCGAACCAGGGGCGCTCGGTGCCGAGGGACGCGGTGTGGCGGACCAGGTCGAGGCCGGGGGCGTGGCGGCCGGGCTTGGTGGGGGTCGGCCAGCAGGGGCCGGTGCAGAAGTAGTCCACGCCCTGCTGGGCGGCGGCCGCGTCGGCCTCGGAGTCGGCGTGCGTGGAGCGGCCGATCAGGACGTCGTCCCCGAGAATGGCACGGGCGGCCGGCACCGGGAGGTCGCCCTGCCCCAGGTGCAGGACGTCGGCGCCGGCGGCGTGGGCCACGTCGGCGCGGTCGTTGACCGCGAGGAGCTTGCCGTGCCGGGCGCAGGCGTCGGCGAAGACCTTCAGATGCTCCAGCTCCTCGGCCGCCTCCATGCCCTTGTCCCGCAACTGCACGATGTCGACACCACCGGCCAGCACGGCATCCAGGAACTCCGCGAGGTCGCCCTGCCGCCCGCGCGCGTCGGTGCACAGGTAGAGCCGGGCGTCGGCGAGCTGAGCGCGGGCGGTGCCTGCGGTGACGGTGTCGGACATGCGGTCCCCCTGGGTCGGGTTGCCGGGCGGGTGGGGTCGGGCGGGTGCCGGACTCGGGCACGGTAGCCGGAGCGCAGTGCGCTTACGGCACCTGCCGGCGGCCCGCGGCGGTGCCGTCGTTCGGGGGCGTACGGGCCGGGTCGGGGCTCTATGGCGCTGGCGGCCGTAGCGAGCCACGACCGTGCGGCCGTACTCGACCGCGGCCGGGGCCCGCGGGCCCCGGCCCGTACGCCGGACGGTGTTCGGATCCCGGTGGTCGGCTCAGACGGCGAGCGCCTGGGCGCGGCGCTTCACCTCCGTGCCGCGGTTCTCGCCGAGGGCCTGCGCGGGGGTGCCGGGCAGGCTTTCGTCGGGGGTGAAGAGCCACTCCAGCATCTCTTCGTCCGTGAAGCCGTCGTCCCGCAGCAGCGTCAGGGTCCCGGACAGGCCCTTGACGACCTTGTCCCCGTCGATGAAGGCGGCGGGGACGTGCAGCGCGCGGTTCTCACCACGGCGCACGGCGATGAGCTGGCCCTCCTTGACCAACTGCCGGACGCGGGTCACCTCGACGCCGAGCTGTTCGGCGATGTCGGGCAGGGTGAGCCAGGCGGGGACGAGAGCATCGATCTTTGCGTCAATCTCGGTCACAGAACAAGCCTGCCATCTGCCACTGACAGTCGGAAGCCAGGCCGCTCCGGCCGGGCGGGGCCGGCGCGCTACGCCGTCGCCGCCTTCAGCGGCCGCGCCGGGTCCACCAGCAGCTCCGCGTCCATCGGCGTGCCCGACTCGATCAGCCGCCGCCCCTGCGCCAGATCCCTCGGCCGGCCCACCGCCAGGAGGGCGACGAGGCGGTCGTCCCTGAGCCAGCAGACCGTCCACGCCGGGCCGGACGGGTCGCCGCGCCACAGGGCCGTGTCGGCGCCGGCGTGGTGGCCGGCGTACTGGACGAAACGGCCGAACTGCTCGGACCAGAAGTACGGCACGGGGTCGTAGACGGCGGTGGCCTCGCCGAGGATGTTCGCGGCGACCGTGCGCGGGCCCTGCAGGGCGTTGTCCCAGTGATGGACCAGCAGACGCTCGCCGTAGCGCCCCGAGGGGAAGGACGCGCAGTCGCCGACCGCGTAGACGTCGGGCGCGGAGGTGCGCAGCCGCTCGTCGGCCACGACCTCGCCGTACGCGCCGAGCTCGATGTCCGAGCCGGCCAGCCAGGCCGTGGCGGGCCGGGCCCCGATGCCGACCACGACCGCGTCCGCGGCAATCCGCGAGCCGTCGTCGAGGAGCACCGCGCCGGCCTCGACGCGCTCCACGCGCGTGTGCGTGCGCAGCACCGCGCCGCTGTCCTCGTACCAGCCGGTCATCGCCGCGCCCACCTGCGAGGGCAGCGCCCCCGCGAGCGGCCGGTCGGCGGCCTCCACGACGGTCACCGCGCAGCCCGCCTCGCGCGCGGCGGTGGCGAACTCCGCGCCGATCCAGCCCGCGCCGACGACCACGATGTCGTGCTGCCGGGCCAGCACCGGCCGCAGCCGCTCGGCGTCGTCCAGGGTGCGCAGCAGATGCACACCGGGGACGCCCTCCGCGCCCGGCAGCCGGATCGGCTCGGCGCCGGTGGCGAGCACCAGGACGTCGTACGGGACCGGCCCGGCCTCGGTGTCCAGCTCGCGGTCGGCGGTGCGCACGCCGAGCACCTCGCGCCCGAGCCGCAGCTCGATGCCGAGCGCCTCGAAGTCGACGTCGAAGGCGGAGCCCTCGGCCTTGCCGAGCAGCACGGCCTTGGACAGGGGCGGCCGGTCGTACGGCTGATGGGGTTCGGCGCCGATGAGGGTGACAGGGCCCGTGAAGCCCTGCTCGCGCAGGGCGACCGCCGTCTGGACACCCGCCATGCCGGCGCCGGCGACGACCACTCTCCGCTGCGACTTCGTCTGCTCGCTCACCTGATCACCATAGACAACTGACAATTCGTCAGTCAGGAGCCGTGCTCAGTGACCTGCTCCACAACGCTGGTGCCGCTGCCCGGCTGCGACTCCCACGCCCAGCTCTCCTCAAGGCGCACCCGCCCGTCGGCGAGCTCGACCACGGTCGACACACAGTGGCCGGACGACGTCGACCCGTCCCGCTTGAGCTGCACATACCGGAAGTCCAGCCGGTCGCCGTCCCTGGCGCCCACCAGGTACCCGCGTACGACGTCGCCGCCCGCGTACTCGGCCCAGATCTCGCCGTCCTTCTCGTGGTAGGTGAACCGGGTGCGGGTACCCACCTGACCTGGGGCTTGGTCGGCGACAGGGGCGAGGACGAGACCGTCGAGCGAACGGGCCACGGGCTGAGGCTCCCTTACTGAGGCATGCGGGGGCGGGCTAGGGTGGCCAACGTAGAGCACTCGCGGGAGCCCGGACGCACCGGGCTGAGAGGGAGGCTGGCGGCCTCCGACCGTACGAACCTGATCCGGGTCATGCCGGCGAAGGGAGGGGCTGGACGCCCATGTCGCGTACGCGAACGTCAGACGTCCTCGTCATCGGGGGCGGAATCATCGGCCTGGTCACGGCGTGGCGGGCCGCGCAGCGGGGGTTCGCCACGGCCGTCGTGGACCCCGAGCCGGGCGGCGGCGCCGCCCAGGTGGCGGCCGGGATGCTGGCCGCCGTCTCGGAGCTGTACTACGGCGAGCAGACCCTGCTCGGCCTGAACCTGGCCTCGGCCCGCCGCTACCCGGACTTCGCGGCCGAGCTGACCGACCTCACCGGCCATGACCTCGGCTACCGCCGGTGCGGCACGCTCGCCGTCGCGCTGGACGCCGACGACCGCGCCCATCTGCGTGAACTGCACGCCCTGCAGCGCCAGTCGGGCCTGGAGTCGGAGTGGCTGTCGGGGCGGGAGTGCCGGCGCCTGGAGCCGATGCTCGCGCCGGGGGTGCGCGGGGGGCTGCGGGTGGACGGCGACCACCAGATCGACCCGCGGCGGCTGGCCGGGGCGCTGGTGGCCGCGTGCGAGCGGGCGGGGGTCGTCTTCCACCGCACCTGGGCCGAGCGCCTCGACGTGGTGCGGGACCGGGCGACCGCGGTCATCACGACGGACGGCACCGGGCTGGGCGCCGGCCAGGTGGTCCTGGCCGGCGGCAGCCTCAGCGGGCGCCTCGCGGGCGTCCCGGACGACGTGCTGCCGCCCGTGCGCCCCGTGAAGGGGCAGGTGCTGCGGCTGACCGTGCCGAAGCGGTACGCGCCGTTCCTGAGCCGGACCGTGCGGGCCGTGGTGCGCGGCGGCAGCGTGTACCTGGTGCCGCGCGAGAGCGGGGAGCTGGTCGTCGGGGCGACGAGCGAGGAGCTGGGCTGGGACACGACGGTGACCGCGGGCGGGGTGTACGAACTGCTGCGCGACGCCCATGAGCTGGTGCCGGGCATCACCGAGCTGCCGCTCACCGAGACGCGGGCCGGCCTGCGCCCCGGCTCCCCCGACAACGCGCCGCTGCTCGGCCCGACCGGGCTGGACGGGCTGTCGCTGGCGACCGGCCACTACCGCAACGGCGTGCTGTTGACGCCGGTCACCGGGGACGTCATGGCGCATGTCCTGGCCGCCGGTGAACTCCCGGACGAGGCCCGCGCGTTCACGCCCCGGCGGTTCGCCGGGGCCGCCCTCACGGAGCAGTCGGCATGAACATCTCCCTCAACGGGGAGCGGCGGGAAGTCGCTCCCGGTACGGCGCTCGACGTCGCCGTACGCATGCTCACCGCGGCGCCCTCCGGAGTGGCCGCCGCCCTCAACGAAACCGTCGTCCCGCGCGCGCAGTGGCCGTCGACGCCCCTCTCCGAGGGAGATCGCGTCGAGGTCCTCACCGCCGTCCAAGGAGGCTGACCCATGGCCGACGATCCCTTTGTCATCGGCGGTACGTCCTTCACGTCCCGCCTGATCATGGGCACGGGCTCGGCGCCCAGCCTGGAGGTGCTGGAGCGGGCGCTGGTGGCGTCCGGGACGGAGCTGACCACGGTCGCGATGCGGCGGGTGGACCCGTCGGTGCACGGCTCGGTGCTGTCCGTGCTGGACCGGCTCGGGATCCGGGTGCTGCCGAACACCGCGGGGTGTTTCACCGCGGGAGAGGCGGTGCTGACGGCCCGTCTCGCGCGCGAGGCGCTCGGTACGGATCTGATCAAGCTGGAGGTCATCGCCGACGAGCGGACCCTGCTGCCGGATCCGATCGAGCTGCTGGACGCGGCGGAGACGCTGGTGGACGACGGTTTCACGGTGCTGCCGTACACCAACGACGACCCGGTGCTGGCGCGGAAGTTGGAGGACGCCGGCTGTGCCGCGATCATGCCGCTCGGCTCGCCCATCGGGTCGGGGCTCGGCATCCGCAATCCGCACAACTTCCAGCTCATCGTGGAGCACGCACGCGTGCCGGTGATTCTGGACGCGGGCGCCGGCACGGCGTCGGACGCGGCGCTCGCGATGGAGCTGGGGTGCGCGGGCGTGATGCTCGCCTCGGCGGTGACGCGCGCTCAGGAACCGGTGCTGATGGCCGACGCGATGCGGCATGCGGTGGAGGCGGGGCGGCTCGCGTACCGGGCGGGCCGGATTCCGCGGCGCCATTTCGCTCAGGCGTCGTCGCCCGTGGACGGCATGGCGCGGCTGGATCCGGAACGGCCCGCATTCTGAACACTCGTTCGACCTAGCCCTTCGATCTATGAGGCGTCCGTCACAGGTCGGCTGCAGTACCGGCCCGATCCCGGCCGAACCGGCCGGCGTGTCGGTGTCGGCCCCTACACTCACCTGCGTGGATACGACCCTTCAGGACCCGCTGGTCGGGCAGGTGCTCGACGGCCGTTATCGCGTGGACGCGCGGATCGCGGTCGGCGGGATGGCCACGGTCTACCGGGCCCTGGACACCCGTCTGGACCGCGTGCTCGCGCTCAAGGTGATGCACCCCGCGCTGGCGGTGGACGGGGCGTTCGTCGAGCGCTTCATCCGGGAGGCGAAGTCCGTCGCCCGGCTGGCGCACCCGAACGTGGTGCAGGTCTTCGACCAGGGCACCGACGGGTCGTACGTCTATCTCGCCATGGAGTACGTCGCGGGCTGCACGCTGCGTGACGTGCTGCGCGAGCGCGGGGCGCTGCAGCCCCGGGCCGCCCTGGACATCCTGGAGCCGGTGCTCGCCGCGCTCGGCGCCGCGCACCGGGCCGGGTTCGTGCACCGGGACATGAAGCCGGAGAACGTCCTGATAGGGGACGACGGACGGGTCAAGGTCGCCGACTTCGGACTGGTGCGGTCCGTGGACACCGTGACCAGCACCACCGGGGCCGTGCTCGGCACCGTCTCGTATCTCGCGCCCGAGCAGATCGAGCAGCCCGGCGCCGCCGACGCCCGGGTCGACGTGTACGCGTGCGGGGTCGTCCTCTACGAGATGCTCACCGGCGAGAAGCCGCACGACGGGGACTCCCCCGCCGTGGTGCTCTACAAGCACCTGCACGAGGACGTCCCGCCGCCCTCGGCGATCGTGCCGGGGATGGCGTACGAGCTGGACGAGCTGGTCGCGTCGGCCACCGCGCGCTCCCCGCAGATCCGTCCGTACGACGCCGTGGCGCTGCTGGCCCTGGCCCGGGAGGCACGGTCCGGGCTGAGCGAGGAGCAGTTGGACGCGGTGCCGCCGCAGGCGCTCTCGGCGGAGCACAGCAACGCCGACGACCGCACCAGCGTGATCCCGCGCGCGCTGAACATCCAACGGCCGCTGCCGGTGGACGGGGACGAGCCCGAGGCCGTCTTCAACCGCACCAGCCGGCTCCAGGCCCCGCCGCCCGAGCCGCCCGGGCGCCGGTCGCGCACCCCGCGCCGGCCGCGCGGCCCGCTGGTCATCGTCGCCGCGGTGCTGCTGGCCCTCGGTCTCGGCGTCGGCGTCTGGTACATCAACTCCGGCCAGTTCACCCAGGTCCCGCCGCTGCTGTCCAAGACCGAGGCGCAGGCCAAGGACCGGCTGGAGGAGGCCGGGCTCGAGGTCGGCAAGGTGGAGCGGTCCTACAGCGACACCGTCGAGCGCGGCACCGTCATCAGCACGGACCCGAAGACGGGCGCCCGCATACGGCACAACGACTCCGTGTCGCTGGTCATCTCGGCCGGCCCGGAGACGGTGAAGGTGCCCGACCTCGAGGGCTACCCGCTGGCCAAGGCGAAGGCCGAGCTGAAGGAGAGCGGACTCCAGCCGGGCCGGGTGACCCGGGAGTTCAACGAGGACGTCACCAGGGGTTCCGTGCTCTCCTCGGACCCGGGCACGGGCACCGAGGTCCGCTCCGGCGCCGCGGTCGCGCTGGTCGTCAGCAAGGGCCGCCCGGTGGACGTCCCGGGTGTCACCGGCGAGAGCCTGGCCGACGCGAAGGCCGAGCTGGAGGAGGCCGGCCTGAAGGTAAAGGTCGCCTCCGAGCGGGTCAACTCCGAGTTCGACGCCGGCCAGGTCGCCCGGCAGTCGCCGGCCGAGGGCGGGCAGGCCGCCGAGGGCGACACCGTGACGCTGACGCTGTCCAAGGGCCCCGAGATGATCGAGGTGCCGGACGTGGTCGGCGACAGCGTCGACGACGCCAAGGCCGAGCTGGAGGCCGCCGGCTTCGAGGTCGACGAGGACCGCGGCCTGCTCGGGCTGTTCGGCGACACGGTCAAGAAGCAGTCCGTGAAGGGCGGGAAGACGGCGCCGAAGGGGTCGACGATCACGATCACCATCCGGTGAGGAAGCCCCTCATCGGCCGGTGAACAGGCGGGCCGGACCGCATGGCACTCTGAACGGGTGAGAAAGCAGCAGTCCGGCACCGCCCTCCCGGGCCCCTCCCGCAACCCCGTCGGCAGCCACGTCCCCGTGGCCGGCGGCCTCAGCTCCGTCGGGCTCACCTACGCCCACGACCTCAAGGCCGAGACCGTCCAGGTCTTCGTCGCCAACCCGCGCGGCTGGGCCACGCCCGCCGGGAATCCGCGGCAGGACGAGGAGTTCCGCGCGGTGTGCGAGGCCGAGTCGATCCCGGCGTATGTGCACGCGCCGTATCTGATCAACTTCGGCTCCCACACCGAGGCCACCGTCGAGAAGTCGGTTCAGTCGCTGCGGCACTCGCTGCGCCGCGGCCGGGAGATCGGGGCGCTGGGCGTGGTCGTGCACACGGGCAGCGCGACCGGCGGCCGGGAGCGGTCGGTGGCCCTGAGGCAGGTGCGCGAGCACATGCTGCCGCTGCTGGACGAGCTGACCCACGACGACGACCCGTTCCTGCTGCTGGAGTCGACGGCGGGCCAGGGCGCCTCGCTCTGCTCGCGCACCTGGGACTTCGAGCCGTACTTCGAGGCGCTGGACTCCCATCCGAAGCTGGGCGTGTGCCTGGACACCTGCCACGTCTTCGCCGCCGGTCATGACCTGACCGGCCCGTCCGGCATGCACCAGACGCTCGACCTGCTGGTGGACGCCGTCGGCGAGGGCCGGCTGAAGCTGGTCCACGCCAATGACTCCAAGGACGTCGTGGGCGCCCACAAGGACCGGCACGCGAACATCGGCGCAGGTCACATCGGCGAGGACCCGTTCCGGGCGCTGATGACGCACCCGGCCACCGAGGGCGTACCGCTGATCATCGAGACGCCGGGCGGGAAGGAAGGGCACGCGGCGGACGTGGAGCGGCTGAAAAAACTTCGGGACGGGTGAGGGGGTCAGAGCTCGGGCCCGTCCCCGGGCTCCTCCTGGTACGAGTACCGCTGCTCCTTCCACGGATCGCCGATGTTGTGATAGCCGCGCTCCTCCCAGAAGCCGCGGCGATCGGCGGTCATGTACTCCACGCCGCGGACCCACTTGGGCCCCTTCCAGGCGTACAGATGGGGGACGACCAGACGGAGGGGGAAGCCGTGCTCCGCGGTGAGCAGTTCGCCGTCCTTGTGGGTGGCGAAGATCGTGCGCTCGGCGGCGAAGTCGTCCAGGCGCAGATTGGAGCTGAAGCCGTACTCGGCCCAGACCATCACATGGGTGACGGCCGGCGCGGGCGGGGCGATCTGAAGGATCGTACGGGCCGGGATGCCGCCCCACTCCGCGCCGAGCATGCTGAACTTCGTGACGCAGTGCAGATCGGCGACGACGGTGGTGTACGGCAGGGCCGTGAACTCCTCGTGGGTCCAGCAGTGCTTCTCGCCGTCGGCGGTGGCTCCGAACACCCTGAACTCCCAGCGTTCGGGTCGGAACTTCGGAACCGGGCCGTAGTGCGTGACCGGCCAGCCGCGCTGCAGCCGCTGCCCCGGCGGAAGCTCGGAGTGTGCCGCTTCTCCAGTTTCGCGCTCCACCGGCTGACCCATGTCTCCATCCTGACAGACCCGAAGCAGTGCGCTTGACCCCACCCTCAGCAATTCACCTCAAAACGGACTAAGCATGCACTTACTTAGTAAGTGAAGACTTACTGGACGATCTTCGTCGCCGGTGCAATCATGCGGCGCAACCTGGCAGTTCCCCCGCCTGGAAGGAACCGAAGCGATGCAGGGCGACCCCGAGGTCCTCGAATTCCTCAACGAGCAGCTCACCGGCGAGCTCACCGCGATCAACCAGTACTGGCTGCACTACCGGATCCAGGACAACAAAGGCTGGACGAAGCTCGCCAAGTACACGCGCGAGGAGTCCATCGATGAGATGAAGCACGCGGACAAGCTCACCGAGCGCATCCTGATGCTCGACGGCTTGCCCAACTACCAGCGGCTGTTCCATGTGCGGGTCGGCCAGACGGTCACCGAGATGTTCCAGGCCGACCGGCAGATCGAGGTGGAGGCGATCGACCGCCTCAAGCGCGGCATCGAGGTGATGCGCACCAAGGGCGACATCACGTCGGCGAACATCTTCGAGTCGATCCTCGAGGACGAGGAGCACCACATCGACTATCTGGACACACAGCTCGAGCTGATCGACAAGCTCGGTGAGGCGCTGTACATCGCGCAGCAGATCGAGCAGCCGAGCTAGGCCGCGTCCGCCAGATCGGTGAGCATCGGCTTGCCCTGGTCGGCCAGCTCACGGCGGGGGCACGCGCCCCTGCCCAGGAGCGCCTGAATACGGCGCACACACGACCCGCAGTCCGTGCCCGCCTTGCAGGCCGAGGCTATCTGGCGGGGGGTGCAGGCACCGTCCTCCGCGTGCTTCTTGACCTGCTGCTCGGTGATGCCGAAACAACTGCAGACGTACACGCGGTTCACCTCCCGGCGGGATCGATGTGCCATCCCCTTGATCGGTGAGGCTAACCTAACCTTACCCGGCTCGTAGGAGCCGCAAAAGTGCTGTGGGGCGCGGATCGTATGTGATCCGCGCCCCACTTCATGTCACTGGAACAACCTGTAACAGGCGCCCCGCCTACTGGTCCCTGTACATCTCCGCGACGAGGAAGGCCAGGTCGAGCGACTGGCTGCGGTTCAGGCGCGGGTCGCAGGCCGTCTCGTAGCGCTGGTGCAGATCGTCGACGAAGATCTCGTCGCCGCCGCCCACGCACTCGGTGACGTCGTCACCGGTGAGCTCGACATGGATGCCGCCCGGGTGGGTGCCCAGGCCCTTGTGGACCTCGAAGAAGCCCTTGACCTCGTCGAGCACGTCGTCGAAGCGGCGGGTCTTGTGGCCGGAGGCCGCCTCGAAGGTGTTGCCGTGCATCGGGTCGGTCACCCAGGCCACCGTGGCGCCGGACGCCGTGACCTTCTCGACCAGCTCGGGAAGCCGGTCGCGGATCTTGTCGGCGCCCATGCGGACGATGAAGGTCAGCCGGCCCGGCTCGCGCTCCGGGTCCAGGCGGTCGATGTACTGCAGCGCCTCCTCGGCCGTCGTCGTCGGGCCGAGCTTGATGCCGATCGGGTTGCGGATCCGCGAGGCGAACTCGATGTGCGCGTGGTCGAGCTGCCGGGTGCGCTCACCGATCCACACCATGTGCGCCGAGACGTCGTAGAGCTGCCCGGTGCGGGAGTCGACCCTGGTCAGCGCCGACTCGTAGTCGAGCAGCAGCGCCTCGTGCGAGGAGTAGAACTCGACCGTCTTGAACTCCTCCGGGTCGGCCCCGCAGGCATGCATGAAGTTCAGCGCGTTGTCGATCTCGCGCGCGAGCTGCTCGTAGCGCTGGCCGGACGGGGACGACTTCACGAAGTCCTGGTTCCAGGCGTGCACCTGGCGCAGGTCGGCGTAGCCGCCGGTGGTGAAGGCGCGCACCAGGTTGAGCGTGGAGGCGGAGGCGTTGTACATCCGCTTCAGACGCTCGGGGTCCGGGACGCGGGCGGCCTCGGTGAAGTCGAAGCCGTTGACGGAGTCGCCGCGGTAGGTCGGCAGGGTCACGCCGTCGCGGGTCTCGGTCGGCTTGGAGCGCGGCTTGGAGTACTGGCCGGCGATCCGGCCGACCTTCACCACCGGCACCGAGGCGGCGTACGTCAGCACGGCGCCCATCTGGAGCAGGGTCTTCAGCTTGTTGCGGATCTGGTCGGCCGACACCGCGTCGAAGGCCTCGGCGCAGTCGCCGCCCTGGAGGAGGAACGCCTCTCCCTTGGCGACGGCCGCCATCCGGGCGCGCAGCTGGTCGCACTCGCCCGCGAAGACGAGCGGCGGATACGACTCGAGGTCCGCAACGACTGCGCGCAGAGCCTCGGTGTCGGGGTACTCGGGCTGCTGCGCCGCGGGCAGGTCTCGCCAGGTGTTGCCAGCGCTTGCGCTGGTCTTAGCGTTCACGGTCACGACCTCAACATTACGGGGTCGTGTCGGGCGCCCTACCCCATGCCCAGCAATTGAGACGCGAGGTACACGACCCGGACACCGGACCTTGGGGTAGGGTGCCTCGCATGTTCGCGCATTCGATCCAGACCTGGTGGTGGACCGCTCATCCGGCGGCCCGCTGACTGCGCGTACGACAGACTTCGCGAAGGCCGCCCGAGGGGCGGCCTTCGGTGTTTCCCGGGGTCCGCTCCTCTCCCACCGAATCCCACGGAGAAGGAGCACGGATCCATGAATCTGCTCGGCTTGCTGGACGATCCCCGCCCGTTCGCCCTGCTGCGCCGCCGTACCCCGGGCCACGACCACGATCTGATCGAGGTGCTGATCGGCCCGGTCGCCACCTACGACCGCCTCGCCGACCTCCCCGACCAGGGCCTGGCGCTGGTCCCCTTCCGGCAGATCCGCGAGCGCGGCTTCGACGTCCGCGACGACGGCACGCCGCTGGCGGTGCTGAGCCCCGAGGAGACCTACGAGATCCCGCTCGCCGACGCCCTGGCACAGCTCCCGGCCCACGGCGTGCGCGTCGAGGGCGGCGGCTTCGACGTCGGTGACGAGGAGTACGCGCGGATCGTCGGGCGGGTGCTGCGGGAGGAGATCGGGCGGGGCGAGGGCGCGAACTTCGTGATCCGGCGGACGTACGAGGGCTCGATCCCGGGCTTCTCCCGCGCCGACGCGCTCGCGCTGTTCCGGCGTCTCCTCGAGGGCGAGCGGGGTGCGTACTGGACGTTCGTGGTCCACACCGGGGAGCGGACGCTGGTGGGGGCGAGCCCCGAGGTGCACGTCCGGATGTCCGGCGGGACGGTCGTCATGAACCCGATCAGCGGGACGTACCGCTATCCCGCCGAGGGGCCGACGCCCGAGCATCTGCTCGGCTTCCTCGCCGACGGCAAGGAGATCGAGGAGTTGTCGATGGTCGTCGACGAGGAGCTCAAGATGATGTGCACCGTCGGCGACATGGGCGGGGTCGTCGTCGGGCCCCGGCTGAAGGAGATGGCGCATCTCGCGCACACCGAGTACGAGCTGCGCGGGAGGTCCTCGCTGGATGTGCGGGAGGTCCTGAAGGAGACGATGTTCGCGGCCACCGTGACCGGGTCGCCCGTGCAGAACGCCTGCCGGGTGATCGAGCGGCACGAGGTCGGGGGGCGCGGCTACTACGCGGGGGCGCTGGCGCTGATCGGCCGGGATTCGGGCGGGGCCCAGACCCTCGACTCCCCCATCCTCATCCGCACCGCCGACATCGGCGCCGACGGCCGGCTGCGGGTGCCGGTCGGCGCCACGCTGGTGCGTGGCTCGGACCCTCGGAGCGAGGTCGCGGAGACGCACGCGAAGGCGGCGGGTGTGCTGGCCGCCCTGGGCGTACGTCCGTCCCGGCCCCGTGCGGAGCACGCGCGCGTGCGTCTCGCCGACGACCCACGCGTGCGTGCCGCGCTCGACGGTCGCCGGGCGTCGCTGGCCCCCTTCTGGCTGCGGATGCAGGAGCGGTCCGCGGAGCTGACCGGACACGCCCTGGTCGTCGACGGCGAGGACACCTTCACGGCGATGCTCGGGCACGTGCTGCGCTCCGGCGGGCTGGAGGTGACCGTGCGGCGCTACGACGAGCCCGGGCTGCGGGAGGCGGTGCTCGGGCACGAGGGTCCGGTGGTGCTGGGCCCCGGTCCCGGTGATCCCTCGGATCTCGGCGACCCCAAGATGCGCCTCCTGCGCGACCTCACCGCCGAGGTCATCCTCCCCCACTCTCGGCTTCGCTCGAGCGGGGGGACCCCCATCCACCGGCACGGCGTTCTCGGCGTCTGCCTCGGCCATGAGCTGATCGCGGCCGAGCTGGGGCTGGAGATCGTACGGAAGGAAGTGCCGTACCAGGGCGCGCAGACCACGATCGACCTGTTCGGACGGGCCGAGACCGTCGGCTTCTACAACAGCTTCGTGGCGCGCTGCGACGACGAGGTGGCCGAGGAGCTGGGCGCGCACGGCATCGAGGTCAGCCGGGCGGACAACGGTGAGGTGCATGCCGTACGCGGCCCCGGCTTCGCGGGCGTGCAGTTCCACCCGGAGTCGATCCTGACGCTGAACGGGGCTGCCGTCGTCCGGGAGTTGGTCGGTGAGCTGCGGAACACGACCGTCTAGTCGCCGGGTCGGTCGTCCGGGGGCTGTCGCCCCCGGACTTCCGCTCCGGTACGCCGTCAGCCGAAGAAGACCCCGACCTCCTCGTACAGCTTCGGATCCACCGTCTTGAGCTTGGCCGTGGCCTCGGCGATCGGGACGCGGACGATGTCCGTGCCGCGCAGGGCGACCATCTTGCCGAAGTCGCGGTCGCGGACCGCCTCGATGGCGTGCAGTCCGAAGCGGGTGGCCAGCCACCGGTCGAAGGCGCTGGGGGTGCCGCCGCGCTGGATGTGCCCGAGGACCGTGGTGCGGGCCTCCTTGCCGGTGCGCTTCTCGATCTCCTTGGCCAGCCATTCGCCGACCCCGGACAGCCGGACGTGCCCGAAGGAGTCCAGCGACTCGTCCTTGAGCACCATGTCGCCGTCCTTGGGCATGGCGCCCTCGGCGACGACCACGATCGGGGCGTACGACGCCTTGAAGCGGGAGGTGATCCAGGCGCAGACCTGGTCGACGTCGAAGCGCTGCTCGGGGATGAGGATGACGTTGGCGCCGCCGGCCAGCCCGGAGTGGATGGCGATCCAGCCGGCGTGACGGCCCATCACCTCGCAGACCAGGACCCGCATATGGGACTCGGCGGTGGTGTGCAGCCGGTCGATGGCCTCGGTCGCGATGCCCACGGCGGTGTCGAAGCCGAAGGTGTAGTCGGTGGCGGACAGGTCGTTGTCGATCGTCTTGGGCACGCCCACGCAGGGCACGCCGTACTCGTCGGACAGGCGGGCGGCGACGCCGAGGGTGTCCTCGCCGCCGATGGCGACGAGCGCCTCGACGTCCTGCTTGGCGAGGTTCTCCTTGATGCGCCGGATGCCGTCCTCCTGCTTGAGGGGGTTGGTGCGCGAGGAGCCGAGGATGGTGCCGCCGCGGGGCAGGATGCCGCGCACGGCGGGGATGTCGAGACGGACGGTGTCGTTCTCGAGCGGACCACGCCAGCCGTCCCGGAAGCCGACGAAGTCGTAGCCGTACTCCTGTACGCCCTTGCGGACGATGGCCCGGATGACGGCGTTGAGACCGGGGCAGTCGCCGCCTCCGGTCAGTACTCCGACCCGCATGGAAATGTCCCTTCGCCGCGGTTGCCTGGTGAGGCCACGCTAATGGTGAGCCAGGTCACAGCGGGATGGGTCGGACGGGCAATTCCGGTGAACCGCCGGGTGTTCGGTTTACGCGCCGTCAAGCCGGCGACGTCCGGATCACTCGTCGTCGAGGCCGCGCTCGATCGCGTACCGCACCAGCTCCACCCGGTTGTGGAGCTGAAGCTTGCCGAGGGTGTTCTGGACGTGGTTCTGGACCGTGCGATGGGAGATGACCAGGCGTTCGGCGATCTGCTTGTAGCTCAGGCCCTTCGCGACGAGCCGCAGCACCTCGGTCTCGCGCTCGGTGAGCTGCGGGGCGCCCGGCTGGTCGGCGTCAGGGGCAGCGGGCGCCGGTTCGGAGGCGAGGCGGCGGTACTCACCGAGGACCAGGCCGGCCAGGCCCGGCGTGAACACCGGATCGCCCACGGCGGTACGGCGCACCGCGTCCAGCAGTTCCTCCGTGGACGCCGACTTCAGCAGATAGCCGGTGGCGCCCGACTTCACGGCCTCCAGCACATCCGCGTGCTCGCCGCTGGCGGACAGGACGAGGACGCGCAGTGCGGGGTTGTGGGCCACCAGTTCCTTGCAGACCTGGACGCCGGGCTTGGCGGGCAGGTTGAGGTCGAGGACGAGGACGTCGGGGGCGGCGGCCTTGGCGCGGCGCACGGCCTGGTCGCCGTCGCCCGCGGTGGCGACCACGTCGAAGCCGGACTCGGCGAGGTCGCGGGCCACCGCGTCGCGCCACATGGGGTGGTCGTCGACCACCATGACCTTGATCCGGTCCTGGGGTCCGCTGGTGGTGTCCGTCATCGCTGCTCCGCCTTCCCCCGTGATGCGCTGCTGTCCTTCGGTACCTTCAGTTCCACTTCGGTGCCCTGGCCCGGCACCGAGATCAGTTCGGCGGTGCCGCCCAGGTCGCGCAGCCGCCCCCGGATCGACAGCGCGACGCCGAGCCGTCCCTCGCCCTCGGCCTGCGCGAGCCGGCCCTCGGGGATGCCGGGTCCGTCGTCCCGCACGGTGACGATCACCTCGTCGGGCTCGTCCTCGACGAGGATCCACGCGCGCGCGTGCTCGCCGGCGTGCGCGCGGACATTGTCCAGGGCGGCCCCGACGGCCGCCGACAACTCCCGCGCGGCCGGCGGCGCCAGCGGCACGGGCGCACCAGGCTCGGCGAGGCTGACCCTCGCACCGGCGTACGGGGCGAGAAGCGTCCGCAGATCGACGGGCCCGGCGTCCTCGTCCGGCTCCTCCACGGCCCGTACGACGGCCCCTTCGGCGGCGTCCTCCGAGACCCGTGACACGGGCACAAGGCCGCCCGAGACCAGCGTGCGCAGCGCCACCTCCTGCTCGCCGGCCATCCGGCCCAGCTCGGCCGCCTCGCCGCCGATGACGGCGCCGCGCCGCTGCACCATCGCCAGCACCTGGAGCACGCTGTCGTGGATGTCCCGGGCGAGCCGCTCCCGCTCACGGGTCGCCGCCTCGATCTCCAGGGCCCGGGCGAGGGTGCGCTCGGAGGCGCGGGCGACCTCGACGACGTAGCCGATGGCGATGGAGGCGATCCAGACCAGCAGCACCATGTGAACGGTGTCACGGGTCGGCACGCCCGAGCGGTGGACCAGGTTGGCGGCGGCGACCAGCGTGGAGGCGAAGGCGGCCCAGCGCCAGCCGCCCTTGATGGCGAACGCCAGCACGGCGCCCGCCGTCCATATCGACGGCAGGGTCGGGGCGCCCGAGTCGATCCGGGCGGGTGTCTCGGCAAGCCGGGTGAGCAGGATGCCGGCCAGGGCGAGGCCGAGGTCCGCGGCGAGGAAGCGCTTGGTGCAGCTCGCGGCGTTCGCGACCCGGGGCAGGGTGGCCAGCGTCCACACGGCCAGGACGCAGAAGTAGGCGATGGCCACCCAGGGGCGGGCGACCTCGTCGTGGGCGCTGACGAAGAGCCCGACGGCATACACCATGGTCAGCACCCGGTAGCCGGCGAGCGCGCGCCACAGCGGCTGCTCGACGGACATCCTCATGACCCGCTCACGCCTGGCCATGCCCCCACCCCCCACGTCGCCCTACTGGGTCTTCTTCGCCTGTTCCTTCTCGCTCTTCGCCTGCTCCTTCTCGGCCTTCGCCGCCTGAGCGATCTGCCGCTTGGCGGCGGTCGCGTACATGTCGACGTACTCCTGGCCGGAGAGCTTCATGATTTCGTACATGACCTCGTCGGTCACCGCGCGGAGCACGAAACGGTCGTGCTCCATGCCCTGGTACCGGCTGAAGTCCAGGGGCGCGCCGATCCGGATGCCCGGCCGCATCAGCTTGGGCACGACCTTCCCCGGCGGCTGGATCTTCTCCGTGTCGATCATGGCGACCGGGATGACCGGGGCTCCGGTGGCGAGCGCCACGCGCGCGAGGCCGCCGGGCTTGCCCCGGTAGAGCCGCCCGTCGGGCGAGCGCGTGCCCTCGGGGTAGATGCCGAACAGCTCGCCGCGCTCCAGGACCTCGATGCCGCTCTTGACGGCGGCCTCACCCGCGCCGCGCGCCCCGGAGCGGTCCACGGGCAGTTGGCCGAGGCCCTTGAAGAAGGCGGCCGTCAACCTGCCCTTGACGCCAGGGGTGGTGAAGTACTCGGCCTTCGCGATGAAGGTCACCTTGCGGTCGAGGACCGCCGGCAGGAAGAACGAGTCGGAGAAGGACAGGTGGTTGCTCGCCAGGATGGCGGGGCCCTCGGCGGGAATGTTCTCCAGGCCCTCCACCCAGGGCCGGAAGGCGGCCTTCAACGGTCCCCCGATGGTCACCTTCATCGCGCCGTACAACAACCGAGTGCCTCCTGTGTCTGTCGATCAGACCTTATCCCGGAGCACTGTCAAAGAGACCGACGGCCCTGGTCGGTGTCAGTGCGGTCGCGTACGGTGAAGCACACCGTTCCTCTCACGAACAGGAGACCGTAAGGTGCCGGTCCTTCCTGGAGCCGAGCCGTACCGCCGCGAGGGCGGAGAGGTGGGGGTCCTCTTCTGCCACGGCTTCACCGGCTCCCCCCAGTCGCTGCGCCCCTGGGCAGAGCATCTCGCCGGGCACGGGCTCACCGTCTCGCTGCCCCTGCTGCCGGGGCACGGCACCCGCTGGGAGGACATGGCGATCACCAACTGGCAGGACTGGTACGCCGAGGTGGACCGCGAGCTGCGCACCCTGCGCGACCGCTGCGGGCGCGTCTTCGTGGCGGGCCTGTCCATGGGCGGCGCCCTGGCCCTGCGGCTGGCCGCGAAGCACGGGGAGGGTGTGGCCGGCGTACTGGTCGTCAACCCGGCGAACAAGGTGCACGGCCTGTCCGCGTACACCCTTCCGGTGTCGCGCCACTTCGTCCGTACGGCGCCGGGGGTCATCGGCGACATCGCCAAGGAAGGCGCCGTCGAGCTCGGGTACTCCCGGGTGCCGCTGCACGCCGCGCACTCCCTGCGGACCTTCTTCCGGCTGGTCGACGGCGAGCTGCCCCAGGTCACCCAGCCGCTGCTGCTGATGCGCAGCAGGCAGGACCACACCGTTCCGGCGGTGGATTCGGCCCGGATCCTGAGTCGGGTGTCGTCCACGGACGTAACGGAGATCGTGCTGGAACAGAGCTATCACGTGGCGACGTTGGACCATGACGCGGACCGGATCCTCGAGGAGAGCCTCGGGTTCATCGACCGGGTCGCGACCGGCGCCGGCAAGGAAGGGACGACCGCACGTGGCTGAGCACGACTCCGACCGCGAGAGGCGCGAGGACCGCGAGCCCGAGGAGCAGCACGTCCCGTTCGACGAGGACGCCGCCTGGGCCGCGATCGTCGCCGGGTACGGCGAGGAGCCGAAGGACCCGCCGGGCGCCAAGCCGTTCAAGTCGGTCGAGGACCTGGCGCTGCTGGAGTCTGCGACGAACGACGACGAGGAGCCCGAGGGCACCGAAGGCGGCCAAGAGGCGAAGTCGGAGGCGCCCAAGCCCAAGGACGAGGGCGAGGGCGAGGGCGAGGACAAGCCCGCCAAGCCGCTGGGCAGCTCCGTCTCCTTCGCGCCCGGCGTCGGCACCGGCCCGCGCGACTACAGCGCGCCCGAGCCGTCCGAGGACGACTTCGACGCCGACGACGAGGGCCACTTCGTACCGCCGGAGCCGCCGCCGCTGCCCGAGGCCGACGTCACCACGAAGTTCGGCTGGCTGGCGGTGATCGGCGGACCGGTCCTGCTGTTGCTCGCGGTCCTGCTGAACTGGGACATGACGTGGTGGCTGGCCACGCTCGGCATCGGCGGGTTCCTGGGCGGGTTCGCCACGCTGGTGATGCGGATGAAGACGGACGACGAGGGGGATGACGACCCCGGGCGGGGTGCCGTCGTCTAGGACGCCGGGACCTTGAGGGCGGCCAGCACCGGAAGGTGGTCGGTGGCCGCCCTCAGGTCTGTCTCCCGCACACCGGGGTGACCGATCGGGACGCCGCAGCCGAGCACCTCGATGCCCTTGGTGGCGAAGATCGCGTCGATGCGCTGGTGGGGGTCGGCCGGCGTCGAGGTGTACTCGCTGCCCCAGGGGGCGGTGGCCCAGCAGTCCTGGAGGCCGTCGGCGAGGCGGCGGAAGGTGCGGCCGGCGGGCCGGTCGTTGAGGTCGCCGCCCGCCACGGCGTGCTCCACGCCCAGGGCGGCGAGCCGGTCGAGCAGCATGCCGCCCTGCTCGTAGCGCTCGTCCTTCTGCAGGGAGAGGTGGCAGCTCAGGACGCCGAGGCGGGCGCCGCCGAAGCGGACCACCGCCGTGGCGAAGCCGCGGCGGTGCAGGCCCGGGGTCAGCGGCAGGAGGACGTCCTGCGTGCGCTCGACGGTGGTGCGGAGGTTGCACAGGATCGCGGGGCCGGCGGCGGTGGCGCCGCCGGTGAGGGTGACGAGGTTCGCGGCGCGGGCCAGGCGGGCGAGTTTCTTGCGCCAGCGGAAGAAACGGGGGGCCTCCTGGATCAGGACCAGGTCCGGGGTGCAGGCGCTGATGACGCGGGCGAGGGCGTTTGTGTCGTCGCGCATCGAGCGGATGTTGTAGCTCAGGACCCTGATGACCGGGGAACCGTCGGGCTCCGTGCGGGAATTGGGGAGCGACTCCATGTGGATCAATTTACGCCCAATGGCTCGGGGCGCGAGGATCGTTCGCGAGTGCCGGTTCGTCGTGGCTTGTCGCGCAGTTCCCCGCGCCCCTGGGTGGGCACAGTCGCCGCATCCCGAGAAGCAGCCGTTACATGATCGGGTCCGGCTCCCTGGCCAGGTCGGCCGCGCCGACCAATCCCGCCTCGTTGCCCAGTTGGGCCGCGATGACGTCGGCCACCGGGCGCCAGTTGCCGCCCACCAGCCAGCGCTTGTAGGACTTGCGGATGGGGTCGAGGACCAGTTCGCCCTCGTCCGAGAGGCCGCCGCCGACGATGAAGGCGGAGGGGTCGAACAGGGAGGCCAGGTCGGCGAGGCCGGCGCCCGCCCAGCGGGCGAGTTCGCGGTAGGAGTCGACGGCGACCGGGTCGCCCTGGCGGGCGGCCATGGAGATGTGCTTGCCCTCGATGCCCTCGGGGGTGCCGTCGCCCATGCCGAGCAGGATCTCGGCGTTCTCGGGGGTCGCGTTGGCGCGCTGCTTGGCGTATCTGACGAGGGCGCGGCCGGAGGCGTACTGCTCCCAGCAGCCCTGCGAGCCACAGCCGCACAGCAGGCCGTCCGGGACCATCCGGATGTGGCCGAACTCCGCGGCGACGCCGTAGTGCCCGCGGCGCAGCTTGTTGCCGATGATGATGCCGCCGCCGAGGCCGGTGCCCAGGGTGATGCAGATGACGTTGCGGTGGCCCTTGCCGGCGCCGAACTTGTACTCGCCCCACGCGGCCGCGTTGGCGTCGTTCTCGACGACGACGGGGAGGCCGACGCGGGTCTCGACCTTCTCCTTCAGCGGCTCGTTGCGCCAGTGGATGTTGGGGGCGAAGTAAACCTCGGAGCGCTGACGGTTGACGTAACCGGCCGCTCCGATGCCCACGCCGACGATCTCGTGCCCGGCGCGCGCTCCCTCGACGGCGGAGGCGATGGCGTCCACGATCCCGTCGGGGGTGCCCGGGGTGGGCACCTTGTGGGTCGAGAGGATGTTGCCTTCCTCGTCGACCACACCGGCCGCGATCTTGGTACCGCCGATGTCGACGCCGATGGTGAGTCCCATGAATCCCTCAGTTTCGGTCGAGCCCCGCTACGGCCAACCGTACCCGAGGCCCCGGCGCCGGGCTCGCGTCGTCCACCCGGCGGACAGGGGCCCGGGGGAGGGAGTCGTGCTCCGTCAGTCCAGGTCGATGCGCTGGCCGGGGCCGGTGCCCTCGCCCGGGTCGCGCTTGTCGTCGTCGAGCTCGTCCAGCTCCTGGGCGTCGTTCGTACCGCTCGTCCAGCGCTGTTCCTGGTTCTGGACCGCGGAGCGGTAGGCGGCGAGGAGTTCGCTGCCGGCCGCGGCGAGGTGGTCGAAGACGTCCGGGTTGCGGTCGATGACCGGCTCGACGGCGGCCTTGGCCTGCTGGACGACCTGCTTGACCACCTGCTGGGCGGCGGGTCCGGCGACCGCGCCGAGCAGCGGGGACTGCAGGGTCGACAGCTTGTCCGCGACGGCGTCGACGAGCTTGTGCAGCTCCTCGGCGGCCGACCCGGGCGGCGGGCCGTACTGGGCGCGGCGGCGGACCTTCTCCGCCGCGAGATCCTCGGCGCACGCCGTCGCCCAGGCGTCGGCGTCGCTCGCCCGTACCTCGTCGACGGCCTCGTGCCCGGTGGCCTCGGACGGGGGGAGCTCTTCGCTCATGACGGACTCCTGACTACGGTTCGTCTCTACGACGTTACCCGAACGGGCGTACCTGCTTCACCGGGTCCGCGGCCAGAGATCCGGATCCGGCGTGAACCGGATCAGCAGCTCGCCGTCGCGCAGCGCGGCCCCGTCCACGGCGCACCGGCGCAGGGCGGACGGCAGCGGCACGATGCGCCGGAACTGCCCGGCGGTGACGACGATTTCGTCGGCGCGCCGGATGAGGTCGAGGTCGTCGCGTACGGCGCCGGGCAGCGGGATGTGCCATACGAGGACCCGGCCGCCGCCGTCGTCGCAGGTCCGGTCGGTGACGGGCCACTCGACGGTGGACGTCGTGGTGTTGACGGCGGGGACGTGGAGCGCGGCGAGGTCGTCGGCGCCGCGGGGGTCGTGCCCGAGGTGTGCGACGCCGCGGACGTCGTACGTCTCCTTCCACTCCTCCAGGACCTTGCGCTGCTGGGCGACGGGCCCGGCGAGCCAGCTTCCGGCCGCCGCCGCCGGCTCCGGCAGGACGCGGTTGGCGATCAGCAGGTCGGGGCGCAGTCCGCGCAGGGCGAGGGCGAGGCAGGCGGCGCGTACGGCGTCGGCGCCGCTCGGGCCGGGTTCGGCGACGAGCCGTACGACGGTGGCGCGGTCGGCGAGGACGGCCTCGACGGCGGCGAGCTCGATGTCCCAGCGGGCGGTGGTCTCGTACAGCCACTCCGCGGGCATCGGCACCCCGGCCAGCTTGCCCAGGACCGGCCGCAGCGCACGGGCCGCCTGCCGCTCGGGCGGGAGCAGCCGGCGCAGATAGCGGCGCAGTTCCTCGGGGAGGGAGAGCAGGGCGAGGGCGTGCGGGGTGGCCGGGAGGTCGACGACGAGGAGTTCGTGGAGATCACCGCCCTCGGCGAGTGCGGCGTCCCGCAGCGCGCGCAGCAGCGCGAGTTCCTCGGCGCCGGGGAGGGGGGTGACCTCCTCCGGGTCGAGCCGGGAGGCACCGAGGAGGTCGAGGGCGGCGGTGGCGCGCTCCTGGAAGGCGGCGAGGTCGTCCCGGAAGCCGTCGGCGGCGTCGGGGCGCCAGGCGGTGAGGTTCTCGGCGGCCCGGGTGGGGGCCGGTCCGGTGCGCACGCCGAGTGCCGCGCCCAGGGTGTCGGTGCGGTCGGCGCTGAGGACGAGGGTGCGGGTGCCCTCGCGGGCGGCGGCGAGCGCGGTGGCGGCGGCGACGGTGGTACGGCCGCTGCCGCCGGGGCCGGTGATCAGGATGGTGCGCATGGGGGTGAACGGTAACGGACGTTGTGGTTCAGGTCCGTTGCGCGGTGCCCGGCGTCGGGGCGAGCGGGGGGACGCGCAACCCGGCGCTGGCGGGGTGCCGCCCGCGCCCACCCGTGCCGCCCCAGCGGCACGACTGCCCGCGGCTGGGCGAACCCGCCTACTTCTCCGACTCCACCCGCTTCTTCAGCCCCGCCAGCGCCCGGTCGATGATGACCTTCTCGGCCTTGCGCTTGATCATCCCCAGCATCGGGATCTTGACGTCGACCGTGAGCTGGTAGGTGACCTCGGTCGAGCCCGCTCCGGCCGGCTTGAGGATGTAGGAGCCGTCGAGCGAGCGCAGCATCTGGGACTTGACCAGGGTCCAGGAGACCTCGTGCTCGCCGGTCCAGGTGTACCCCAGCACCTGGTCGTCCTTGATCGCGCCGGCGTCCATGACGAGACGCACCTGCTCGGCACGGCCCTGGTCGTCGGTCTTGAGGACCTCCGCCTCCTTCACCTCGCCGGTCCAGTCCGGGTAGCGGGCGAAGTCGGCGATCACCCCCATCACGTCGGCCGGTGCCGCCTCGATCGTGATGCTCGAGCTGGTGTGTTCCGCCATCGCCGTGGCTCCTCCAGATGCGGGCCGGTAGGAAGTCGTGGTGCAGTCATGGTGCGCACGCGTGTGCAGCGTGAAGGCTACCGCGCGTCCGACCGGCCGACTTCACCCCCACCTGCGCCATCGCGGCGAAAACGCCCACCGCACCCGAATTCGCTCACCATTCCAGCGCCCACGGCTTCCCGGACGCCGCGAAGTGCCCCACGTTCACGCACTCCGTCGCCCCGATCCGCATCCGCCGGACCAGCGGCTGATGGACGTGTCCGAAGAGGGAGTAGCGGGGGCGGGTGCGGCGGATCGCCGCCAGCAGCGCCTTGCTCCCGCGCTCGAAGCGCCGCGCCACCGTGTCGTAGACGAGTTCCGGCACCTCCGGCGGGATGTGGGTGCACAGCACGTCGACCTCGCCCACGGCCTCGATCTTCGCCGCGTACTCCTCGTCGCTGATCTCGTAGGGGGTCCTCATCGGGGTGCGCAGTCCGCCGCCGACGAAGCCGAAGACCCGTCCGCCGATCTCCACCCGCTCCCCGTCCAGCACCGTCGTGCCCGGCCCGGCGTACTCCGGCCACAGGGGCGGCATGTCGACATTGCCGTAGGTGGCGTACGTCGGTGTCGGGAACGCCGCGAACATCTCGGCGTACTGCCCCCGCACCGCCTTCTCGATGGCCGCCCACCGGTCCGAGCCGATCCCGGCCCACAGCCGCGCCCCGAGCTCCCGCGCCTCCTCGAAGCGCCGGGCGGTGCGCAGTTCCACGATGCGGTCGGCGTTCTCCACGCCGAACAGGTCGGGGAAGATGCCGCGCGAGTGGTCGGCGTAGTCCAGGAACAGCACCAGGTCGCCCAGGCAGATCAGGGCGTCCGCGCCCTCGCCGGCCCGGGCCAGGTCGCGGGCGTTGCCGTGCACATCGCTGACCACGTGGACGCGCGTCCTGCGGTTTCCCGTCGGTGTCGGTGACATGGCGATCAAGGGTAGGCGTGTGCGGCAAACGTGAACAGTGGCGGCCGAAGCGATGGTTACTGGCCAGTCGTCAGACCGCTCGACTACTGTGCGCGCAGAAGCACCAAACCGTGTGACGCAGCGAACATCTCGCCGGGACCCCCTGTCGAAGAAGCCATACCGGCGGGTAACGTCCGGTCGGTCCAGTCGTGCTCTGGATTTCAACATGTGAATCCATGAGCACTTGCCCGAGCCTTGGACCGCACCGTCGCATCGCACAACGTCGTGGCGCCGGCGCCCTATGAGGAGCAGCAGTCTTGCGCGAGTTCAGCCTTCCGGCTTTGTACGAGGTCCCTGCGGACGGGAATCTGACCGACATCGTCCGCAGAAACGCCGCGCAGCACCCGGACGTGGCCGTCATCGCCCGCAAGGTGGGCGGTGCCTGGCAGGACGTCTCGGCCACCACGTTCCTCGCGGAGGTGCGCGCGGCCGCGAAGGGGCTCATCGCCGCCGGCATCCAGCCGGGCGACCGGGTCGGCCTGATGTCCCGCACCCGCTACGAGTGGACCCTGCTCGACTTCGCGATCTGGTCGGCCGGCGCGGTCACCGTGCCGGTGTACGAGACCAGCTCGCCGGAGCAGGTGCAGTGGATCCTCAGTGACTCGGGCGCGACCGCCTGCATCACCGAGATGGACAACCACACGGCCGCCGTCGAGTCGGTGCGCGACCGACTGCCCGCGCTCAAGCACGTCTGGCAGATCGAGGCCGGCGCGGTCGAGGAGCTGGGGCGCCTCGGGCAGGACATCAGCGACGAGACGGTCGAGGAGCGCAGCTCGCTCGCCAAGGCCGACGACCCGGCGACCATCGTGTACACGAGCGGGACGACCGGCCGGCCCAAGGGCTGTGTGCTCACCCACCGCAACTTCTTCGCGGACTGCGGGAACGTCGTCGAGCGGCTGCGCCCGCTGTTCCGCACCGGCGAGTGCTCGGTGCTGCTCTTCCTGCCGCTCGCGCATGTCTTCGGGCGGCTGGTGCAGGTCGCGCCGATGATGGCGCCGATCAAGCTCGGCTGTGTCCCGGACATCAAGAACCTCACCGACGAGCTGGCCGCCTTCCGGCCGACGCTGATCCTCGGCGTGCCGCGCGTCTTCGAGAAGGTCTACAACAGCGCACGCGCCAAGGCGCAGGCCGACGGCAAGGGCAAGATCTTCGACAAGGCGTCGGACACGGCGATCGCCTACAGCAAGGCGCTGGACACCCCGTCCGGCCCGTCCGTCGGCCTGAAGATCAAGCACAAGGTCTTCGACCGGCTCGTCTACAGCAAGCTGCGCGCGGTCCTCGGCGGCAAGGGCGAGTACGCCATCTCCGGCGGCGCCCCGCTGGGCGAGCGCCTCGGCCATTTCTTCCGCGGCATCGGCTTCACGGTCCTGGAGGGCTACGGCCTGACCGAGACCTGCGCGCCGACCGCGTTCAACCCCTGGGACCGCCAGAAGATCGGCACGGTCGGCCAGCCGCTGCCCGGCTCGGTGGTGCGGATCGCCGACGACGGCGAGGTGCTGCTGCACGGCGAGCACATCTTCAAGGAGTACTGGAACAACCCGGAGGCCACCGCCGAGGCCCTGGCCGACGGCTGGTTCCACTCCGGGGACATCGGCACCCTCGACGAGGACGGCTACCTCAGGATCACCGGCCGCAAGAAGGAGATCATCGTCACCGCGGGCGGCAAGAACGTCGCCCCGGCCGTGATCGAGGACCGCATCCGGTCGCATGCGCTGGTGGCCGAGTGCATGGTGGTCGGCGACGGGCGGCCGTTCGTGGGCGCGCTGGTCACCATCGACGAGGAGTTCCTGGGCCGCTGGGCCGCCGAGCACGGCAAGCCCGCGGGCTCCACCGCGGCGTCGCTGCGCGAGGACACGGACCTGCTGGCCACGATCCAGTCGGCGGTCGACGACGGCAACGCCGCGGTGTCGAAGGCGGAATCGGTGCGGAAGTTCCGCATTCTGCCCTCCCAGTTCACGGAGGATTCGGGCCATCTGACGCCGTCGCTGAAGCTCAAGCGCAACGTCGTGGCGAAGGACTTCGCGGACGAGATCGAGTCGATCTACGCCAAGTAGCCGACCGGTTGCCTCATGGCGCGGTGTCCTCCACGAGGACCCGCGCCATCGTGCGTTCGGCGAGCGCGGTGATCGTCACGAACGGGTTCACCCCGATCGACCCGGGCACGAGCGAGCCGTCGGTGACGTACAGCCGTGAATACCCCTTCACCCGGCCGTAGGCGTCGGTCGCCCGCCCCAGCACGCAGCCGCCCAGCGGGTGGTAGGTGAAGTCGTCGGCGAAGACCTTGTTGCCCGAGCCGAACAGGTCGTACCGGTAGATCGTGGCGTTCGCCCGGTTGATCCGGTCGAACAGCTTCTTCGCCATGCCCACCGACACGGCACTCTGCGCCGCGCTCCACCCGAGCCGCACCGCGCCGCTTGCCGAGTCGTACGAGAACGAAGCGCGCTCGGGGTTCTTGGTGATCGCCAGATAGAGGCTGACCCAGTGCTCAAGGCCCGTCGGCAGGGGTGCGATCTCGGCGAAGACGGGATTGGCGGCGTTGGCCCAGTCGTCGATGCCCATGACCGGCATGGTCGACTGGTTCGCCCCGACCGTGTCCCACAGGTGGTTGGCCCGCCCGAGCATCACGTTGCCGTTGGTCCCCCACCCCGTGCCCACGCTCGGGTCCAGCGCCGGCAGCGTGCCCGACTCCCGGGCGCGGACGAGGAGTTCGGTGGTGCCGACGCTGCCGCCGCCGAGGAAGAGGTACGTGCAGCCGTACTCCTTGGTCTCGACGACGGTGCCGGTGTCGTCGATCCGCTCGGCGGTCAGGACGTACGTCCCGTCGGCCGCCCTGCTGATCGACGTCACCCGCTCCAGGGTGTGGATGGTGACGTTCCCGGTGCCGAGCGCGGCGGCCAGGTACGTCTTGTCGAGGCTGCGCTTGCCGTGGTTGTTGCCGTAGATGACCTCCTGCGCGAGCGCGGACCCGGTCGCCGTGCCGGCCGCCTCGCGCTGCATGTGGCCGAAGTCGTAGACGCTGGGCACGAAGGTGGTCCTCAGGCCGGTGTTGGTCGCGTGCTTGCGGGAGATCCGGGTGAAGCGGTACCACTCGGTCGACTCGAACCACGCGGGGTCGACGGTGTTGACGCCGAGCATGGAGCGGGCGCGCGGGAAGTACGTGCGGTACATCTCGGCGGTGTCCACGGTCGGGAACTGCTCGGCGAAGTAGGACTGGCGCGGGGTGACGGCCATGCCGCCGTTGACCAGGGAACCGCCGCCGACGCCCCGGCCGACGTACACGGACATGTGGTCGTAGCGCACGCGGTCCAGGACCCCCGGGTACGGGCTGATGTTCTTGTTGACCACGTCCAGCCACAGGAACGTGGCGAGCGGGGCCTCGGTGCGGGTGCGGAACCACATGGAGCGGCGGTCGGGGGCGGCGGTGGAGCAGAAGACCTTGCCGTCGGGGCCGGCGGTGTTCCACAGCCTGCCCATCTCCAGGACGACCGTGCGGATGCCGGCCTCACCGAGGCGCAGGGCGGCCACGGCGCCGCCGTAGCCGGAGCCGACGACAATGGCGGGGACGGTCTCGGCCGCGTCGGGCTCGGCGGCGTGGGCCGATGCGAGGGAGACACGGTTGAAGCCGAGGGCGGCGGCGGTCTGGAGGGCCGCCATACCAAGGATTTGACGTCTAGTCAGCTGACGCTGCATCAGTTTTGCTGCCATGCGCGCAGCATGTGCGGATTTTCACGTTCCGCCTAGAGTGCGCGCTTCCGCTCACAGCAAAGCTTTGAGCTTCTCCGCCAGCAGGTCCCAGCGCCACTTCTCCTCGACCCACCGCCTGCCCCGCTCCCCCATCCGGCGGCGCAGTTTGGCGTCGCCGAGGAGGGTGAGGACGCGCTCGGCGGTGTCCTCCACGGAGCCGCCGCGCACGACCCAGCCGGTCTCCCCGTCGAGCACCGCGTCCGGCGCCCCGCCGGAGTCGCCGGCGACGACCGGCAGCCCGGTCGCCGACGCCTCCAGGTACACGATGCCCAGGCCCTCGACGTCGAGGCCGCCCCTCCTGGTCCGGCACGGCATCGCGAAGACGTCGCCGGCGCCGAAGTGGGCGGGCAGTTGGGACCAGGGCACAGCGCCGGTGAAGTGGACGGAGTCGCTCACCCGGGTCTCGGCCGCGAGTTTGCGCAGCTCCTTCTCGTACGGCCCGCCGCCGACGATCAGCAGCACGGCCTCCGGCTCCTTGGCCAGGATCCGGGGCAGCGCCAGGATCAGGGTGTCCTGCCCCTTGCGCGGCACCAGCCGGGACACGCACACGATCACCGGCCGCTCGGTCAGCCCGAGCCGCGCCCGCACCTCGTCCCCGCCCGACGCCGGATGGAAGGTCTTCTCGTCGACCCCTGGCGGCAACTGCGCCATCCGTGAGACCGCGTCCGGCGTCAGCGCGGTCGCGATGCGCGAGCGCGTGTACTCGCCGAGGTAGGTGATCGTGTCCGTCGACTCCCCGATCCGGCGCAGCAGCTGCCGGGCCGCGGGAAGCTGGGCCCACCCCGCCTCGTGGCCGTGGGTGGTGGCCACCAGCCGCTCGGCGCCCGCCTTGCGCAGGGCCGGCGCCATCAGGCCGAGCGGGGCCGCCGCCCCGAACCACACCGACGTACAGCCGTGCTCGCGCAGCAGCCCGACCGCCCGCCGGGTCGCCCCGGGCGTCGGCAGCAGCATCGTCGTACGGTCCCGTACGACCGTGAAGGGCTGCTCGGCGTCGAACGCGGCGGTGGCCTCGGCTCCCTCGCGGCCGCGCTTCCAGGTGGAGGCGTAGACGACCAGCCGCTCCGGGTCCAGGCGTAGCGCCATGTTGTGCAGGAACGCCTGGATACCGCCGGGGCGGGGCGGGAAGTCGTTGGTCACGATCAGCGTCTTGTGCATCGCCGCCGACCCTATCGAAGCCCCCGTTCACAGCCGGGCCCGGCCACGTTTATGGCCCGCCGACAGCCCGACACGACATCATGGTCACTCAGGTGGGAAGCGAACGGCAGGGGAACGGAACCGGTGGAGACGACGGGCACGTGGCGGTCCCTGGCGTGGCTTCTCGGGATCTGGGCCCTGACCAGGGTGATCCTGCTGCTCTTCGTGTTCAAGGTGTATGTCTTCCCGGGTCCGGACGTCACCAGCGATGTGTCGGAGATCTACCAGGGCTGGTACGAGGTGCTGCGCACCGGCACCTTCCCGCTGGACGACGTCACCTGGCAGTACCCGCCCGCCGCGGCCCTCGCGATCCTCTCCCCCGCCCTCGTCTTCTGGCTGGACTACCCGTCCGCCTTCTTCGTCCTGGCCTTCACCGCCGACCTGGTGGTGCTGCTGCTCCTGCTGTACGCCGGCCTGCGCCCGGGCCGCTCCCTGCGCGGGGTGTGGGTGTGGGTGGCGGGCGTACCGCTGCTCGGGCCGACCGTGTACGCGCGCTACGACGTGATGGTCACCGCCGTCGCCGTGGCCGCGCTGCTCGCGGGGACCCGGCATCCCCGGGTGCTGGGCGCGCTGGCGGGCTTCGGCGCGATGCTCAAGGTGTGGCCGGCACTGCTGCTGCTCGCCGCCCGCAGACGCGCCGCCTGGGGCTGGGCCGTGCTGACCGCCGGCGTCCTGTCGGCGGTGTTCGCCCTCGCCATGCCCGGCGCCTTCGCCTTCCTTGGCTTCCAGCGCGACCGCGGCACCGAGGTGGAGTCGCTGGGCGCGCTGGTCTTCCATGTGGCCCGGCAGTACGGCTGGGACGGCCAGGTGCTGCTGAACTACGGCTCGGTGGAGTTCCTCGGCCCGTATGTCGACGTCGTCAGCACGGGCGCCCTCGCCCTGACCGGGCTGTCCTTCGGCTGGCTGCTGCTGTGGCGGCTGCGGGCGAGGCGCTTTGACCCGCACACGCTCGCGGACGCGGCCTTCGTGGCGGTGCTGATGTTCACGACGACGAGCCGGGTGATCAGCCCGCAGTACCTGGTGTGGCTGGTGGGCCTCGCGGCCGTGTGCCTGTGCTTCAGCGACAGCCGCATGAGGCTTCCCGTCGCCCTGGTCCTGGCGGCGGCCTTCGTCACGGTCCTGGAGTTCCCGATCTGGTTCGCCCACGTCGTGGCCAGCGACGCCCTGGGCGTCACCCTGCTGTTCCTGCGCAACGGCCTGCTGGTCCTGGCCACGGTCCTGGCGGCCCGCACCCTGTGGCGCTCGACGACCCAGCGGCCCGCCCCCGCCTGCGTACCGGCTCAGGCCACCCGCGCCAAGGAGACGTCCCTGCCTTCCTGAGCCCGGCGGCAGCCGTCGCGGCGCCCGGTCAGCCGAGCTGGGCCCGCAGATACTCCCGCCACTGTGCCGTGAACTCCTCCAACGAGGTGCCCAGGACGTCCTTCAACGCGCCCTCGACCGCTCCCGCGCGCTCCTTGTGGGCGCCGACCGCGCGGTAGAAGTCGGCGAGTCTGACCTCGCCCCAGCGGTCGGCGATCAGCCGGCAGGCCATCCAGCCGCCCTCGTAGGCCTGGGCCAGCCTGGTCTCGTCGCCGCCGAAGCCGAAGTCCGCGTCGGCGGGCAGGCTCCGTGGGGTGCGGCCCTCGGCCACCGCGTCGCGCAGTTCGGCTGCCGCCTGGGACGGGGAGCGGCCGGCGCCGAGGTAGCCGACCCAGTCGGCGTAGCCCTCGGAGAGCCACAGCGGGGTGGCGGGCGTGGTGTGGGCGCGGGTGGCGACGTGCGTGGTCTCGTGGGTGAGGACGACCTGCTGGCCGGTGCCGCCGAGGACGCCGTACGCGTCGGGGTTGAGGATGATCCGGTCCGCGGGGGCGCTCGCCGGGGCGCCGGTCTCGCCGGTGGTGACCGCGGCTATCCCCCGGTAGGACGACTCGGGCGCGCCGAGCAGCCCCGCCATGCCGGCCAGCGACTTCGGCACCAGGACGACGACGTGCCGGGCCCAGTCGGTGCCCCACGCCTGGGACACGGCCGGCACCGCGCGGTCGGCCAGCTCTGCGTACGCCCGCAGCCGTGCCCCGGACTGTCCGACGCCCAGGACGAGGCTGTCCTCGCCGCGTACGGCGCGCACCGCGCCCTGGTCCCAGAGCTGCTGCGCGGAGCCCTTGGCGGGGCGCTCGGACTCGACGTACCAGCCGCCCTGCGCGTCCTGCGCCAGGCTCAGGGTGCGGCCGGCCCGGACGGGCGCCCGGTCGTAGCCCTGGACGCGATAGCGCAGCTCGGCGTCGGCGCGGGCGGTGTCCCCGGTGCGGTGCAGGCCGGTCAGGCGGTAGGACCAGTCGGCGAGGGGAACCGCGCGCAGGTTGTCGAACCAGCCCCGCGCGCCGGTGCGCAGATACGCGGCCTCGTCGTGGCCGACGATCGCGGCGGCCCGCCGGTCGAGCAGGCGCTGCACCTCGGCCTTGGCGCTGTCGGTGCCGGCCCGTCCGCCGCAGCCCACCAGGGACACGAGCAGCAGACAGAGCGCCACGACGACCCGTGCTCCCGACACCCGCCCACGACCAGCCACTTCCCGATCGTACGGCGGCTAAGCGCTCCGCTGCAGGTGCGGTGATGGGTCGTCGTTCGGCTGCGGCGCCGTCGTGGCTGGTCGCGCCCACGCGGCGGAGCCGCCTATCGATGCTGCCCCGCGCCCCTTGAGGGCGTTGCCGAACCGCAGTGGACTTCACCAGGTCCGCTTAGGGCGCGGGGGTCAGACCCTCGTGACCGTCGCCCCCGGCAGCATGCCCACCGGGTCGTAGCGCACGGGTGCGCCGGGATAGGGCGCGTGGATCACCTGGCCGTTGCCCATGTACATCCCGACATGGCTGGCGTCGGAGCGGTAGGTGACGACGTCGCCGGGCTGGGCCTCGGAGAGCGGGACCTGCCGGCCGGCGTAGCGCTGACCCTGCGAGGTGCGCGGCAGGGAGACGCCGGCCTGGCTGTACGACCACTGGATCAGGCCCGAACAGTCGAAGCCGGAGGGCCCGTTGGCGCCCCAGACGTACGGCCGGCCCAGCGCGGACCGGGCGGCGGCGACGGCGGCCGCGGCCCGGCCCGAGGGCGCGACGGCAGCGCCGAAGTCGGGCAGGTCCATACGGCCGGAGCGGGAGGCGCGGTCGTAGGCGGCGCGGTCGCTCGCCGTCAGGGAGTTCAGGACCCTGCGGGCCTCGGCGAGCTTGCGCTCCACGGTCCGCTTGTGGACGGCGACGGCCTGGCGGCTCTTCTCCAGCTCGGCGAGGGTCCCGGTCGCCTCGGAGCGCTCCTGGGCGAGCAGGCGCATGGCGTCCTGGAGCTTCTTGAGCTCGCCGGCCTGGTGGGCGGTGATCCGGGCGAGCGCGGCGGCCTTGTCGAGGTAGTCCTCCGGGTCGTCGGAGAGCAGCAGGGCGAGGGAGGGGTCGAGTCCGCCGGCGCGGTACTGGGCGCCGGCCAGCGAACCGAGCACGTCCCGCATGGAGTTGATGTCCTGCTGCTGCCGGGCGATCCGGTCCTGGGCCCTGCCCACCTGCTCACGGAGCCGGTCGGCGCGCTCGTCGGCCCGGTTGTAGGCCTCGGTGGCCTTCTCGGCCTCCGCGTAGAGGCGGTCCACCTTGGCCCGGGTGTCGTCCTGTGGCGCGGCCGTGGCCGGCGTGACTCCGAGGGCCGCGGCGGCGGCCGACATGACGCAGAGCGCTGCGTTGGCGCCCCGGTCGAAACCGGGGGCTGCAATGCGACGATGGGACCCCACGGAAAGCCGCTCTCCTCTCAGATGCCGGACGCCACCCGTCTCCCCCCACGGGTTCCTTCCACAGGCCGTCCGACGGACGCGGCGATGCTAGCCATGCGAGCGGACGACGACCAACGGCCTTGGCGGGCACACAAAGTGACGCCCCGCCTCTGACGCAGGTCATCGGCGGGGCGTGGGGTCAGTCGGCGGTGCGGTGATTCGCTCGTTCGGGCGGCACGCTGTGTTGATCTTGCAGGCGGTCGGCCGGGCTCAGATGCGGACGCCGAACTGGAACGGCATGTTGTTGATCGACTCGTAGCGGACGACCGTGCCGGTGCGCGGGGCGTGCAGGATCTGGCCGTTGCCGGCGTAGAAGCCGACGTGGTGCAGGTCGCCGTAGAAGAAGACCAGGTCGCCGACCTTGAGGGCGGACTGGCTGTAGATGCGCGGACCGGCGCTGGCCTGGGCCTGCGAGGTGCGCGGGATGGAGACGCCGGCCTGGGCGAAGGCCCAGGAGGTCAGGCCCGAGCAGTCGAAGGAGGACGGGCCGGAGGCGCCGTAGACGTAGGGCGAGCCGATCTTGCTCTGGGCGGCCTGGAAGGCGGCCATGGCACGGCCCGAGCCGGGGGCGGCGTTGCCGAGGTCCACGCGCTCGGCCGAGGAACGGCTGGCGCGCTCCTCCGCGGCGGCGAGGGCGGCCTTCTCCGCGGCCGTGAGGGTGTTGAGCAGCTTCTGCGCCTCGGCGAGCTTGGCCTGGACCTGCTTCTTCTTCTTGCCCAGTTCGGCGCGGGTGGAGGAGAGGTCCTTCAGCTTCTCGGCGGCCTCGGCGCGCTGCTGGGCGAGTGAGCGCTGCTTCTCCTGGACCTTCTTCAGCGACTCGACCTGCTGAGCGCTGAGCTGGTCCATGGTGGACGCCTTGTCCAGGTAGTCGTCCGGGTCGGACGACAGGAAGAGCTGGACGGAGGAGTCGATGCTGCCCGTGCGGTACTGGGCGGCGGCCGCCAGGCCCATGGAGTCGCGCAGCTCGTTCAGGTCCTCCTGACCGCGCGCGACGTTGTCCTGGATGGTGGAGATCTCCTTCTGGAGCTTCCCCTGCTTCTCCTTGGCCCCGTTGTACTCCTCGGTGGCGTGCTCGGCCTCTTCGTAGAGCTTGTCGACCTTGGCCTTGACCTCATCCTTGCTCGGCTTCTCGCTGGGGGCCGCGTTGGCCGCCTGCGAGGTGATGGCCACGGCTGCAGCGGCCGCGGTGGTGAGCACGGTCACGCGCGCTCGGCTCGGCTGCTTGGGTCGACGGTGGGACGCCACGGAGGTGAACTCCTTCTTCTGAGTGATCACCCGCTCGGAGGTTCGACGCCAGACCCTAGTGACCCTCTTGTGATCAGATCAAATCCTCAGAAGAAAATTCTCGTCACACCCTGCATTCTTTACACACAACTCACAAGCCGTGACCCTGGCTTGACGCTACGTTGCGCACCGGTCGGGTCAATTCGGGCATTGCGCCCGTACGTTGGCCGATTCAGGACAGTCGCTTCAGAAGCACCGCAGAAGCCACCGGCCGGGCCCCGGCCCGGGCCACCCCGTCGGCCACCTCGCGGTCGGTCGAGGCGACGATGACCGGACGGCCCGGCGGCTCGGCGCGCACCAGCTGGCGGATCAGCTCGTCGGCGGTCACGCCCGGCTTGGAGAACAGCACCCGCACCCCGCGCGGCGGCGCGAGCAGCACCGGCGCGGCCAGCTCGGCCCCGTCGAAGACACAGGTCACCTCGGCGCCGGTCTGCGCGGCGAGCTGCGAGAGCTGGCCGAGGAGCCTCAGGCGCTGCTTCTCCAGGGGCATCTGGGGATAGCCGGTCTTGGTGACGTTGTAGCCGTCGACCACCAAGTGGGCCTGCGGCAGGGCGAGAAGCTGGTCGAGGATCGCCGGGTCGTTCTCGGACAGCGCCCGGGCCGCGATGTCCTTCGGGGTCATACGTCCCGGTTCGACCGCGTCCACGGTCTCGGCGGGCCGTACGGAGACCGGCGGCAACGCCAGTTCCCTGCGCAGCCCTTGGGTGGCGTCCAGGAGGGTGTCCAGGAGCAGCCGTACGCGCATGTCCTCGACGCTGCGCCCCTCGCGTGCCGCTTTGCGCGTGGCCTCCAGGGCGGCCTCGGCCTCCCCGAGCCGCGCCTTGAGCCGCCGGGTCTCGCTCTCGGCCACGGAGACCTGGGCCTGCGCCTCGGCGCGCACGGCCTCGATCTCGCCCTGGACCTTGCGCACGGCGGCCTCGCCGCGCTTGACGTCGCTGAGCGCGGAGCGCAGTTTCCGGTGAAGCGATTCCGCTTCCTTCTTGGCCGCGTCCAGCTCGGTGCGCAGCCGCTCGGTCTCGTGCCGGGTGTGCTCCCGGGCGTGGTCGAGCTCCTCGCGCAGCCGCTCCAGCTCGGCGCGGGTCTCCTCGTCGGCGCGCTCGGCGTCGGCCCGCTGGGCCTCCTCACCGGCCGCGGTGACCAGCTTCACCCAGTCAGTGGGCCGCAGAACATAGGCCGCGGCCGCCACGTCGAGCGGGTCCGCGGCCGGGGGGGCAGAGCCGGAGTCGAGGGCGCCGGTGAGTTCCGGCTGTGCCTCTCTGAGCTTCTCGCCGATGCGCTGGCGGAACAGCGGATCGGTCTCCAGCGCGGCGGCCATCGCGTTGCCGGCGAACTTGGCTCGGCGGTTCGGCGCGAATCTGGCGTACTGCCGAAGCTGTGCGGGCAGTTCGCCGACGGTCAGGCTGCCGAAACCGTCGGACACGATCTGCACGACCTTGCGCCGTACGCCGTCGGGCAGCGGACGGTCGAGCACCTCGGCGGCGCCGTCGCCCGGCCCCCCGCCTTGTGTCTCCACCATCCGTCACACCCCAAGTCTGTACGGGGCCCGCTCCCGTCAGGAGCCGGCGCCCGGCCTGTCCACGAGTTCCACCTTGTCCACGGCATTGCACCAGCGGCAGCGCACCGACTCGATCGTCTCACTGAGCACCTCGCGCTCCTCGACCTTGGGCTCGCCGGCCAGATCGAGGTGCACGTACTCCACGACCCTGGACGAGCGCGTCACGTCGAAACGCGTGAGGTTGCCGCAGAGGGTGCAGCGCCACCGCGTGGTGTCGGTGGGCAGAGGAACCGTCATCGTGACTGTGCTCTTTCCTTGCGTGGTCTTCTATTGTCCGCGACGCTCCGGCACCCCGGTGCGTGTGGCTCGTAACCCTACGGCCTGGCGGGTACTCGTCGCCCGTCCGTCCCGGGCGGCGAGGCGGTCTGTGCGGCTGCGTCCTGTTACGTCATGCTCTGTAGCCATGATCGGCAACTGGAGCGTGGCGCGTTTTCGGGCCCGGTTCGCCAGGGCGGCGAGCCGGTCGGCCCCGCGGTCGTCGGCGCCGGTGACGCACGGGCTGATCGCCCTGTGCTGCCTGCTCTTCCTGCTCGGCCCGGCGGCGGGGCTCAATCCGGCGTACGGCTCCGGCGAGGGGCTGATCGCCGCGCAGCGGGCCTACTTCCACCGCTGGGGCGTGGTTCCCGCGGAACTTTTCGAGGGCGCGCCCCGGGCCGCCCTCACTCCCGCGACGGCCCTCTTCGTGCACGGAAGCTGGGTGCACCTGCTCGGCAACATGCTCTTCCTCTACGTCTTCGGCACGATGACCGAGGAACGGATGGGCCGCGTCCAGTTCACGCTCTTCTATATCGGCTGCGGCTATCTGGCCCTGCTGGGCTACGCCGCCGCGAACGACGACTCCACCCGGTCCCTGGTCGGCGCGTCCGGGGCGATCTCGGCGGTCCTCGGCGCGTTCCTGTTCCTCTTCCCCGCAGCGCGGGTGACAAGCCTGCTGCCGTTCCTGCTCTTCCTGCCGCTGCGCTTCCCGGCGTGGGTGGTGCTGCCCTTCTGGGTGGCGCTGCAGTGGGTGGCGGCGGAGCGCGCGGGCCAGGGGCCGGGGGTGGCGTATCTGGCGCACGTGGTGGGCTTCGGGCTGGGCTTCGGCTTCGCGTGGGCCCGCTTCGGACGTCCGACTAGAGTGAAGCCCGCCCCAGCTCCGGCCCCCGAGGGAGAGAACCAGCCGTGATCACCGCGATCGTCCTGATCAAGACCAGCGTGGACCGGATCCCCGAGATCGCGGAGCGGATCGCTTCGCTGGAGAACGTGACCGAGGTCTTCTCCGTCACCGGCACCTACGACCTGATCGCCATGGTGCGGGTGAAGGAGCACGAGGAGCTGGCCGAGGTCATCCCCGGGCGGATCAGCAAGATCCCCGGCGTCGAGGGCACGGACACGCACGTGGCGTTCCGCACCTACTCGCAGCACGACATCGAGGCCGCCTTCGCGATCGGCCTGGACAACTGACGGACCGGCCCCGCGGATGAAGAGTTCTTCATCCTGGGCTCATCCGCACCGCCGGGTGCCGGGGGCAGGATCGGCCGCATGGTCTTCTCGCACCGGATCGCGGCCCTGGCCGCCGTAGTGGCGATTCCGCTGGGCATCGCCGCGACCAGCTTCGCCCTCACCGATCGGCCGGAGTCGCCGGAGGTGCCGCCCAGGGTGGAACTGGACAGCGGCTCCCCCACGCCGTCCCCCGCCCGGCCCACACCCACACCGAGCGACGAGGTCGTGTCCAGGCCTCCGGTGACCGGCGGCTCCCCCGGCGACGACGATGACACCGCCGACCGGGACCCCTCGGACGACGACAGCGGCGAGCCCGGGGACGACGGCTAGGGGGTGTTTTGAACGTCCCGTGCGGTGCCGGCATGGCCGAGAAGACACCCCCGCCTCCCGTGCGCCGACGGATCTCCGCGCGGGTCCGCATCCTGCTCTGGCTGCTGCTGGTGATGGCCGTGGGGCTGGTGTCCGTGGCGACCACGACGCGCTCGATCCTGCTGCGGGACGTCGACCACCGGGTGAACGGGCTGCTCGCCCAGGAGGCCGGCGAGTTCGCCAACTTCCAGGAGCAGGGCGTCGACCCCCGCACCGGCCGCCCGTTCACCGACCCCTCCCGGCTGCTGCGCGAGTTCCTGGTGCGGCAGTACGCCGACCCGGACGAGGAGCTGATCGGGCTGGTGGGCCGAGGGGCGGGCCGCACTCCGGCCCAGTTCGTCCAGCAGCGCGACATCCCCGTCGCCGTACCCCTGCACAAGGACGACGACGCCGTCCGCCGCATCTACGACTCGCCCGACTCCACCGGCACCGTGGACCGCCCCTCCGGTGAGATCCGCTGGGCCAAGGTCGCCATCGCGCGGGCGGGCGGCGAGGCGGAGGCCGCGTTCGTGGTCGCCTTCCACCCCGGTCGTGAACAGGCCGCGGTGAACGAGGAGTTCCGCATCCTGCTCGCCATCTCCGGGGTCGCCCTGCTGCTGACGACCGGCATCGGCTGGGCCGTCGCCGGGCGGATCCTCAAGCCCGTACGGCTGGTGCGCACCGCCGCCGCACAACTCACCGAGCAGGACCTCACCCGCCGTATCCCGGTGCACGGCCGGGACGACATCGCCGCGCTCGCGGAGACGTTCAACGCCATGCTGGACCGGCTGGAGCGCGCCTTCGCCGCCCAGCGCGAGTTCGTCGACGACGCCGGACACGAGCTGCGCACACCGATCACCATCGTGCGCGGCCACCTGGAGCTGATGGGCGACGATCCGGCCGAGCGCGAGGAGACGATACGGCTGGTCACCGACGAGCTGGACCGCATGAGCCGCATCGTCGAGGACCTGCTCCTGCTCGCCAAGGCCGAGCGCCCCGACTTCGTCACCCCCGAGCCGGTCCAGCTGGCCGAGCTCACCGCCGACGTCTACGTCAAGGCCCGCACCCTCGGCGAACGCGACTGGCAGTTGGCCGAGGTGGCCGACGTCGAGACCGAGCTGGACCCGCAGCGGATCACCCAGGCCATGGTCCAGCTCGCCCAGAACGCCGTGCAGCACACCGCGCCCGGGCAGCCGGTCCGGATCGGCTCCCGCGCCGACGCGACGGGCGTCGAGCTGTACGTCGCCGACTCCGGGTGCGGTGTGCAGCCGCAGGACGCCGAGGTGATCTTCGAGCGGTTCCGGCGCGGCACCTCCCGGCGCGGCACCCGCGGCTCCGGCGCCGGGCTCGGCCTGGCGATCGTGCGGGCGATCGCCGAGGCGCACGGCGGCCGGGTGCGGCTGAGCGACACGGCGGGCGGCGGCGCCACCTTCGTACTGGCACTCGGAGAGGGACGGACATGAACCGGATTCTCATCGTCGAGGACGAGGACAGGATCGCCTCCTTCGTGGAGAAGGGCCTGCGCTCCAACGGCTTCACCACGACCGTCGTGGGCGACGGCGACGCGGCGTACGAGTACGCGGTCACCGGCGGCTTCGACCTGGTCGTCCTCGACATCGGCCTGCCCGGCCGGGACGGCTTCACGGTGCTGCGCGAGATGCGCGAGGCCCGGGTGACGGTCCCGGTGATCGTGCTGACCGCGCGGGACTCCGTACGGGACACGGTGGCCGGTCTGGAGGGCGGCGCCGACGACTGGATGACCAAGCCGTTCCGCTTCGAGGAACTGCTCGCCCGGGTGCGGCTGCGACTGCGTACGGCCGCCAGGGCGCCCGAGGTGACGGTGCTGCGGTCCGGCTCGCTCACGCTGGACCTGCGCACCCGGCGGGCGCGGGCCGGGGAGCGGACGGTCGATCTGACGGCCCGTGAGTTCGTGCTCCTGGAGCTGTTCCTGAGGCATCCCGGGCAGGTACTGTCCCGCGAGCAGATCCTGTCGCACGTGTGGGGCTACGACTTCGACCCGGGCTCCAACATCGTGGACGTGTACGTCCGGGCGTTGCGCAAGAAGCTGGGCGCCGAACGGGTCGAGACGGTACGCGGCGTGGGGTACCGCCTCCCCGCGTGAAGTCCCTTTCATGTATGGCTCATCGAAGGCTCACGGCTCAGGTGAACCCTCGATGACGTGACCCTGAACCTCCGTCCGCTCGCGGCCCTGTGCGCAGCGCTCTCCCTGTGCGCACTGCTCGCGGTGCCCGGCAACTTCCCCGGCCTCGGCGCCGACGCCCGCCTCACCCTCGCCGTGTTCGCGCTGGCGACCTGCGCCTGGATCGCCACACCGGTCGACGACACGTACATCGCGCTGGGCGCCGGGCTCGCGCTCACGGTGACCGGGGTGATCAGCAGCGACGCCCTCTTCGGCACCCTCGGCGACTCGACGGTGTGGCTGCTGATCTGCGCCTTCGTGCTGGCGGCTGCGGTGACCCGGACGGGGCTCGCGGGTCGGGCGGCGGCGTTCCTGGTCGGCGGGGCGCGCACGGTACGGCAGCTCGTGCACCTGACCACGGCCGCCCTGGTCGTCACGGCGTTCGCGGTGCCGGCCACCTCGGGACGGGCCGCGCTCGCGCTGCCGGTGTTCCTCGCGCTGGCCAAGGCGCTGGCCGACCGGAGGCGACTGGTGGTGATGCTGGCGCTGCTGTTCCCGACCGTGATCCTGCTGTCGGCGGTGGCGACCCTGATCGGGGCGGGCGCGCATCTGATCACCGTGTCGGTGCTGTGGCAGGCGACCGGTGACCGGATCGGCTTCACCGAGTGGCTGCTGCTGGGCCTGCCGCTCGCGGTGGTCTCGTCCCACCTGGCCGCCGAGGCCGTGCTGCTGACGTCCACCCGGCGCGCGGACCGCAAGGGTCCTGTGCACATCACCCCCGAGCAGATCCAGGAGCACAGCGAGCACCCGGTCACCGGCCCCTGGTCGCAGGCGGAGAAGCGGTGCGCGCTGCTGCTCGGCACCGTCGTCGTGCTGTGGTGCAGCGAGCCGCTGCACCGGGTGCCGCCCGCGGTCGTGGCGCTGATCGGCGCGGTGGTGGCGGCCTCGCCGGCGCTCGGCACCGTGCGTCTGAAGGACGCGCTCAGGACGGTGCCGTGGTCGCTGCTGCTGTTCATGGCGGCGACGATGGCGATGGGGGTGGCGCTTGCCGACTCGGGGGCGGCGAAGTGGCTGGTGGAGGGGCTTCCGGCGGGTGTCAGTCCGGTGTGGTTCCTGGCTGTGGTGATCGTGGTCAGTACTGCGGCCCACCTGGTACTTCAGTCCCGGTCGGCCCGTTCGTCGGTGCTGGTGCCGCTGGTGGTCTCGGCGGCGGTGGGGGCCGGGGTCAATCCGGTGGCTGCGGCGCTTGCGTCCACTGCGGCGGCCGGTTTCTGCCACACGCTTCCGGCATCGGCGAAGCCGGTCGCGCTCTTCTCCGACCTTCCCGGGACGCCGACCTTCACTTCGCGCGACCTGCTGCGTTTGTCGGCGGTCCTGGCGCCGCTGACCGCCGCGCTCGTACTGCTGTTCGCCGTTGTGGTGTGGCCGTTGCTTGGCATTCCACTGTGAGTGCCGGGTCATGCCGTCCGTCGTCTGCCGCGCCGTCGTGGCTGGTCGCGCCCACGCGGCGGAGCCGCATATGTCACAGCCCCGCGCCCCTGAAAGCAGGGCGTTGCCCTCCCCGATCTACATAGGAGCCCTCTGATGCTGACCCGCGTCGTCGTAGCCCCCAGCGGCTTCAAGGAGTCCCTGTCCGCCCAGACCGCCGCCGATGCCATTGCCGACGGGGTGCGGCGGGTGCTGCCGGATGCCGTGCTGGATCTGATTCCGCTGGTCGACGGCGGTGAGGGTACGGCCGCCGCCCTGGCCGGGGCGACCGGTGGTCGGCTTGTCGCGCTGCCCGCCACGGGGCCGGTCGGCGAAACCGTCGGCACGCACTTCGCGCTGCTCGGCTCCCGGGACACGGCGGTCGTGGAGATGGCCGCGGTGGCCGGGCTGTCCCTGGTGCCCCGCGCCCTGCGCGACCCGGGCGCCACGACGACGTACGGCGTCGGCGAGCTGATCCGCGCCGCGCTCGACACGGGCGTACGGCGCGTCCTGATCGGCTGCGGCGATTCGGGTACGTCCGACGGGGGCGCCGGCGCTCTCCAGGCCCTCGGCGCCCGGCTGCTGGACGCCGACGGATTCGAACTCCCGCATGGAGGGCGGGAGTTGCCACGACTCACCCGGATCGACCCGGCCGGCCTGGACCCGCGTCTGCGGGACGTGGAGCTGCTGGTCGCCTGCAACCCGTACAACGTGCTGTGCGGCGAGCGCGGCGTGGCCCGGGTCTTCGGTCCGCAGAAGGGGGCGACGCCCGCGCAGGTCGAGCAGTTGTCGGCGGGGCTGGAGAACTGGGCGCGCGTCCTCACCCGTGATCTGGGCGTCGTGGGCGCCGACCTGCACCACGGCCCCGGCACCGGAGCCTCCGGCGGCCTGGGTGCCGGACTCGCGGCGCTGGGCGCCCGTCTCCTGCCCCGCTTCGACGTGCTCCTGGACCACCTCGACCTGGACGCCCGTCTCGCCCGCGCCGACCTGGTCGTCACCGCCGAGGGCGCCCTGGACCACCAGACGCCCCGCGGCAAGGTCCCGGCCGAGGTGGCCCGCCGGGCCAAGCGGTACGGCCGCCCGGTACTCGTGCTCGCGGGCACGCTCGGCGAGGGCGCGGACGACGTACCGGGGGTGGACGCGTGCAGCGGGATCCTGCCGGCGCCGATGGCCCTGGCCGAGGCCCTGGTGCGGGCCTCGGAACTGCTCACGGACGCCACTGAGCGGGCCCTGCGGATGATCCTGCTGGGCGCCCGGCTACCGGCTCACGCGGAGGTGTCCGGGACGCAGCGGCCGTCCTCGGTGCGGTAGCTCCAGCGGGCGCCGTCCGTCACCAGCTCCCGCACGGCGTTCACGAACCGCTCGACGTGCTCGTCCGGCGTACCGGCCCCGAAGCTCACCCGGATCGCGTTGAGGGACTTCTCGCCCGGCGCCGCCTCCGGGGCACCGCACTCGCCCTGGGTCTGCGGGTCGCTGCCCAGCAGCGTGCGGACCAGCGGGTGGGCGCAGAACAGCCCGTCGCGCACCCCGATGCCGTACTCGGCGGAGAGGGCGGCGGCGAAGTGGGAGCTGTTCCAGCCGTCGACGACGAAGGAGATGACGCCGACGCGGGGGGCGTCGTCGCCGAAGAGGGACAGGACGCGGACCTCGGGGACGTCGGCGAGGCCTTCGCGCACCTTCCGGACCAGGTGCTGCTCACGGGCGACGAGCGTGTCGAAGCCCGCCTCCGTCAGGGCCTTGCAGGCGGAGGCGATGGAGTAGGCGCCGATGACGTTGGGCGACCCGGCCTCGTGCCGCGCGGCGCTGTCGTGCCACTCGACGTCCACTCCCCCGTCCTCGCGCCGCGAGACCTTGCGGCTGGCGCCGCCGCCCGCGAGGTACGGCTCGGCAGCGCGCAGCCAGTCGGCGCGCCCGGCGAGGACGCCGGAGCCGAAGGGGGCGTACAGCTTGTGGCCGGAGAAGGCGACCCAGTCGACGTCGAGGTCACGGACGCTCACCGGGTGGTGCGGGGCCAACTGGGCGGCGTCGAGCACGATGCGGGCGCCGTGCGCATGGGCGGCGGCCGCGAGTTCCCGTACGGGCCACAGCTCGCCGGTGACGTTCGAGGCGCCGGTGACGCAGACCAGGGCCGGGCCGTGGGGGGCGCGGTCGGCGAGGGCGCGCTCCAGGGTCTCGACCGCCTGGCGGGGGGTGCGGGGCGCGTCGAGGTAGGTGACCTGCGCGTTCCGCCACGGCAGCAGGGAGGCGTGGTGCTCGGTCTCGAAGACGAAGACCTGGCAGTCGGCCGGGAGGGCGGCGGCGAGGAGGCCCAGCGAGTCGGTGGTGGACCGGGTGAAGACGAGCTGGTCGTCGGCCCGGCAGTCCAGGAACTCGGCGACGGTCCCGCGGGCGTTCTCGAACAGGTCGGTGGAGAGCTGAGAGAGGTAGCCGGCACCGCGGTGGACACTGCCGTAGTACGGCGCGTAGGCGGCCACGTCGTCCCAGACGCGCTGGAGGGCGGGGGCGCTGGCGGCGTAGTCGAGCGCGGCGTAGGTGACCTCGCCGCCGGTGACGAGCGGGACGGTGACATCACTGCCCAGAACGGGCAGCGGGGCGCAAATGCTCTGGACGGAGGCAGCGGTGGAGACGGACATGGCGGACTCCCGTGAGAGGAAGGAAGAAAAGTGCAGGGTGAAGGTGGGTGTGCGGAGGCGGGGCTCGGCGGCCCTATCGCATTCGATTGCTCACGGAAGACTCCTCGTCACGCGCTTGCCGTAGACCTCGCTGCCTACGGCCTGGTCTTCACCCGGGGCACCCCGCCACGGACGGAGGGTTGCCGGACAGTCGGCCGGGGCCGTGTGACTGTCACTCATGACCTGTTCGAGAACGTACGCGAAGTGTTCGTGGTCCCGCAACTCATGTCCGCATCACGGGACCACGTGCGCGTCGGCTACGCGTTGCTGGCGGCCACCCACCGATCCAGCGTCCGCTTCGCCGCGCCGGAGTCGATGGCCTGCGCCGCCTTCGCCATCCCGGCCCGGATCTGCTCGGCGAGCGGGGCGTCGGTCGGGTTCAGCGCCACCAGTGCGGCGGCCGAGTTGAGCAGTACGGCGTCCCGTACGGGTCCCGTCTCCCCGTTCAGCAGGCGCAGCGCCACGTCGGCGTTGTAGGACGCGTCGGCGCCGCGCAGCGCCTCCACCGGCACCAGCTCGATGCCGACGTCGCGCGGGTCGAAGGTCTCCTCGGTCACCTTGCCGTCGCGTACGACCCACACCCGGGAGGTGGCCGTGGTGGTGAGCTCGTCGAGGCCGTCGTCGCCGCGGAACACCAGAGAGGAGTTGCCGCGCTCGGCGAAGACGCCCGCGACGATCGGCGCCATGCGCGGGTCCGCCACGCCGACCGCCTGCGCCCTGACCTTGGCCGGGTTGGTCAGCGGACCGAGCACGTTGAAGGTGGTGCGGATGCCCAACTGGCCTCGCGCGGCGGCCACATGGCGCAGCGCCGGATGGAACTTCACCGCGAAGCAGAAGGTGATGCCGGCCTCCTCGGCGACCTCGGCCACCCGTCCGACCGGCAGTTCCAGATTGACGCCGAGCTTCTCCAGCACGTCGGAGGCGCCCGACGCCGAGGACGCCGCCCGGTTGCCGTGCTTGACGACCTTCGCGCCGGTGCCGGCGATGACGATGGCCGACATGGTGGAGATGTTGACGGTCTTCGCACCGTCGCCGCCCGTGCCGACGATGTCCACGGTGGGCCCGGGCACCTCGATCACGTTCGCGTGCTCGTACATCGTCCGCACGAGCCCGGTGATCTCCTGCACCGTCTCGCCCTTGGCCCGCAGTGCCACCACGAACCCGGCGATCTGCGCGTCCGTCGCCTCACCGCGCATGATCAGGTCCATCGCCCACGCGGTGTCGTCGGCGGACAGGTCCCGGCCGTCCAGCAGACCGTTCAGCAGCAGGGGCCAGGAACGGCCCGCCGCGGTGTCGCCTCCAGCGGGGGTCACAGCGCTCATAAGCCGCTCCAGGGTCAGGCGTCCCGCACTACGGGACGCGAGTCTCAACGAGGTCCACCCTATCCAGCCCCGGGGCACGGAGAAGGGCCCCGTCCGAAGACCGGACGGAGCCCGCACCTCACCCCGTTCAGAGAGCCATCCCTCGAATCCCACCGACCCGACAGAAAGCTCCGCGCACGGCCGAGGGCCCCGTCCGTACAACCGGACGGGGCCCTCAACCGTGGCGTAGACAGCGCGGCGTCAGTGGTGGCCGTGGCCGCTCGTGATCTCCTTGTACTCCTCGACCGTCGGCTTGGCGATCTGGCCGTCCTCGCCGTAGTAGGACCTGCTGAGCTTGGCGCGCAGCTTCTCGGAGCCCTTCACCTTGCGCTCGACGCCGTTCTCGTCGACCGTCGGGCCGATCTCGGCCGGCTGGTACTGCTCGTGCGCGGTGAGCGTGTACAGCGCGTCCTGGCTGAGCGGCTCGTGGACCTCGATGAACTCACCGTGCGGCAGGCGCTTGATGATGCCCGACTCGCGGCCGTGCAGCACCTTGTCCTTGTCCCGGCGCTGCAGGCCGAGGCAGACCCGCTTGGTGATGATGAACGCGAGGACCGGTCCGACGAAGAAGCCGATCCGGACGAACCAGGTGACGGCGTTGATCGACAGGTGGAAGTGGGTGGCCCACAGGTCGTTGCCACCGCCGACCAGGCCGATCATGTACACCGTGATCCAGGCGACGCCGAAGGCGGTACGCGTCGGGGCGTTGCGCGGGCGGTCCAGGATGTGGTGCTCGCGCTTGTCGCCGGTGACCCAGGACTCGATGAACGGGTAGACCGCGATCGCGCCCAGGACCAGGCCGAAGAGCACCAGCGGGATGAACACGCCGAGGACCAGCGTGTGACCCCAGAAGTTGACCTCCCAGCCCGGGAAGTAGCGAACCAGGCCCTCCGCGAAGCCCATGTACCAGTCGGGCTGGGCGCCGGTGGACACCTGGTCCGGACGGTAGGGGCCGATGGCCCAGACGGGGTTGATCTGCGCGATCGCCGCGATGGCCGCGATGACACCGAAGACCAGGAAGAAGAAGCCTCCGGCCTTGGCCATGTAGACCGGCAGCAGCGGCATGCCGACCACGTTCTTGTTGGTCTTTCCGGGGCCCGCGAACTGCGTGTGCTTGTGGTAGAAGACCAGGATCAGGTGCGCCACCACGAGGCCGAGCATGATGCCCGGCAGCAGCAGGATGTGGATCGAGTAGAACCGGGCCACGAAGTCGTCGCCGGGGAACTCGCCGCCGAACAGGAACATGGAGATGTACGTGCCGACGATCGGCATGGACAGGATCGCGCCCTGCGTGAAGCGGACACCGGTGCCGGAGAGCAGGTCGTCCGGGAGCGAGTAGCCGGTGAAACCGGTGAACATGCCCAGCACGAACAGCAGGAAGCCGAACAGCCAGTTGATCTCACGCGGCTTGCGGAACGCGCCGGTGAAGAACACGCGCATCATGTGCACGAACATGGCCGCGAGGAAGATCAGCGCCGCCCAGTGGTGGATCTGCCGGATCAGCAGACCGCCGCGCACGTCGAAGCTGATGTCCAGCGTCGACTTGAAGGCCTCGCTCATCAGCTGTCCCTGCATCGGGACATAGCTGCCGTGGTACTCCACCTCGTTCATCGACGGGTGGAAGAACAGCGTCAGCCACACACCCGTGAGGATGATGATGAGGAAGCTGTAGAGCGCGACCTCACCCAGCATGAACGACCAGTGGTCGGGGAAGATCTTGCGCATGTTGGCCTTGGCCAGGGAGTAGATCCCCAGCCGGCCGTCGGCCCAGTCGGCGACGCGCTCGCCGGCCGGTGCCTTCCCGCGTGCGCGGGACTCGGTGGACGTCGTAGTGCTCATCCGCGCTCCCAGAAAGCAGGACCGACGGGCTCTTCGAAGTCGCCGAGCGCCTCGAGGTAGCCCTCGTCGTTCACGCCGATGCGCAGCTGCGGCAGGGCGTGGCCGGCCGGGCCGAAGATCACTCGGGCACCGTCGGAGAGGTCGAAGGTGGACTGGTGGCAGGGGCAGAGCACGTGGTGCGTCTGCTGCTCGTACAGGGAGATCGGGCAACCGACGTGGGTGCAGATCTTCGAGTACGCGACGATGCCCTCGTGCGACCAGGCGAGCTCCTGCGGGTCCTTGATGTCGTTGGGCTGGAGCCGGACGATCATCAGGGCCGCCTTGGCGATCTCGGTCTGGAAGTCGTGGTCGTGCTCCTCCAGGCCCTCCGGCTTGGCGAAGGTGAGGGAGCCGACCGCGACGTCCGAGGGACGCAGCGGCTCGTTGGTGTTCATGTTGACGAGCAGCTTGCCCTTGGACCACAGGGTGTGGCGCAGCTTGGTGCCGGGCAGCGGACCGAGGTCACGCAGCAGGACGACACCGGAGAGCGGGAACAGGGCGAGCGCGCCGAACATCGTGTTGCGGATCAGCTTGCGGCGACCCAGCGCGGACTCCTTGGCGCCCTGCTTGAAGTCGGCCATGACCTTGGCCTTGACCTCGGGGGTCGCCTCGATCGCGTGCCGCTCGTCGGCGATCTCCACGTCCGACATCAGGGTGCGGGCCCAGTGGACCGCGCCCGCGCCGATGCAGAACAGCGCCGCGCCGAGGGTCAGGCCCAGCGCGAAGTTCAGCGCGTTGAGGTGACCGATCGGGAAGATGAAGACCGACTTGTCGTGCGGGATCGCGACGTACGAGGCGATGAAGCCGACGGTGGCCAGCATCGAGACCGTGAACAGCAGGGCGACCGTGCGCTCGGACCGCTTGGCGGCCCGCTCGTCGATGTCCTGGATCCGGTGCTCGTGGGGCGGCAGGCCCGGGTCGGCGAACGGGTGCTTCTCGTCCGCGACCGCTACCTGGGTGGCGTCCTGCTCAGCGGGCAGGTTCTCTTCTGGAATGTCTTGGCTACTCATGACTTCTTGGCCTTTGCGGTCCGAGCGGCGACCCAGACGGCGACCGCGATCAATGCGCCGAGCCCGAAGATCCAGGCGAACAGGCCCTCACTGACCGGGCCGAGGCCGCCCAGCTCCAGACCACCCGGGTTGACCGTCTCGTCGCTGTTGACCGCGTGCAGGTACGCGATGATGTCCTTCTTGTTCTGCTCCGACAGCGTGGTGTCGGGGAACGACGGCATGTTCTGCGGGCCGGTCTGCATGGCCTCGTAGATGTGCTTGGGGTCCACATTCTCGAGGCTCGGGGCGTACTTGCCCTTCGTCAGCGCGCCGCCCTTGCCGGTGAAGTTGTGGCACTGGGCGCAGTTGTTGCGGAAGAGCTCGCCGCCCTTGGCGATGTCCGCTCCCTCGGGGCCGTACTGCGCCTCGGTCGGGATGGACGGACCGGCGCCCAGCGAGGCGATGTACGCCGCGAGCTGGTCGATCTGGGCCTGCGAGTAGATGTTCCTCTTCTTCGGGACCTGCGCGCCCTGGGAGGTGGCGGCCGGCATACGGCCCGTCGAGACCTGGAAGTCGACGGCGGCGGCGCCGACGCCCACCAGGCTAGGACCGTCGGAGGTGCCCTGACCGCCGGTTCCGTGGCAACTGGCGCAGCCGACGGTGTAGAGCTTCTTGCCCTCCTCGATGGTGAGGGACTGGGCGGTTTCCTCGGCCTGCGCCTTGTCCGCGGGCGCAAACACGGCGTACAGCCCCCCCGTGCACGCCAGCGCGAGGAGTAGGACGACGACCGCCGCCAGCGGATGGCGTCGTCGTGCGGAGAGCTTTTTCACGGATTACCCCGGTGTCAGGATCTTCTGCGTCGATGCTTCTGGTAGGTGCGTTGTGGAACGCGCGCGGGATCGGGCCCGGCTACTTGATCATGTAGATCGTGGCGAAGAGGCCGATCCAGACGACATCGACGAAGTGCCAGTAGTAGGACACCACGATCGCGGCGGTCGCCTGCTCGTGCGTGAACCTCCGGGCCGCGTAGGTGCGGCCGAGGACCAGCAGGAAGGCGATGAGACCGCCCGTCACATGCAGTCCGTGGAAGCCGGTGGTCAGGTAGAAGACCGAGCCGTACGGGTCGGACGAGAGCGAGAGGCCCTCGTGCTTGACCAGCTCGGTGTACTCGTACACCTGACCGCCGATGAAGATCGCACCCATGATGAAGGTGACGATGAACCAGCCCCGGAGCTTCTTGACGTCACCGCGCTCGGCGGCGAAGACGCCGAGCTGGCAGGTGAGGGAGGAGAGCACCAGGATCGTGGTGTTCGTCGCCGAGAACGGGAAGTTCAGGAAGTCGGCCTTCTCCTTCCAGAACTCGGGACCCGTCACCGATCGCAAGGTGAAGTACATCGCGAAGAGGGCCGCGAAGAACATCAGCTCGGAACTCAGCCAGATGATGGTTCCGACGCTGGTGAGGTTCGGTCGATTGACCGACGGGTGCGCGTGACCCTTGTCTACTGTCGTTGCTGTCGCCACGCCGACATTATGTCGGTCGCTTATCCCGCCCTCACTCCGGGGGGTGCCGTTCGGAGTGTCTTGGCCGTTCATACCGGTGTTGACGTGGTGTTCAAGGGAGTAGCATCCGGACCGACAGGCCTGTCCTTACGACGCTGACGTCACGGAGGAACAATGCAGCCGACCGCCACGGTGCTGGTCTACAGCGACGACTCCAACACCCGCGAGCAGGTGAGGTTGGCCACCGGTCGCCGGCCCGCTCCGGACGTGCCCGTGGTGCAGTTCGTGGAGTGCGCGACGCCTGCCGCCGTCATCAAGGAGTTGGACAAGGGGGGCATCGACGTCTGTGTGCTGGACGGTGAGGCCGTGCCCATGGGGGGCATGGGGGTCTGCCGGCAGATCAAGGACGAGGTGTTCAACTGTCCGCCGGTGCTGGTGCTGATCGCACGGCCGCAGGATGCGTGGCTGGCCACCTGGAGCCGGGCCGAGGCGGCGGTGACGTTGCCTGTGGAGCCGGTGGAGTTCGCGGAGGCGCTGGCTTCTTTGTTGCGGACGGAGAGGCTGCAGAGCGCCTAGGAGCTCGGGTTCTGAGGTTGTGGGGCGGCTGCGGGTGCGTTGTGGCTGGTCGCGCAGTTCCCCGCGCCCCTTAGGGCGTCACACTGCCCTTGGCCTGAGACGTGCCGCCTCTTCAGGACCGGGACCGTCCGGCTTGCCGGCCACCAGGGCGCTGCCGCCCCGCCACTTCTTCCAGTTCAGGTTCCAGTCGCCGAAGCCGTTGCCGAAGGGGGCCATCGTGGCGCCGTTGGAGTTGACGACCTGGACGATGTCGCCTTCGCTGATGGTGTCGTAGAACCACGCGGCGTTGCCGGGGCTCATCCCGGTGCAGCCGTGGCTGACGTTGGCGTACCCCTGGGAGCCGGTCGACCAGGGGGCCGCGTGGACGTACTCGCCGCTGTTGGTGACCCTGACGGAGTGGTGGACGATCAGGTCGTAGAAGTCCGAGGCACCTATGCTGGCGCTGGTCATCCGAACGGTGCCCTCCTTGGCCAGTACGACCTTGACGCCGTTGCGGGTCTCGTAGCCGGGCTTGCCCGTGGTGACCGGGATCTCGTTGATGACCTCGCCGTTCTTGTAGACGGTCATCCGGTGCGCCGAGGCATCCGTGACGGCGATGACCTTGTCGCCGATGGTGATCTTCAGGGGCTTGGCCCTGCCGCCCCACAGGCGGTCGCTGATCTTGATGCCGTGGAGGTTGCTGCGGGCCCGGACGGTGGCGCCGGTGGGCCAGTACTCCTTGGGCCGGTAGTGGAGTTCCTTGTCGTCCACCCAGTGCCAGGCGCCGTCCACGTCGGGCACCGAGTCGACCCTGAGGGCCCGCTCGACGACGGCCCGCTGGCTCTTGTCCTTGACGGGCCGGCTCAGTTCCGCCGTGATGGGCTGGCCGACGCCGTACTTGCCCGGCTTGGGGCCGAACTTCACCGTCAGGTGCTTCTTGCTCGTCGGCTTGCTCGTGTCGAAGGTGAGGACCCTGCGGCCGGGGGCGCCGTCCTCGTCCTCGGTGCTCACGCGCACCGTGTAGCGGGCGTTGGCGGCCAGCGGGGAGGTGCTGTGCCACCGGGTGCCGTCGGCGGAGAGTTCGCCCGTGACATAGCGCCCTGTGGCGTCCCTGGCGGTGACGTCCGTGATACGGGCGTCGGAGTCCTCCGCGGTGATCTCCAGGGGCTTGTCGGGGTCGGCCTTGCGGCCGTCGCCCGTGGGGCCGTTGAAGGCGATCTGGTCGGCCGCGTCGTAGGGCTCGGCGGACAGCGGGTTGCCGTCGCTGCCGCAGCCGGTGGCGCTCGCGCCGAGCGCGACCAGCAGGAGCGTGCAGCCTATGACGGTGCTCGTGCGCGGTGTTTCGCTCATGGCTTCACGCTAGGAAGCGGCGTCAGCGGCGGCGCGCCCAGTAATGCGTACGGGTGACGCCGATTGCGGCAAACGAGGGAGCCCGGACCTCCTGACGGAGTGTCCGGGCTCCCATCCGGCCGAGCTCGTGCTACTGGGTGCGGTTCTCACCGCGGTAGTACTCGAAGACCCAGCCCCAGATGCCGACCAGGATCAGCGGCGCCGAGAAGTACATCAGCCACCAGCCGATCGCGATCGACAGGAATGCGAGGGCGCCTCCGATCGCGAGGGAGAGCGGCTGCCAGCTGTGCGGGCTGAAGAACCCGACCTCGCCGGCGTCGTCGGCGACGTCCGCTTCCTTGTTGTCCTGGGCGCCCGTGTCGACCCGCCGGGCGGTGAAGCCCAGGTAGAAGCCGACCATGATGGCCAGACCGAAGGCCAGGAAGAGGGCCGTGGTACCGGCCGGCTCCTTCGACCAGATGCCGTAGACAATCGCCATGGCCAGGATGAAGACACCCAGCCAGGCGAACATCGTGCCCTGAGTCTTCACTTGCCGGCCTCCTTGCCGCCGTTGCCGACCAGAGCCTTCTCGCCGTGAGGGGCGTTCTCGAGCTCGTCGAGCGCGGCGATCTCAGGGTGGTGCAGGTCGAACGCCGGGGATTCGGAACGGATCCGCGGCAGGGTGAGGAAGTTGTGGCGCGGCGGCGGGCAGGACGTGGCCCACTCCAGGGAGCGGCCGTAGCCCCACGGGTCGTCGACGCCGACCGGCTTGCCGTACTTCGCGGTCTTCCACACGTTGTAGAAGAAGGGCAGGAGCGACGCGCCGAGCACGAACGAGCTGATCGTCGAGATGGTGTTCAGGGCGGTGAAGCCGTCGGCCGCGAGGTAGTCGGCGTAACGACGCGGCATGCCCTCGGCGCCCAGCCAGTGCTGGACCAGGAAGGTGCCGTGGAAGCCGATGAACAGCGTCCAGAACGTGATCTTGCCGAGGCGCT
>NZ_JBNGGG010000045.1:0-113591 GCF_049974585.1 Streptomyces sp. UG1 | reverse complement strand
CATCGATCAATCCTCCGGGGAGGCATGTCCTGCCGGGTCTGATCCACAGGTCTTGAGCATTGCTCCGCGGGGTGGGGCCGTGCCTGGCACGCTGCTGGCCGGGGCGGGGGTGTGGAGTTGTTCGGCGCATGCGGGTGGGTGGTTCTGCGGTGTGCTGGTGAAGGTGGACAGTGATGTGTTGTGAGGAGGGGATGCTCGTGTCGCAGGACTCGTCCGCGGCCGACGGCGCGGCGTTTTCGAGGGTCGATTCCACGGTGCCGCACTCGGCCCGGATCTGGGATTACTGGCTCGGCGGTAAGGACAATTACCCGGTCGATGGGGAGGCGGGTGATGCGTTCCGCCGGGTCTTTCCCGGCATCACCGATCTTGCCCGTGACTCGCGGGCCTTCCTGGGCCGCGCCGTGGGCTACCTGGCCAAGGAGGCCCAGATAGGCCAGTTCCTCGACATCGGCACCGGCCTGCCGACGGCCGACAGCACCCATGAGATCGCGCAGCGGATCAATCCCGGGGCCCGCATCGTCTATATCGACGACGACCCTCTGGTCCTGGCCCACGCCCACGCGTTGCTGACCAGCACGCCCGAGGGGGTCACCGACTACGTCGACGCCGATGTGCACGACCCGCGGACCATCCTGCGCGAAGCGGCCCGGACGCTGGACTTCACTCAGCCGGTCGCGCTTACGATGATGCAGGTCAGCGGGCACATTGCCGACGACGGGCAGGTACGTTCGATCATCGGCACGCTGCTGGGGGCCCTGCCGTGCGGCAGCTACTTCGCGTTCAACGACAGTGTCGACACCAACCAGGCCAACGTGGAGGCCACCCGCCTTTACAACGAAAGCGGGGCGGCCCCTTACCACTTGCGCAGTCCCGGACAGCTCGCCGGTTTCTTCGACGGCCTGGAACTGCTGGAGCCCGGCGTCGTGCCCCTGAACGAGTGGCGCCCCGAACCCGGCCGCTCTGCCGGAGAGGTGATCGCCCTGGGAGGTGTGGCCCGAAAGCCCTGACAGGCGTGCGGCTTGCCGCGCGGCCGTATGCTCCGCATCCGGACCGGCGGCCGGGACGCCACAGCAGGCCGCGGCGGATGCCGTGAGGGGCTTCAGCCCCGCGTGCGTGCGGGGGACCGGGCCGCCGGCAGCCCGGACGGACACAACTGCCCCGGTGGCACCCCCCGGGGGGGACCGGGGCAGTTGTGTCCGGCGTGGACACCGGGGGGCTCCGCAGAATCTCACGCCACGGGCCTTGCCGGTGCCGCACGGGCGTGGGCGGATCGACCGTGCCCCGGTCACGGGTTGCCATGGACGCAGCGCCGTGGATCGCGGACCCGGGGGCACATCCCCGGCGACGGGAAGCGGCTGGTCTGGATGTGCGGCCGGGCCGCTGCCGGGTGTGCGGCGCTGACGCTCGGGGGCGAAGCGGCGCGATGCGAGGCGGGCGGGCCCCAGAACGCGCCCGGCCGCGCGCTCCCGGGGCGCTCCGTGCCGCACGGGGGTGGGCGCGGTGGGGTAGTGCCGGCAAGACTCACCAGGCGCTACACCTGGCGGATCGGGCGGTCCGGATGAACACCCCTTCGCCCCCTGACGTGACCGCGCCCGCGCCGGCGGGGCGCACGGACCGGCCAGGGCGCCGGCCTGCCGCCGCACCTTGAATGGGCTCGTGCCTTCAGCGGCCGGCGCTCTGGGGCTGCGGGCCGGCCGGGGATGCGGTTGCCGGCTCGGGCACGTCGGGGGCGGTGTAGAAGACCGAGGCACCCTGCTTGGTCCGCAGGGCCTGGCCCTTGGCCACCAGTCCTTCGAGGGTGACGCGTACGACCTTGGTCTTGATGCCGCGCTCGGGGTGGGCCTGGCCGAGTGCGGTGGCGGTTTCCGCCGCCGAACGCGGCTCGCTCTGCTCGGTGAGGTGGCGGCGGATGAGTTCCACCAGGGTCGGCCGGGCCGCCGGCGCGGCGCTTGCGGCCTTGGCCGCGGGCCTGCGGGCAGTGGTCCTGCCCGCTGTCCGCTTCCCGCCCGGCCTGGTGCCGGGTGTGCGCCGGGGAGCGGGCACCGTGGCGGCGGTCTCGGGCATGACCTCAGGCGCAGCCGGTGCTTCGGTGATGCCGAGGGCCTGCTGCATGTTCACCAGCACCGCGTGATCACGCCGTAGGGCGGTCAACTGCTCCTGCAGGGAGGCGATTTCCGCACCGATACGTTCCTGCTCCGTGATGTTGCGTTCGAGATCACCGGCCACCTGGGCGATGTACTGCGCTGCCAGCTCAGTGGCGGGCGTGGCGCTTTCGGGCATGGTGCTGACCTTTCCTCGGTGTGCGGCCACGGCGCAGACCTCAAGAGCGCCTGCAGACCCGGGCCCGCTCTCGGGCCCTGACGCCCACGGATGTGACAGGACACCGCAACCGGCCGCAAAGGACCTTGGTGCACAAATGGTACGGACAGGCGCAGCCGTTTGCTCCTCTCCATCAGCCGCCGGTGTCGGCTGCCGGGTTCACATCTGCTGCGTCCCGGACTGCGCCGGCCCTCCTCGCGGGCCGGGGCCTGTTTCTGCAGCCGGGGGCAATTGCCACAGCACCTCGTCCCTCTCGCGGCGGTGATGCTGGCCGGGGCGGCGCCATACGGCTCCACCCGGAGCAGCTCCAACCGGCCCCAGTCCGCGGACGATTCGTGAAGACCGGATGGATCGGACAGCTCTGGAATCTGAGCCCGCTGCGTTCAAGGGCGAGTACGAACGGGTCAACAGCAGCCACGACGTCTTACGTGCCGTACCGTTCATCGCCACGGACGCCGTGTACCGGTTCTCGGACGGTTCGCGTCGGGCCATCGAGGAGGACCGGTCCGCGATCGAAAAGCAGCACCGCCCCCATCTCGCCCGGCGGCAAAGCACAACGAGGCGTCATCAGGCGCCGCAGCCCGTCGTGTGCGCGCTCCCGCCACCCGCAGATGATCCACCCCGGGAACATCCCGGTCGGCTGGACCAGGCGTCCGCCACCGTCTCGCCCGCGGCGTCCTTCCCGCGCTCGCCGGTGTGCAAGGTGCCGTGTAGGCGGCCACATGCTGCACGAACAGCGTGCTGATCGAGGAGAAGGCGCGCTCTAGGTGCCCCTTGGCCGGCCCGTTGCCCACCGGAGCAGGCTGCACGAAACGCCCAGCGACTCAGGCGGCGATGAACGAGAACGAGATGAACACATTGCCCCTGGCCGACCACGGTGGCCTGCAGGGTGCGACTCCTCATTTCGGTGTCACCTGTGGTTCTCATCTGGATGTCATGCATCTCTCCTGGGCGGAGCGCAGAAGTGGTGGCATCGGGTGAGGAGTCCTGGTGACATTGTGTGGGAATCCTCAGCGCACTGAAGTGAGAAGGCCATAGGAGTGGCCATCTGACCTGGTGTTTCTTGCTACGTGGTGAAGATCTGTGCGTGACGGCCGATCTCGAAGACCCCCGCTGGGGGCGGAGGAACGCGAGCGCTGTGACTGGGCATGGCAGTTTGCTGGGTTCGTCCGCTGGCCGATCAGCCATCACCGCCCCGCTGAGGGGCGGGTCCCGGCCGTGGCTGCAGGTTCGCTTCACGGTCGCCCGGGTCGCTCTTGGCTCTGGGGATGAGGGCCGGGAGGGTTTCAGTCGCTGTGTGGGATCGGGCGGGACGGAACCCGCCGGTTCTTCGGGCCGTGTGGCCGTCGCGTGCCGGCGGTTCGCGCTGTGCCGGCAGGTCCCACCACCGTCCGGGGCCGCGGGAGTGATGGCAGGACGAGTCAGCGCCTGCGCGGCCGCCGCTTGGGCTGTTGGCATCGTGATGTGTCTTTCCGGTCCGGCCCGGCTCAGGGCAGCAGGGCCGCGGGTGTCCCGTCGAAGGCCTCGTCCGGCGTCGCCGGCCGTTGCGCGGGCAGGCGCGGCACCGCGTCGCCCGGCGGTTGGGCCCCGGGCGGCAGAAGGGTCTCCAGCAGGGCCGAGTGCCCGCTGTTCGCCAGGGGGATGCCGGCCAGGAATTCCTCCGGCAGGTCGAACGCCTCGACCAGCAGCGGAAGCTGAGGCGCCAGCCGTTCCATGAGGGTGTCGACGGCCAGGGGCAGCTCCCGGACGTGAGCGGGGGTCACATGGCCCTCCGCCAGCAGGTCGCCGGTGTGCGGGGTGAGTTCCTTGAGCAGGAAGAGCCGGCACAGGTCCTCGAGCAAGGAGCGGGCACCGGGCTCCGTGGTGCGCTCGATCGCCGCGAGGAAGGCGTCCGCGGCCTGCAGCCGGATGTGCGCGGAGACCATCTCGAGCCCTGCGGTCGATGCCGTGTTCCAGCGGCCCAGGGGGTTGCCCGTCGGTCCCGTGCGCAGGGCCGTGCGAGCCCTGGCCTGCCAGATGTGTTCCACCTCGGCGAGCGCCCCGCGCAGGAAGGACAGTTCGCTCAGCGGCTGGACGTGCGGGGGCAGCAAGGGAGCGGAGGTCCGCTCAGGGCAGTGGCCGAAGATCATTTCCGCGGCGGCCTTGCTCCAGATCACCAGGTTGTCGCCCTCGGCCGTGATGGTGCCCTCGAGGTTCTGAGTGATCTCGGCCAGGCCGTTGACGGAGAACAGCCCGGCCGCCCCGCAGCGCTCCCGGCATTCGAGGGCGACCTGACGGCTTGTCCAGGTGATCCACCCCTTGGCCATGGCGACCAGGCGCTCGGCCTCGCCGCGCTCCGCTTCACCGGCTTCGGCCCAGCGGGTGAGCACGGCCCGGTGCAGGAAGGTCATGGCGTACGTCAGGGCGGTAGCGTGCAGGAGACGGCCGTGGTGGCTGCGGTGTGCGTCCAGCGGGACGCGCGTGCCCGCCCTCGGCCCGCTGATGGTGCGGTGCTGTGAGCGGTGTACGGCAATGGACAGGGCGGCCCGGGACACTCCGACACCCGCGGCGCTCATGCAGAGCTTGCCCCGGGTGACACGGCGGATCGAGTGCAGGCACCGTTTGCGCGGGTTGCCCAGGCCGCTGCTGAAGCCGGCGTCCGGGGTGAGACGCCCGTGTTCGCCCTCCAGCAGCGCATGGCGGGGCAGGCGGACGTCGTCGAAGCTGGTCAGGCAGTGGTCGACGGGGCTGCCGAGCCGCTGCGGCAGCCGCTGGATGCGAATGCCCGCAAGCGGGCCCGCCATGTCGGTCAGCGGCACCAGGAACAGGAAGACGCCCCGGTCCTGGCCGTCGACCACAAGACGTGCCGCCACCACTGCGCTCTTGGGGCCACCGATGAGGCTGGTGTTGGGCATGAACTTGCTCGCCCCGAACGCGGGCGTGCGCAGCACGAACTCGTCGGTCGCACGGTCCAGTTCGCAGGTGGTCTGCAGCGCCGCCACGTCGTTCCCATGGTCCAGCTCTGTGCACAGAAACGTTCCTGTGCGCTGCATGGAGGTGTATTCGACGAGCTGGTGCCGTTCGCCGTTGTCGCGGTCGAGCAGACTGCCCAGGAACAGGTTGTAGTGGATGCCCGCCAGAGTGCCGAGAGCTCCGTCCACGATCCCCGTCCACTCGTGCAGGCTCGCCAGAAGCGGCGTGTCGAGCGCCAGGGACACCGGGCTGTCGACGGTCTCGTTGATGATCCGCAGCCGCTCGTAGGAGAGCGCCGTGCGCTCCTCGGCGGAGAGCCCCGGACGGTAGCGGAACTCCTCTTTGCCGATGAGATCGCGCCAGGTTCTGTGCAGACGACCGCGGTTGTGCTCTTCGAACAGTTGGTGCGTCAGCTCGCTGAGGGTTGCTTCAGCCAGAGCCTTCTCTGCAGGTCCGGTGGGGCTGGAAACCTGGGTCTGCATCGTCAGCAGGGTCATAACCCTCTCCACAGTGGGGTGTGTGATGTGGGGGGAGAGGAGGCGCCGGACCTGCAAAATACATACCCCCCGGTTTCTTTTTCAAGGCTCTTTGCGAACGCTTGACCTTCGCGATCCGGACGAATCCATTCCAGGCGGGAGCGCGTGCGGATCAGCTCCGGGGCGGCAGGGGGCGGGGGTGTGTTGAGCTCCGGTGCTTCCTCGCGGCATGCGGCATGCGGCTGCTGCGACCCTCCTGTCGCCCGCCCGGCATGGGGAAGCCCCTGTTCAACGGGCCGGTGGCTGGTTGGGGCGCCCAGTGGTTCCCGGGCCCGCCCCAGGCCCCGCCCCGGGTGGTGCGGCGGACCGGCGAAGGGGCGCCGCGCGGGCGGCGCGGCGACCGGCCCTCTTGAAAAACCGGCTAGCAGGTTTTATTGTCCGGGCGGGGGGTGCGGCGAAGCGCCTGGGCGAGGTTGAGGTTTCATTCCGCGGGGGGAGGTGGGTCAGTAGAATCCGAACCTGTCGGTTTCTTTTCCGGGCCGGCAGATGGAGCGAAGTCGCTGAGCGGTGTGGAGGTGCGGTGTGGCGCGGCAGGATCGAGCCATCAGAACCCGGCAGGCGATCGTTGTCGCCGCCGCCAAGGTGTTCGACGAGGTCGGGTACGAAGCCGCGACCATCTCCGAGATCTTGAACAGGTCCGGGGTGACGAAGGGAGCCCTGTACTTCCACTTCGCCTCGAAGGAGGAGCTCGCCCAGGAAGTGCTCGCGAAGCAGGTCTCCTTCGTGCCGGCCATTCCGCAACAGGAGCTGCTGCTGCAGGAGGCCGTGGACCGGGCTCTGCTGCTTTCGTACCTGGTCGGGAAGATGCGCGACCCGGTGGTGCGGGGCAGTATCCGGCTCACCGTGGAGCAGGGTGTCCCAAGGGACGGCCTCGACCGAAGTGTGCCGATCCAGGAGTGGGTCGACTTCAGCGCGGCCGTCTTCGAGGAGGCGAAGGTACGGGGAGAGGTCCTTCCCCACGTCGACGCGGCCGCTGTCGCCAAGCTGTTCGTCGGCGCTTTCACCGGGGTGCAGCTCCTCTCAAGCCTGCTGACGCAGCACACGGACATCACGGAACGCACGGCGGATCTCTACCGGCACCTGATGGCGGCCATCGCGGTCCCGTCGGTGCTGGTACGTCTGGAGATCGCGCCGGAGAGAGCAGCGCGCGTGTATGAGGAAGCCACGAAACAGGACCGGGACGTCGCAGCGGCCCAGGCGGGCTGACCGGCTCGGTCCTCTGAGCATGCGTCAGTGAACTGCCGGAGGCGGCGGGCCGCAGTCTGATCCGGGCGCACCAGTTGGAACGTGCGACACGAGAGCCAACTACAGGGGGAGTGCACCATGGAGAGATCTGTATGCCCGTACGCCCTGGACGTACTGGGGCGTGATCATGCCGGTCAGGCTGCCGCGCTGCGTGCTCAGGGGCCGGTGACGCAGGTCGAACTGCCGGGCGGGGTCGTGGCCTGGGCCGCCACCGCCCACCGTTATGTCAAGCAGCTGGTCGCGGACCCGAGGGTGTCCAGGGACGCCCGGCACTGGCCGGCGTTCACCGAGGGCCGGATCACCGAGGACTGGCCGCTGTATTACTGGGTCTCGGCGCAGAACATGTTCTTTGCCGACGGCGCACGGCATGCCAGGTTGCGCCGGCTGGTGGCCGGCGCCTTCACGATGCGGCGCGTGAAGGCGCTGCGGCCCCGGGTGGAGGCGGTCGTCACCGAGTTGCTCGACGCCATGGCGGGTGCACCCGCCGGCGTCCCGGTCGATCTGCACGGCGGGTTCTCCCGGCTGCTGCCCATGGGTGTCATCTGCGAGCTGTTCGGGGTGCCCAAGGACATGAGGGAGATCCTGTGCGAGGAGCTGAGCACGACGGTCAGCACCGTGGCGACGCCTCAGGAGACGACCGCCTCGCAGCTGACGGTCTTCGACCTGCTGGGTCAACTGGTGGCCGTCAAGCGGTCACAGCCGGGCGATGACCTGACCTCCGCGTTGATCGAGGTCAGGGATCACGGCGAAGGGCTCACCGAGCAAGAGCTGGTGGGAACCCTGAACCTCATGATCGTGGCAGGGCTGGAAACGACCAGCATGATCATCGAGAACGCCGTGGTGGCGCTGCTGTCCGCCCCTGACCAGCTCGGCCATGTGCGCTGCGGCCGGGCCGGCTGGGACGACGTGGTCGCAGAGACCGTCCGGTCGCGCAATCCTGTGGCGTTCTCGCCCCTGCGCTACGCGGTGGAGGAGATCGATGTGGACGGCGTGGTGATCGGCAAGGGCGAACCCATCCTCGTGAACTTCTCCGCTGCCGGGCTCGATCCGGCACAGTACGGGGATGAGGCCGCCGTGTTCGACGTCCTGCGTACGGATCGCCGAGAGAGCCTGGGATTCGGGTACGGCGTCCACCGCTGTCTGGGAGCGCCGCTGGCCGTGCTGGAGGCATCCGTCGCCCTGGCGGCGCTGTTCGAGCGTTTCCCGGACATGGTGTTGGCGTGCCCGGCCGAGGAGCTGGAGCCGCAGGGGTCGTTCATCGTCAACGGCTACCGAGAGGTGCCCGTACTGCTGAGGTGACGCTCTCAGTCCGGAATTGGGCGACTCCGCAGCCCGTTGGGCTGCGGAGTCCCGTGCTTTCGCGGGCGGGCCGGGCGTCTGACAAGGCGCCGTGCGGCCGGCAGTGATGCAGATCTTCAAAAGCTCGCAGCCTGAACGTTAAACCGCACGAGCGGTTTGTTAACCTTGCTTGCGTGGCCCGGGGCCGGACCTCATCAGTCCCGCCCAGGGAGTACAAATCCGAGCTCATGCACCCGTACTTACGCGGCGGAGCGCGGCCTGACCGGCCTCGTCCCCTCCCGCACACACGGCAGTCCCCCGCAGTAAGTCCCCGGATCGGGCACGACCCCGAGGGCCGGCCGATGGCGCCCGCCGGCCGGCCCCAGTCAGGAGAACCGTCATGGTGAAGCAGGAGCGTGCCGCGCGCACGCGGCAGGCCCTGGTCCGGGCAGCCGCCGAGGTGTTCGCACAAGACGGTTTCGTCCTGGCGTCCCTCACCTCCATCAGCAAGAAGGCCGGGGTGAGCAACGGCGCGCTGCACTTCCACTTCGAGAACAAGCAGGCCCTGGCCCGTGCCGTCGCGGACGAGGCGGCCGCCGTCGTCCGCACCATCGCCGGGCCGGGCCGGCCCGGCGGGCCGGATCCGCTGCAGCGGATCATCGACGCCACTCACGCCCTGATGAGACGGCTGGACCAGGACGTCGTGGTCCGGGCCGGTTTTGAGCTGGGCAACGGCTCGCGGCGCCGGGACGGCGCCGTGGACCTGCGCGGACGGTGGCAGGCCTGGGTCGAGGAAGTGCTCAGGGAGGCGGAGCGCGAGGGCGTGCTCGCCGAGGGCGTGTCCGCGGCCGATGCCTCGGTTGCCGTCGTGGCGGCGACGGTCGGCTTCAAGCAGCTCGGTGCGGACGACCGCACATGGATGTCCGCGGCCACGCTGGTGCAGTTCTGGGACCTGCTGCTGCCGCGGCTGGCGTCGGCCGATGTCCTCGGTGGGCTGGTGTCCGGCGGGACGCGCACAGATCCGGCCGAATAAACAGCGGTAGCGGTCTGTTAAGTGATCCTGTGCTGCTCGATCCGGAGTCGGATCTCCCCGGTTCCGTTCTCCCCGGTTCCGTCTTCGAAGTGACTCGCCCAGTCGCGGCGCTCGCACGGGAGATCACGCTGTTTTTCCTGTTCAGATGGGCCCGTCTGCGCTCGAGGGTCGGTCTGGGCGGATCAGATAAAACAGCGTGCACGGTTTGATATTGGCAAACCGCTCTTGCTGTTTTCTGCTGGGTGCACGGGACGTCAGAGAGAACGGGGTCTCGATCACCCCCACCGCACCGAAGCCTCGGCAGGTCCTCGCCCTTCTGGCGCTCTGTGCCGGCCAGGTGGTGCCGGTCTCCGGACTGATCGAGGAGCTGTGGGCGGACAAACCGCCGCGCAGCGCCAAGGACGTGCTGGTGACCACACCCGGCGGCTATCTGCTCGTCACCAGGGGCGGCACCAGTGACGTACGCGAGTTCGAGCGGCTCGCGGGCGCCGGCCACCGGGCCATGGACGCAGGGGGACTTTCCCGGCGCCGCCCGCAAACTGCGCGAGGCGCTCAGCCTGTTCAGCGGCGCCGCCTTCGCCGGCATCCAGACGGGTACACGGCTGCAGAGGGAGGCCAGACGGCTGGACGAGAGCCGGCTGTGCGCCCTCGACCAGCGCGTCGAGGCCGACCTGCGGCTCGGCCGGCACCGGGAACTGCTCGCCGAACTCACCGTGCTGACCAGCCGTTACCGCACCCACGAGAACCTGCACGCCCAGTTCATGCCGGCCCTGCACCGCTCGGGCCGGCGCGGTGAGGCGCTCGAGGTCTACCACCGGCTGCGCGGCACCCTCGTGGGGGCCTCGGCCTGGAGCCCTCGGCACGGCTGCGCCGGCTGCAGCAGTCGATCCGGATGGCCGTGCCCGAGACCCCGCTGTCCATGGACCACCACAGGCCCGCAGCGGCCCAGATGCCCCCCGCCGGAACGGGCAGGGCAGTATGGCGCAGGTGTGAACCGGTGCGCGGCCGTCCGGGACCACCGGTGCAGGAACGTTCCGAGAAGACCCGCCACCGGCTGATGCGCGCCGGGGCGGAACTGTTCGACCTCAAGGGATACGCGAACGCCACCCTGGTCGGCATCGCCCGCGCGGCCGGGGTGACCAAGGGGGCACTGTACTTCCACCTCGCCTCCAAGGAGGACCTCGCCGAAGCGCCTGTCGCAGCGCGGCCACGCCCTGGTGCGCGAGGTCCTGCGGGCGGCGGCCGACGGGGCGGCGCACACCGCTGCAGGCACTCGTCGACTTCACCCACTGGCTGGCGTGGACCCTCCAGGAGGATCCGATACTGCGGGCCGCGTTCCGGATCACCGGCGAGCGGGCCGGGAGTAAGTCCGCGGCGGGGCCCGGCTTCCACCAGAGGTGCATCGCGGCCGGCCGGCAGCTGCTGCGCCGGGCGCGTGCCGCGGGGGAGTTGCGGCGGCAGGCCGCCGACGAGGGCGCCGAGAGGCTGGTCGACGCCGCGCTGTGCGGCATCGAGGTGCTCTCGCGCGGTGGCATGACGTACGACGAACTGTCCGGGCGGATCGGCGCGTTGTGGGACCTGATGCTGGGCGATTCTGGTGCCGCCGGGTGCCGAGGCCGGGTACCGGGCCTCGGCACCCGCGAAGGATCCGGCCACCGGTGGCCGCGGGATGAGGGAACCGGCCACCGGTGGCCGGCAGGACTGAACACCGTCCTGCCGGTTCTCACTCCTTCTTTTCCATGGCAGACCGGGACCGGCCCTTGGCCAGGCCCGCCATGACCAGCGACCCGCGTTGACGCGGGCGGCATCGGGGGCGCTGACGCCGGCCCGGATGCGGCGGGGTCCGCCGGGCCGGTTCCGGCCGGCACCGTACGAGCGTGTCGTGGCCCCAGGGCCGGCCGGCCCTCAGGCAGTGGTGTCCGGGGGCGTTTCGGGTTTTGTGTGGAGGACTTCGCGGGCCTGGTCCGCGGCGCGGGCGGTGCTCTCGGAGATGAAGTCGAGGAAGCGGGCGATGTTCTCGAGGCGGGCGGCGGCGGGGGTGCGGGAGCCGAGGACGTTGACGCCTTGTCGTGCGGTCTCGGCGATCTGGGCGATGCCGCGGGCGCTGGCCATCATGGACTGGTACCAGACGTCGTCGTCGACGATGTAGCGCTCGCGGCGGTGTTCGTCGCGTTCCCTGCGCACGAGGCCCTGGCTTTCGAGGAACGCGACGGCTTTGGAGATGGACGCCGGGCTGACCTGGAGGCGCTGGACGAGTCCGGAGGCGGTGAGGCTGCCCGTGTCGCTGATGCACAGGCAGGCCATCACCCGGGCCATCATCTTGGGTGTGCCCGTCTGCATGAAGACGGTGGTGAGCGTCTCCTCGTACTCGCGTACGGCCTCGGCGTCGCGCCCGTGGGCCTGCTCGGGCACCTGTGGTCTGCGGGACGCGGCCTGCCTGCGCCGGTGCGCGCGGCGTTCGGTGGCGCGGTGGGCGAGGTCGGCGCGGTAGGCGGTGGGGCCGCCGTTGCGCATCACCTCGCGGGTGATGGTCGAGGTCGGACGGTCGAGGCGTCTGGCGATCTCCGCGTAGGCGAGGCCGTCGGCCAGTCCCAGCGCGATCTGCTGGCGTTCCTGCTGGGTGAGTCTGCCTCCCGGCATCACGGCCTCCTTCCGTGGTCTGCATGCGTGCTCCGTGGTGTGGCCACTATAGCGTTCACCCCCAACTCATTGCAACGAACATGCCGGGTGCGGTTGCATTAGAATTTGAACCATTGCAACGATTACCGGGCTCTCGCCTGCATCGATGTCTGTTATGCGCAACGGGCTTGTTGCTGGATCCTTGAATGCAACGTAGCGTTTCTGTCATCGGAAACAGCCAGCAGTGAGCCGGAGGAGCACACGATGCCGACGACGCAGTACCCGACGCGGACGTTCGACACCCCCGCCCCGATCACCACCGTCCTCGACGTCCCCGCCGGACACATCCGGCTCATCGCCGCCGACCGCCCCGACACCACCGTCGAGATCCTGCCCGCCGACCCCGCCAGGAGCCGCGACGTGAAGGCCGCCGGACAGATCGAGACCGGCTACGCCGACGGTGTCCTGCGCATCACGGCCCCGGCGAACAACCGGTACGCCGGCCCCTGCGGAACCGTCGAGATCACCGTCCAGCTCCCCGCCGGCTCCCGCATCGAGGGCAAGCAGGCCGCCGGCGGACTGCGCGGCGTCGGACGCCTCGGCGACGTCACCCTCGAGACCGCCCAGGGACCGGTCAGGCTCGACGAGACCGCCACCGCCCGCCTCACCACCCGCGACGGCGACATCACCATCGGCCGCCTGACCGGCCCCGCCCAGCTCACCACCCAGCGCGGCGACATCCGCATCACCGAAGCCACCACCGGCACCCTCACCCTGCACACCCAGCACGGCCACATCAGCGCCGGCGCCGCCCGCGCAGTCTCCGCCACCCTCAACGCCCACACCGGATACGGCCGCATCCACAACACCCTCAACAACACCCACGGCCCCACCGCCGCCCTCACCATCCACGCCACCACCCACCACGGCGACATCACCGCCCACAGCCTGTAGAGAAGGAGCACCCCTTCATGAGCAACCTGGCCATCGCGGCGAACGGGCTGCGCAAGTCCTACGGCGCCAAGACCGTCCTGGACGGTGTCGACCTGGCCGTCCCGGCAGGCACGATCTTCTCCCTGCTCGGCCCGAACGGCGCCGGCAAGACGACCGCCGTCAAGATCCTCTCCACGCTCATCTCCGCCGACCCGGGCACCGGCGCCATCCACATCGGCGGCCACGACCTGGCCGCCGACCCTCAGGCGGTGCGCGCCTCGATCGGTGTCACCGGGCAGTTCTCCGCCGTCGACGGGCTGATCACCGGCGAGGAGAACATGCTCCTCATGGCGGACCTGCACCACCTCTCCCAGCGTGAGGGGCGGCAGGTCACCGCCGAACTGCTGGAGCGCTTCGACCTCACCGAGGCCGCGAAGAAGCCCGCCTCCACCTACTCCGGCGGCATGAAGCGCCGCCTGGACATCGCCATGACCCTGGTCGGCGACCCGCGGATCATCTTCCTCGACGAACCCACCACCGGCCTCGACCCCCGCTCCCGCCACACCATGTGGCAGATCATTCGCGAACTCGTCACGGGCGGCGTCACCGTCTTCCTCACCACCCAGTACCTGGAGGAGGCCGATCAGCTCGCCGACCGTATCGCCGTGCTCAACAACGGCAAGATCGCCGCCGAAGGTACCGCCGAGGAGCTGAAGCGGATCGTCCCCGGCGGACACGTACGGCTCCGCTTCACCGACCCGGCCGCCTACCGGAGCGCCGCCGCCGCGCTGGGCGACGGCGCCCGGGACGACGAATCCCTCGCCCTGCAACTGCCCAGCGACGGCAGCCAGCGCGCGCTGCGCTCCGTCCTCGACCAACTGGACTCGGCCGGCATCGAGGCCGACGAGCTGACCGCGCACACCCCCGACCTCGACGACGTCTTCTTCGCCCTGACCGGCGGCGCCGTCATCCCCGACCAGCCCAAGGAGACCGCCCGATGAGCAACCTCGCCCTCGCCCTGCGTGACTCCTCCACGATGCTGCGCCGCAACCTCCTGCACGCCCGGCGCTATCCGTCCCTCACGCTGAACCTGCTGCTCACACCGATCATGCTGCTGCTCTTGTTCGTCTACATCTTCGGCGACACCATGAGCGCCGGCATCGGCGGCGCCCCGGACCGCTCCGAGTACATCGCGTTCCTCGTGCCGGGCCTGTTGCTGATGACCATCGGCAGCACCACGATCGGCACCGCGGTGTCCGTCTCCAACGACATGACCGAGGGCATCATCGCCCGCTTCCGCACCATGGCCATCCACCGCGGCTCCGTGCTCGTCGGACACGTCACCGGCAGCGTGCTGCAGGCGGTCATCAGTGTGGTTCTGGTCGGCGCCGTCGGCGTGGCCATCGGCTTCCGCTCCACCGATGCCACGGCTCTGGAGTGGATCGCGGCGTTCGGACTGCTCGTGCTGTTCGCCCTGGCGCTCACCTGGATCGCGGTCGGCATGGGCCTGGCCAGCCCGAACGCCGAAGCGGCCAGCAACAACGCCCTGCCGCTGATCTTCCTGCCGCTCATCTCCAGCACCTTCGTCCCCGTCGACGCCATGCCCGGCTGGTTCCAGCCCATCGCCGAATACCAGCCCTTCACGCCCGCCATCGAAACCGTGCGCGGACTGCTGCTCGGCACCGAGATCGGCCACAACGGATGGCTCGCGGTGGCCTGGTGCCTCGCCCTCACCGCGCTCGGCTACTTCTGGGCCAAGTCGGTCTTCAACCGTGACCCCAAGTAACCGGCTTCCTCGCGATGATGGGCTTCGGCCTCGGTGCGGCCGTCCTGTTCGGCGCCTTCGTGGCCCGGACGGCGATCGTGCCCGCCGCGCACTCGCCGCTCGGCAACGCCGCCTGGTGGCTGCCGAAGCGGCTCGACCGGCTGCTGCCGAACGTCGACATCGAGGGCGACCGGAGGACGAGGGGGAACCTCGCCCACTGAGGCAACCGCACGGGAGAACAACCGCGGCCCGGCGCGACCTGGTTCAGGCCGTGCCGGGCCGTTCGTGGCCGGACCTGGAGTGGCTCCGCGAGCCCGGCCGCCCAGCTGCTGGCTGGCACGCCTGGAGCTCCCGGTGAAGAAACGGTGGCGGACCTGCAGGCCGCTACACGTCGGTGCGGCCGCCGGTGACCGGACCGGCATCCGCATCGCCGTCGAGTTCGAGACCTGGCTCGACACCCACTGACCAGCAAACTCACCGTTCCGCCGAGCCAAAGACCCTGCCGTCTCACTTCATTTCGGTGGAGCGCTGGTCAGGCTCTGTGCCATTTCGGTCACCCGCATCGTCGAGCCGACCGCCAGCCGGCCCCACCGCCTCCGCCAGCAGGCCGGGGGCCTCGGTGCCCGCGACACCGCCATGATCGACGCCGTTGCCGGCCTTCCGCCCGTCGTCGTGCGGTGGCGTGGGCAGCGGGGGCGCCCTTCGAACCTCCGGCCCGGAGAGCCCCGTACCTCCGTATCCGGTCGGCGGGCCGGATCGACAGGCTGAAGGTGTGCGCGAACTCCTCAGTGTGCGTGCGTGATCGCGGGAACGCGAACGCGCCGATGTTCCTAGCGTGGACGCGGAGCCTGAGGAGCAACGTGCCCACGGCTGCCGCCGACCCGCCCCCGCACCCACTGACGAAGGAACTCCGAGGTGTTTCGATGACCGTCCTTCCTGAAACAACCGCCGGGCACGAGGCATCCGCCGTCGCCGACCTCCGGGCCGTGCTGGGCAAGGCGGCACAGGTGGTGGGCGCGGACCGGGTCACCCACCCCGACGACGAGACGCACGGCGCACCGGTCACCACGCTCGGGCCGAACGTCGGCCTGTACCGCTCGCGCGCCGTCTTCGGTGTCGTACGTCCGCAGACGGCCGAGGAGGTACGGCGCGTCGTCGAGCTGTTCGCCATCGAGGAGACCTCCGCACGGCTGCACGCCTTCAGCACCGGCGGGAACTGGGGACTCGGCTCGCGTGAGCCCGCACAGGACGGGGCGGTCGTACTGGACCTGTCCGGCCTCGACCTGATCCGCGACATCGACGTGGCCCAGGGCTGGGCCGTCGTGGAACCCGGCGTCACTCAGGCCCGGCTCGCCCGGCTCCTCGAGGGCAGCGAGCGCATGCTGAACGTGACGGTCTCCTCCGCGCACACATCCGTCGTCGGCAACGCCCTGGACCGCGGTGTGGGCCTGCGCCACCAGCGCGTGGAGGATCTGACGGGCCTGGAAGTCGTCCTGCCGAGCGGCGAGTTGATCCGGGTCGGCTGGTGGCCCGAGGCGGACCGCCAGACCCCGGTCTACGCCCATGGACTGGGCCCCTCGCTGGTGCAGCTGTTCGTCCAGTCCAACCTCGGCGTGGTCACCGCGGCCACCGTGCGGCTGCTGCCGCGGCCCGAGGCGCTGCGGGTGGTCCGGCTCAACTTCACCCCCGACAAGCTGGAGGCGGCCACCGCCGAGGTGCGGCGCTGGGTGAGCCAGGGACTGGCACGCGGTGTGGTGAAGATCTACAACGAGGCCGCGGCCAGGGCGTACGACAGCGAGCCCGGCCAGTACCTGGTCCATGTGTGCCTCGACGGCACCCGGGAGGCCGTGGACGCGCTGAGCGGCATCGTCACCGTCGAGGCCGTCAAGTCCGGGCTCTTCAGCGCCGTGTCGGACACCGACGCGAGCGATCCGGGCGCGGCCAACCATGACGTCGCCGTGCGGGTGGAGCGGGCGTATGCCGGTGACCCCGATCCGACGGACGCGCTGTTCGAGGCCAAGATGGGGCGTCCGGCCAGGCGGCTGGACGAGGAGGGCGGCTTTTTGTTCTTCCTGCCGCTGGTGCCGTTCACCGGGGCGGCGCTGGCGCGGGCGGACGAGCTGATCGAGCAGGTGCGCGCGGAGACGGGGATGCGCTGCGGGGCCACGCTCAACGCGCTCAGCGCGGACGTCGTCGACTGCGTCGTGACGATGAAGTTCGCCCGCGACGGCGAGGAGGCCGAGCGGGCCCACCGGGCACTGGACCGGCTCTACGAGCTCTTCACCGCCGAGGGGTTCATCCCCTACCGCCTCGACATCGAGCACACCGAGTGGGCCGACCGGCTGGCCGCGGGCACCGGGGCGCGGTCCTTCGCCCGGCGCCTGAAGGACGCTGTCGACCCCCACCACGTCATCGCCCCGGGCCGCTACGCGTGAGCACCGCGCGCTGACCAACCGCATCACACGCACCGGACGCTGGGAGAGCGCCGTATGAGCCTGATCGAAGTTCTGGAATCCACCTCCGCCGCATCAAAGACCTCCCTCACCGCGGAGGGGATCCTGGCGCGGGCCCGCGCCGTCGCGCCCCGGCTGCGGGAGCGCGCCGAGGACATGGAGAACGAACGGCAGTTGCCGCCCGATGTCGTCGAAATGCTGCGGGGGACCGGTGTCTTCCGCATGGCCCTGCCCAAGGCGTGGGGCGGTCCCGAACTCGACGCCATGCAGCAGACGGAGGTGATCGAGGCCCTCGCCATCGGGGACGCCTCCGCCGCCTGGTGCGCCATGATCGGGATGGACACCCCGATCTACGCGGGCTTCCTCACCGAGGACGTGGCACGCCGGCTGCTGGCCGACCCGGACGTCGTCACCGCCGGGGCGATCATGCCGATGGGGCGCGCCGAGCGGGTGCCCGGCGGCTACCGGGTGACCGGACAGTGGCACTTCGGCAGCGGCATCACGCACAGCTCCTGGGTCGTCGGCGGGGTGCTGGTCACCCGTGGCGGCGAACTCGAGCCCGGCCCGGCCGGAGCGCCGGGCAACTGGCGCATCATCGTGGCCCCCGTCGAGGACTTCGAGATCCAGGACACCTGGTACACCACCGGCCTGGCCGGTTCCGGCAGCCGGGACTACCGCACGGAGAACCTGTACGTGCCCGAGGAGTACACGTTCAGCTTCGCCGAGCCGAGGACCACCGGGGCCGCCGCCACCTCCGACGCGGTGCTGCGCAACATGCCCGGCGTGCCGCTCGGGGTGGCCCGCGCCGCGATCGACCATGTGCGCCAGATGGCCGCGACCCGCATCGACCGCACCACACAGACGCCGTGGTCGGAGAACTACCGCGTCCAGACGACCATCGCCCACGCCGAGATGGACCTGGCCGCGGCCCGGTACGCCGTCTACGGCAGCCTGCGCGAGCAGTGGGAGATCCTCGAGGCCGGCGACGTGCCCACGCGGGACGAGCAGGTGGCGACCGTGCTGGCCCGGGTGGGCGCCTTCCGCACCGCCCGTTCCGTCGTCGCCTCCCTCTTCGACCTGGTGGCGACCGCCGCGGTCTACCGGCCCTCCGTGCTCGACCGCTGGCTGCGCGACCTCAACACGATGTGCCAGCACGTCATCGCCCAGGACCAGGTCATCCAGTCCGCGGGCGCCCATCTGCTGGGCGGTGTCCCGCACAACGCCTACAGCGTGGGCGTCGTCCACTAGCCACCGCGACCGGGGCGGTGACCCCACCGCCGTACGCCCGGCAGCACACCACACCGACAGCGAGGACCAGCTCTTATGGCTACGTCAACCGAACCACCCCTCATCAACGACAAAACCGATGACATCACCGCCGCCGCGGCGGCGCCCGCCGAGGCGAACTCCGGCTGGGGCGCGCGGCTGTGGGGCACGCTGATCGTGCTGTGCGGTGCCATGTTCCTCGACGCGCTCGACAACGCGATGGTCGGCATCGCCGTCCCGCCGATCCAGTCCTCCCTGGACATGTCCACCTCGGCCGTGCAGTGGGTCGTCAGCTCCTATGTGCTGGGCTTCGGCGGGTTCCTGCTGCTGGGCGGGCGGATGGCCGACCTGCTCGGCCGCCGCAAGGTGCTGCTGGTCGCGGTCGCCGTGTTCGCGGCGGCGTCGCTGGTCGGCGGTCTCGCCCATGACGGCGCGCTGGTCATCGCCGCCCGCTTCGTGATGGGCGTGAGCGCGGCCTTCACCGCTCCGGCGGGTCTGGCGATCATCATGTCGACGTTCCCGGAGGGCGCCCAGCGCAACCGGGCCGTCAGCATCTACACCGCGTGCGGTGCGGCCGGATTCTCCATGGGGCTCGTCTTCGGTGGTGTGCTCACCGAGATCGGCTGGCGCTGGACGTTCCTGCTGCCGGTGCCGGTCGCGCTCGGCGTGCTGTTCGGTGCGCTCGCGCTGGTGCCGCGTGATCCGGCGCGCGCTCCGGGCAGGCGCAAGTACGACGTGGCGGGGGCCCTGACGGTCACCCTGGCCATGCTGCTGCTGGTGTTCACCATCGTCCAGGCGCCCGAGGCGGGCTGGGGCAGCGCCCGCACGATCGGCGGCTTCGCCGTGGCGGCCGTCCTGGTGGCCCTCTTCGTGGCGGTCGAGCAGCGCACGGCCGAGCCGCTGATCCGCCTCGGACTGCTCACCAATCGCGCCCTGGTCGGCGCGGCCCTGGCGGCCGCGGCCATCCTCGGCACGTACATGAGCTTCCAGTTCGTCGGCGCCCTGTACATGCAGTCGCTGCGTGGCTGGTCCCCGCTGCAGATGGCGCTGGCCTTCCTGCCGTGCGGGCTGCTCATCGCCACCATCGCGCCGCGCGCCGGCAAGCTGGTCGGCCGCTTCGGCCCCGCGTGGATGATCTTCGCCGGGTTCGTCGCCTACACCGCGGCGTACCTGCTGTTCTGGCGGATCGGCGCGTCGTCGGGCTACGTCGGCGTCATCCTGCCGACCATGCTGCTGATCGGCGTCGCCTTCCCGTTCTCCTTCACCGGCGCCTATGTGCAGGCGACCAGCGGAGTGGACGACTCCGAGCAGGGCGCGGCCGCCGGCATCCTGCAGACCGGCTACCAGGTGGGCGCCGCAGTGGTGCTGGCCGCGGTGACCGCGACCATGGCCGCGGACGACGGCGCCGGCACTGTCGCGGAGCGGCTCGACAGCTACCACGCCGGGATGTACGTCGTCACCGGCATCTCCGCACTCACCATGCTGTTCGCGCTGGTCTCGGCCCTGCGGGGCACGGTCCGCAAGCGGGCGGCGGCGGTCGCCGAGCGCTAGCGCCAGGGTTTCGGCGCTACGGCGGCGGGTCCGCCTACCGCGGGCGTGACGCCCCGGCCGGGCTCTTACGCCGCAACAGCCCGGCTTGGGGCGAAGCCTGCGCGGCCATGACGCCGCGACAGGGCCGAACGAGCTGAAGGAGCACGTCCGTTGGGATCCTTGCAGACCATCCCCCCTTCCGGTGCCGCCCGTGGGCGGGAGCAGGCCGCCGAGGCCTCACTGCTGGCCGGCGCGCCGTTGCCCGAGCCGGGCCCGGTGAATCTGGCCGAGGCCCTGCAGCGGGCGGCGCGGCGCCGCAGCGGCCCGGCGATCTGCCACATCGGCGCGGACGGCACCGAGTCCTGGAGCAGCTACGCCGAACTGCTGCGGCAGGCCTCCAGGGTGCTCGGCGGTATCCGGCGGGCCGGGGTGCGTCCCGGGGAGGGGGTGCTGCTGCGGCTGGGCGACGAGCGCGAGTTGCTCACCGCGTTCTGGGCTTGTGTGCTGGGCGGCTTCGTGCCCGCGCCGATAGGTTCACGCGACGGCCTCGAGCAGGCCTGGCATGCCCTGCACCGTCCGTGGATCATCGCCGACGACGCCACCGGCGCCCGGCTGGCGGGCCCGGCCGAGGGCCCCCGCGCGCACTGGATCGGCGCCGTGGACCGGCTGGGCAGCGCCGCCCGGCCCGTGGACACGGCGCCGGCGCCGAGCCAGTGGCACGACATCGCCGTCCTGGTCCTGACCGCGGGCAGCACCGCAAACCCCAAGGCCGTCATGCTCAGCCACGGCAACATCCTGAGCCGGTCGACGGGCACGGCCCTGGCCAACGGGGTGAGCGAGGACTGCGTCACCTTCAACTGGATGCCGCTGGACCATGTCAGCGGGCTGGTGATGTTCCATGTGCGGGATGTGTTCGCGGCGGCCACGCAGATCCACGCGCACAAGCAGTGGGTCCTCGCCGATCCGCTGCGCTGGCTGGATGTGATCGACCGGCACCGGGTGAACGCCATCTGGGCCGCGAATTCCGCGTTCGACCTGGTCAGTTCACGGGTGGAGGCGGAGCCGGGGCGGCGCTGGGACCTGAGCTGCGTGGTCTACGTCATGAACGGCGGCGCCCCGGTGAAGGCGCGCACGATCCGGCGCTTCATGGCGAACCTGGCCCCGCACGGACTGCCGGCGACCGCCATGCGGCCCGGCTGGGGGATGTCGGAGACGTCCTCGGGCATCGTCGACCACCGGCTGGACGCGGCTGTGCTCGACGAGAACGAGCGGTTCGTGCCGGTGGGCGTGCCCCATCCCGGGGTCGCGGTACGGGTGGTCGGCGAGGACGACCGGGTGGTGCCGGCGGGCACGCTCGGCCATCTGCAGGTCGGCGGCCCGACGGTCACGTGCGGGTACTTCGGCGCCGAGGATCTGACCCGGCGTGCGTTCACCGCGGACGGGTGGTTCAGGACAGGTGACATGGCGTTCGTCGAGGACGGGGCGCTCACCGTCACGGGCAGCGCCGATGACCTGATCCGGCAGGGCGAATCCGTCTGCCACGGGCACGAGATCGAGTCGCTCGTAGAGGATGTCGAGGGGATCGCGGCCTCGTCCGCCGTGGCGTGCACGGTCGCGGGCGGTGAACTGGCCGTCTTCTGCGCTCTCGTCGACGGGACCGATGCCGACCGGGCCGCGTGGCTCGTCCGGGCGGCGATCGGCGCCCGGTTCGGCATGGACGTCGCGCATGTCGTTCCGATCGATCCGCGCGACGTTCCCCGCACTCCCACCGGCAAGCCCAAGCGCGCGCAGTTGCGTGCGCTCTTCTCCCTCCCGGGCGCCCTCGACCGGCCGCGCCCGGCCGTCTTCAACGAGGAGCACACACCGCCATGCAGCTGATGCACCACCCCTACGCCCTGGACGCGACGCTGAACGCCGATGTCGTCAGGGAACTGGCCGACCGCCAGGAGATCGCCGACGCCCTGCACCGCTTCGCGCTGGGCCGGGACGTGAAGGACCGGGCCCTGTTCCGCTCGGCGTTCACGCCCGACGCCGAGTTCGACTTCCGGCCGGTCGGCGCCCGCATCGGCCTGGACTTTCCCCTGATGCAAGGGGCGGACATGATCGCGGCGTACGTTCTCAACCCGGACGTGGACCTCGACACCTCCCACACGGTGACGAACTGCCGGGTGCGGGTCACCGGGGACGAGGCGGGGCTGACCGCGCTGGTGGAGGCGCAGCACCTGCCGGGCGCGGACCACAGCCGCCACCTGCTGCTGAAGAACCTCTACGACGTGGAGCTGGTGCGCGGCGGGCAGCGCTGGCTGATGCGGCGGGTCCGCGTCGACAACCTCTGGTACACCGGCGACCCGCAGGTGATCCTCGGCCGGTGACGGCCGGCGGCCCGAACAGACGGAAGGAACACGTACGTTGACCACCGAGACCACGACCGCCGAGACCACGACCGCCGGCACCGCCGTACTGCGCGAGGAGGTCCGCGCGCTGGCCGAGGGGCCCAACTTCGCGGCGCTCACCACGCTGATGCCGGACGGCACCCCGCAGACGCAGATCGTGTGGGTCGCCGCCGACGGCGATCATCTGCTCGTCAACAGTGAGGTGGAGCGGCAGAAGGTGCGCAACCTGCGCCGCGATCCGCGGGCCACGCTCATGATCTGGCAGCGCGACAACCCCTACCGGTTCGTGGAGGTCCGCGGCCGGGTGGTGGGCGAGACGACGGGCGAGGCCGCCCGCGAGCACATCGACGAGCTGGCCGTGAAGTACAACGGGCGCCCCTACCCGCCCGAGGACATCGGCTCGCCGCGGATCATCCTGCAGATCGCGCCGCAGCGGCAGTACCTGTGGGGGCACTGACCCCGGCCCGCTGTTCGGCGAGGGAGGAGCGGTACCAGCCGGCGCCGGCGGCGACGTCCTCGGCGAAGCTCGTGCCGGGCGGGCAGTCCAGCAGCCGCCACAGCCGGGAGGTGTCGTACCAGTGGTCCACCGTGAGCAGCGACAGGCGCCGCTGCCAGCCGGGGTCGTCCTGTGTGCCGGGCCAGGTGCGGGCCTGTGAGTGCGACACCTCGCCGGCGGGCAGGGGCAGGCCCAGGGCCCGGGCCGCCGCGGTGAACAGCTCGCGCCCGCTGACCGGTTCGGGACGGCCGGCGTGCAGCGCCTCGCCGGTGGGCAGCTCGGGCCGCAGGGCGAAGCCGGCGATCACCCGGGCCAGGTCGTCGACTCCGATCACCGTCATCAGCGCCCGGCCGCCGTCCACCCAGTGCGGCAGCACCGTCAGGAAATCGGCCAGAGCCGGCAACACCCACACGTCGCCGGGGCCGTAGACCAGGTGCGCACGCAGCACCAGCCCGCCCGCTGCCAGCACCCGCTGCTCGCCGGCCAGCCGGGTGATGCTGGTCGAGGAGGCCGGCTCGAGCGGCAACTCTCCTTCCCTCACGCAGACATGGCGGCCGTCGCGGTACACGGCGGTGGTGCCCAGCTGGATGATCCGCCGCACGCCACTGCGCCCGGCCTCGGCCAGCAGCGCCCCGGTGCCGGCGTCGTTGACCGCATGGCACCGCCGCGGGCTGCCGCCGATCTGCGAGGCCAGGTGCAGCACGGTGTCCACGCTGTCACACAGGCCACGCAGGGACTCGGGGTCGGTGAGGCTGCCCTGGCGGACCTCCACCTGGCCGGTGCGGGGCAGTTCGCTCCGGGAGCGGTGGCAGAGCAGGCGCAGCGCCGGGCGGGGCCGCCCGAGGGTGTCGGATGTGAGGAGCGCGGTCACCCGGGCGCCGATGAAACCGGTGCCACCGGTGATCAGTATGCGGCTCGGTGCCATGCGTTCACTTCTTTCAGCCAGATGTGGAAACGGTTCGGCAGGTCCTGGAGCGGCCGGGGAAGGCGGGCGGAGGGTGTGCCGGGCGCCCGTATTCGGCCGCGCGCGTCAAGTCGACGGGCGGGCAGGGGAAGCGGTCCGGTCGCTGAAGTCGGGGCGAAGGCCCGGAGAACGGGGGAGGGAATCAGGTCAATTGTTTGCCCGAGCGATAGTGGAAGGCGCTCCTCCGATAGCTTGGGATCATGATGCAGGAGGGCCTTCTCGCAGGTAAATGTGTCTTTATCAGTGGGGCGAGCAGCGGAATCGGCGCCGCGGCCGCACGCGTGTTCTGTCGTGAAGGCGCGGCGGTCATGCTGGTGGCCCGTCGTGAGGAGAAACTGGACGCTCTCACCCGGGAGTTGCGCGGCAAGGGGTACGAGGCGCACTGCACGACGGCGGATGTCGCGCGCAGCGCCGAGGTGGCCGAGGCGGTGGACCGCACACTCGACCGCTTCGGACGGCTGGATGCCGCCTTCAACAACGCCGGCGTCGGCGCCGCCCAGGTCCCCCTGCATGTGATGGCGGACGAGATGTACGACCTGATCATGGACACCAACGTGCGCGGGGTGTGGAACTGCATGCGGCACCAGATCCCCGCGATGCTGCAGCGTGGCGGCGCCATCGTGAACACCAGCAGTACCGCGGGTCTGGTCGCCACCCCTGTGGCGGCCCCCTACATCGCCTCCAAGCACGCCGTGCTCGGACTGACGAAGGCGGCGGCCGCCGAGTACGCGGCGCGCGGCATCCGCATCAACTCGATCGCACCGGGCTCGACCCGCAGCGAGATGATCGACGACTGGCTCGAACAGGACCCCGGCGCCGAGGAGTTGCTGCGCGACGCCGCGCCCCTGCCGCGGATCGCGGACCCGGAGGAGATCGCCGAGGCGGCCGCCTGGCTCGTCAGCGACCGGGCTTCGTTCGTCGTCGGCGCCACCGTTCCGGTGGACGGCGGCTGGACGGTCCGTTGACCGGGCCGGCCAGCCGCGGTCGTCCGCGTGGTCCCCGGTGGTGGGCGGGCGGCCGTGCGGACGGGGTGACTCGGGACGAGCCATGGTGTCGACCGGCTCCTTCGACGGGACACGAGAAGGCGGGCGCCGCGCCTGGCAGCGGGGCCCGGCGGGGCGGGCGCCCTGTTGCGTGGCGCGGTGCGGTGACTGAGTGCGGTGTTGCTGTGAGCGCGCGGTCGGCGTGTGCGTGCACTCCCGCGTCGGGCACGGCGAAGTCGGGCCAGGACGCGGGAGTGCACGACGGCGAAGTCCTCGGGGGGTTTGCGTTCCGCCGGGGAATCTCCTGCCGCGGCGCGGACGGTGACGAGCCGACGGGCCGGGTTCACGGATGCCGCACGCACGGATGTGCCCGGGTACGTACCCGGCGACGGGCCGGCAGGCGCCAGTAACTGGCAAGGGAACATCCGAAACGGCGGCTCGTGCGCGGACCTGTACGAAGGTGGCGGCCCGGTTGCGTCGAAGAGCGCGACGGCTCCCCTGCCGGGCGGGCTCGCGCGAGGAAGCGGCGTGGCGCCGCGCTGCCCTAGCGGGCGAACCGGATCACGAAGGCGAGCTGCTCGTCCTGGTGACCGGTCACGCTGACCGAGGTCGTTCCGTCCTCGGCGGTGAAGGGGTGGGCCTCGATCCGGCAGGGGATGCCGAACTCGACGTACCGGCTGAAGTTCATCTCGGAGGACGACGGGTTGAACCGGCCCCAGGGCACGAGCATGTTCGCGGCCTGCTGGGCGGCTTCGACCAGGACCATCGCCGGGATGTGGTCGTTGACCCGGTCGAAAAAGAGCTCGTTGGCCGGATCGGCCCGCAGCTGCCAGCAGCCGGGCTGGTCGGTTTCCGCGAGGACCACATCGCACTCCCGGTCGTGGTGGACGGCCGGCGGGTCCACCGGATCGGGCAGCGCGGCCGCGAAGGCAGGGTCGTCGGAAGTGGGGACACTCCCGCGTATTCGTTCGTAGGCCGCAGGCGAGGTGATGTTGAAACGGATGGAGCCGGAGCCGACGGCGTGGCCCGACATCCGGATCGTCATCTCCATCGCCACGCAGGTCGGCACGGCCCCGCGCCGGCGCAGCTTTGTGACCTCGACATCCAGTGTGACGCCCGCGGGGGCCGTGCCGCGGGCCGGCAGTTCGGCGTCGAGGCGGTGGCACAGCTCCCACATCACGAAGTGGTGCCCCACGGGAACACCGAGCTCCGCGTGCGAGACCAGAAGCGTGGTCTGCCGGATCGTCTCCAGCACGAGCGAGGCCGTGTAGCGGCCGTCCGACGTCACGAACAGCCGGTGATCACGCGGCCAGCGTGTGGAAACGGTGAAATGTGTGTCGTCGCGGCGTGTCAGTTGTGTGGGCAACACGTCGCGCAGATGAGCCCGGTGCACGAGTGTCCGCTCCACCGGCAGCACCGGCAGACTCGGCGGTCCACCCGCCGTGATGTCCGGGAACACGGCGCGGTGCGCCCCTTTGTGAACGTCCCGGATCTTCGAAGCCATAGCACTCAAGGTCATTGCCTCTTCTTTCCTGGGTGAAGGTGCATGACGCGTGGGGTATGGCTGATCGCCCCCCGCGCTCGGTAAGATACAGGCATGCGGGTTTGTTTTTCAATGAGTTGGAGGACGAACCGTCGGAGTACGTACATGGAGTCGTCCCCCCGGGCGGCTGGGCACAGAAGGGAGGCCGCGTGGTGCGACAGGAGCGGGCGGTCAGGACCAGGAAAGCAATCCTGGATGCAGCCGGGGAGGTCTTCGCCGATCACGGCTTCGCCGGGGCCACGATCCTCGACGTCTACAAGCGTTGCGGGGTGACGAAAGGAGCCTTCTACTTCCATTTCGCGTCCAAGGTGGAACTTGCCCAGGCAGTGCTGGACGAACAGGTCAGCGGTCAGATCGGCTACCTCGAGGTGCCACCCGGTGAGCGGACGGTCAAGCTCCAGGACGCCCTCGACGTCGGGCTGCTCGTGGCGCACCGCCTCACCTTCGACCGGATGCTGCAGGGCAGTATCCGGCTGGCGGTGGACCAGGTGCACGAGATCAACCGCCGGGTTCCGTACCAGGCGTGGATCGACGTGCACGCCAGGATCCTCGCCGAGGCGGAGGAGCGGGGCGAGCTGCTGCCGGGCGTCGACGGCAACGACGCCGCGCAGATGATCGTCGGCGCGTTCAGCGGGGTGCAGCTGATGTCGGAGGTGATGAGCGACCGCAGTGATCTGGAGGAACGCATAGCGGTCCTCTACCGGGGACTCGCGCGCGCGATCGCGACCCCCGAGACCCTTGAGCAGCTGGACATCGCGACCGATCGCGGCAAGCGGCTGATGGCCAGGGTCGAAAGGGCCGCGGAGCGGGCCGACACATAGTCGCCCCGCAGGCAGGAGCGCCGTGCCGAGTGTGCCGGGGCGGGGGACCCGGCACACGGTGTCGCCGCCGCCGCTCGCCCGGACGCGACAGGTCCTCGGGCCCGGCCCGTCGGCGGTCGGACGGTGTCCGGCGTGTCGGGTCGTCGTATTTCGAGGCCGGGCCGGTGGCGTCGTCGCGGTCGGCACCGGATGGCTGCCGGTGAACCCGCCGGCCGCCGGTCACCGCGCCGGGTGCAGGGACAGGGCGAGCAGGGCCGCCCGTGTGACCTGTGCGGCGCTGCGGTTCCGGGTGGGTACGGTCACCCGGGCGACCTCGCGGTAGAACGGCGCGCGCTGCGCGGCCAGGCTGCGCAGCCGGGCGGAGGCGTTCCCGGCGAGCAGCGGCCGGCCCGCGACACCCTGGCGGCGGCCCAGCACCTCTGGGACCTCGGCGTCGACATGCACCACCGGACCGCCCGCGAGCAGCCCGCGCGTGACGGGGTCGACGACGGCACCACCGCCCAGCGCGAGCACACCCTCGTGTTCGGCGAGCGCGATGCGCACCGCCGCTTGCTCCAGCTCGCGGAAGCGGCCTTCCCCGTACGCGGCGAAGATCTGTGCGACGGACCGTCCGGTGCGCTCCTCGATGTCCTCGTCGGTGTCCCGGAAGCCGACCCCGAGCCGCTGGGCCATCAGCCGTCCCACCGTGGACTTGCCCGCCCCGGGCAGACCCACGAGGACGGCGACCGGCCTCATGGGTGCCCGCCCGCCGCCGCGGCCGTCCGCGGCGCCGGCCCGGGGCGGCGCCGGGAAGAAGTCGGGTGAGGGGGAGAGGGGGAGGGCGGTCGGCGGGCGGGGCCGGTGGCCGGTCAAGGCGTCCTCCGCGGGTCGGGTCGGCGGGCCGGGACCCACGGATTGTCGGTGTCCGCGAGCGTGCCGTGGGGTGCGACCTGACATGCCGGCGCCCTGTCATCGCACTTTCCGATAAGCATAGAAAACCTGCATGCGGGTTTGTTTGGCTGGATCCGGCTCCCGAGGCCTGATACGCCTCCGCGCCCGCCCGCGGCCTGGTGCCCCTTGGCCCGGCGCGCCCGCGCGGCGTGCGACGGGGGCCAGACGTCGGAGCCCGGGCTCACCGACCACGGAGAAGCCACATGATCAAGCTTGACGACATCCGCCGGCATGCGGCCGTCCGCCCGGACGCGATCGCCGTCGTGGACGGCGCGACGCGCCTGTCATGGACACAGTTCGCCGACGCGGTGGACCGGTTCGCGGCCGGCCTCGTGGGCCGGCTGCCCGAGGTCCGCCCCGCCCGCGCGGTGTTCCTGGCCGACCCGAGCTGGGAGCTCACGGTCGCCCTGGCCGCCTGCGCGACGCTCGGCATCCCCTGCACGGGGCTCGACCCCGCGCTGGAGGCCGACCGGCTCGAAGCGGTCCTCGGCGTGCTCGACCCGTGCGCGGTGTTCGTCACCGCGCAGCACGGGCCGCTGCTGGAGGGGTGCGCGTGGCCGGGCCGGCCCGGGGCGCTGCGGATCGTGCTGGACGCAACGGCGGTGGACGATACCGGGCCGAAGGCGTGTGTACGGGCCGAGGGCGGGCGGACGTTCACCCGCTGCGATGGCGAGCAGGAGCACGGATCGGCCGAGGACGGGCAGACGTGCGCAGCCGCCGGGGCCGAGCGCACGCGCGAACCGGCCGGCAGTGAGCGCAAGGCCGCACCCTGCGAGGACGGCCAGGAGCACGTGCGCGACGAACTGCGGGGCACGAAGGTCTCCGGCGGGTCCGACGCGGAGCTCTCCGTCCGCCGGCTGCTGCACAGCGAGCCGCTCAGGCGGCTGCCCGAGCCGCTGCACCGGGAGTCCTTCAGCGTCGTGCCCGGCGGGCAGCGGCAGCGGATCGCGGTGCGCCGGGCCGCCGCCGAGGGGCGTGGACTGGTCGACCTGGTCGACGAGTTCGGCTTCGACGCCCACGACACCCACCTGGTGGCCGCACCGCTGTGGCTGCCGCTGTCCCTGCAGCTGGCGCGCACCCTGCTCGCGGTCGGCGCCACCGTGGTGCTGGACGCCACGCAGGACGCGGAGACCGTGGCCGCGCTCGTCACCGCCGAACAGGTCACCACCGCGGTGATCGACCCCGGCACGCTCGGCCGGCTGCTGGCCCACCCGGCCTCCGCGCCGCTGGCACACACCGGCAAGCTGCGGTGCGTGATCACGCCGGGCCGGCACCTCGGCCGCTGGACGGTCAACGCCGCCTGGGAGCGGCTCGGCCCTGTGCTGCACCTGGCCTACACGACACCCGAGACCGGGCTGAGCGCGATCCTCACCCCGGAGGAGGCGCAGGTCACCAGGGCGCGCACCGGCCGGGCGGTGCTCGGCACCACGGTCACGGTCCTGGACGAGGCCGGCGCCGTGCTGCCGGCCGGACGCCCCGGCCGGGTCGCCGTCGCCGGCCACCATGTGATGGACGGCTATCTCGAGGACCGCGAGGACCGCGAGGACCGCGAGGGTGAGAACGCGTTCGTCACCCTCGACGCTGGCACGGGCGAGCAGCGCTTCTTCGTCACCGACGACCTCGGTGTCCTCGACGAGCAGGGCCGGCTCACTGTGACCGGGCGCGGTTCGGGCGTGACATCGCCCGCCCGTGACCGCGCCCTCGACGCCGCGCTGTTCCGCCTCGAGTCGGACCTGCTCAACCTGCCCTGCCTGCGCGACACCGCCGTGGTGCGGGTCAGCCTGCCCTCGCTGGGCGACGCGCTCGTCGTGCCGTTCATCGCGGTCGCCGTCGGGCGCGAGGCCACGGGATACACCGCGCTGCGCACCGCCTGTGCCCGCCGGGTGCCGTCGATCCCGGCACACGTGATCGCGGTCGACCACATTCCCTACAGCCCCACGGGCCGGATCCGGACCGCGCAGCTGCTGGAGGCGGTGGTTCCGATCATCACCCTGAATCTCCAGCTGGAGCAGACCGTGCAACAGGAGATCTCCGCATGACCGTCACCCACGCGCCCGACCTCTACGAGCACGCCCCGGACACCGACTGGGAGAGCGGCTTCTTCGCCCTGGAGGGGGAACTGCTCGAACTGGCCTGCGTGCGGGAGTGCGCCGTGGTCCACACCGACCTGCCCGAGCCGGGCCAAGCGGTCGTGGTGGCCTTCGTACCGCTCGCGCCGCAGCAGGAGATCGCCGGGCGGCGGGCCGTGCTCGCGGCCTGCCAGCGCAATCTACCCGCCCTGTACGCGCATGCCGTGGCCGTGGACGACGTGCCACGCACCGTCGAAGGGGCCGTGCGCGAAGGGGAGTTGCTGGACCGGGTGCTGCCGCAGATCGCCCGGGACCTGATGTCACCGGCCGCGATGGCCGACTGAACGGCCGGCGTGACGGGAGCCGCCGGCAGCGCCTGTGACCGACCCGTACGCGTGCACGAGGAGGCAAAAAAAACGGGCAAGCTGGTATCTTATTTTTCACGTCGGGGGAACGTGGCCGGAGAAAGGGGCCGTGTCGTGCAGTTCCAGCAGTTACGGGCCTTCAGGGAGGTGGCGGCCGAGCTGAGTTTCACGAGAGCCGCCAAGAACCTCCACTACGCCCAGTCGACCGTGACCGCCCAGGTCAAGAACCTCGAAGAGGATGTCGGGACCGAGCTGTTCGACCGCAGCCGGCGTCAACTGTCCCTGACCGAAGCGGGGGCGCGGCTGCTGCCTCACGCCGAGCGCATCATCGAGATCGCCGAGGCCGCTCGGCGTGAGGTCGCCCTGGCCACGCAGCAGGCACAGCGCCCGCGCGGCCACCGGGGGCGCCCGGCGCCCCGGCGCACCCTGCTCTGAGCGACCCCGCACCCCTCTCTCACCGGCCGGCCCTCTCGGGGGCCGGCCGTCCCGCGTTGTCCGCGCAGACCCCGGTGGGTGCGGGGCGGTCGGGGTGGGAAGACCGGGGCGCGTGATTCCGCAAGGGCTCGTGCGCGAGGCGGCAAGTGGTGGATCGGGCCCGTTCCTACAGTCGCTGGCAGCGGATCGTTTCATCACTTTCGGACATCCGCGTTCGTCTCCCATGCGCTCTGCCCTCGGCCCGGCCGTCCCGGTGACACCGACCGCAGACTCCGCGCCGCATGTCCCAAGACCCGGAGAGGACCAACCATGGGCCAGGCCCCAGCAGCGGATCAGACGACGGGTGCCGTCGACGCCCCGAGCGACCTGCGCGCCGTCATGCGCCACTTCGCGACCGGCGTGTGTGTGGTGAGCACACACCGCCAGGAACAGGACGGCCGCCGGCACAGCGCGGTCACCGTCAACTCCCTGACTTCCGTGTCGCTCGAGCCGCCCCTGGTGTCGGTCAGCTTCCGCAGCGACTCCGGCTTCCTCACCGACCTGATGGCGGCCAGGGTCTGGGGCATCTCCATCCTCGACGGCGGCTCGGAGGACCTCGCCCGGCTCTTCGCCCGCCCGCGCGCCGAGCGCGACGAGGCGGTGCGCACCCAGCCCGCCGAACTCGGCGTCCACACCGGGACGTTGCTCTTCGACGCCGCGGGCTGGATGGAGTGCCGCTACCGCGACCACGTGGTGGCCGGCGACCACGTCATGGTGATCGGCGAGGTCGTCGGGCTCGGCGTGCGCGGCGGCACCCGCTCCCCGCTGATCTTTCTGCAGGGCAGCTTCCACCGCTTGGAGCCCCCGCAGGCATGACGCGCGCAGGCTTGACCCGCGCAGGCACGTCCTGTGCAGGCACACCTGGTGAGGCCCCTCCGCCCGCACACGGCAGGAGCGGACACCGCGCCCCGCACCCGCCCGGCGCCGGAGTACTGCGCCTGCCCGCCCCGAGCCGTCCGCATACCGATAGGTGACTGACACATGTCCTCTGGAATCTCGATCGGCGTCGTCGGCGGCGGCGCGGCCGCCGTCTGCCTGGTCGACGCCCTGGCCCGCAGCGAGGGCGACCCGGGCACCCTCACCGTGTTCGAGCCGTCGCCCCACCTGTGGCGCGGCCGGGCCTACCAGGTGGACTCCGAGACGCTGCGCGTGAACGCGACCCCCGACGACATGTCCGTACGCGCCGGGGACCTGGGCCACTTCGAGCGCTGGCTCGAGACGCGGGACCGCGTCGCCGGCGTCTCGCGGGGCGTCGACCGCATTTCCGGGGCCCGGTTCGCGCCCCGCCCGGTCTACGGCGACTACCTGGAGGAGTCCGCGTACGCGGCCCTCGGCGAACTGCGGCGCAAGGGCTGGCGCGTCGACATCATCGGCGAGGCCGTCGGCTCCGCCGCCCGGCTGCCCAACCAGGTGCTGCTGCGCACCGGCCCGGGATCCTCCCGCGCCTTCGACTACGTCGTCCTGTCCGTCGGCGGGGACAGCCCGAAGGACGTCTACGGCCTCGGCGGCACCCCCGGCTTCGTCGGCGACCCCTACCCGGTCTCCGGCACGCTGGAGGACATCGGCGAGGACGAGCACGTGGCCGTCATCGGCAGCGGCCTGACCGCCGTCGACATCGTGCTGTCGCTGGCCGCCCGCGGCCATCAGGGCCCGATCAGCCTGCTGTCCCGGCGCGGTGTGCTGCCCGGCGTGCGGCAGCGGCCCGTCCACTTCGAGCTGCGCCATCTGACGCCGGAGCGGATGCGCACCACGGCCAGGGGGCGGCGCGAGCTGGCCATCGAGGACGTCGCCGCGGTGATGCGGGCCGAGTTCCGCGACGCGGGAGCCGACCTCGACGCCGTCATCCACGAGATCATCCGCGTCGACCTGGAGGACCCGGTGGACCGGCTGCGCCGCCAGATCGACGAGGTCGACTCGCCGCACATGGGCCTGCGCATCCTGCAGCGTGCCGTGCCCGAGACCGGCCCCGACGTATGGCCGCTGCTGCGCGAGGAGGACAAGGTCCAGGTCCTGCGCGCCCACTACCGCACCATCATGAGCCTGTGCTGCCCGATGCCGCCGAGCAGCGCCACCGTGCTGCTCGAGCTGGTCGAGACGGGGCAGCTGGAGATGTACTCCGGCCTGCTCGACATCACCCCCGCCGACGACAGCGGCTTCGACGTGCTCGCGGCCGACGGCACCGAGTTCCGCGCCGACCGGGTGATCAGCGCCGTCAACGCCTCCGAGGGGCGCATCCCCACCAGCGCGCTGTCCCTGGTCACCTCGCTGATCCGGGCCCGCGCGGCCAGCCGCCACCCGCACGGCGGGCTGCAGCTGGCCCGCGCCACCAGCCGGCTCACCAGCAACGGCCGGCCCGACCCGCGTCTGTACGGGCTCGGCAACATCGCCGCCGGAGCCCTGTTCTTCACCTTCGGCATCCCCTCCCTCGTCGACCGCAGCCAGGACATCGTCGCGGCGATCCTCGAGCACTCCGCCACCGTGAACGCCGCCCGCAGCGAGGCCGAACCGGTCGCCGCCTGACGGCGCGCCGCCCCGGGCCACTGCCACCCAGGAAGGACCTACCCGCGCATGAGCACGACCGTCACCGAGCCCCGCCCCGCCTATCTCGCCGACACCGCCACCGGGCTGCCGATCCCCGGCGAGCCGCACTTCGCCACGTACGAGGAGACCCGCCGCCACCGCAAGCAGCGGCTGGCCGCCGCCCTGAGACTGTTCGGCAAGTACGGGTTCGGCGAAGGCATATCCGGCCACATCTCCGTGCGCGACCCCGAACACGAGGACCGCTTCTGGGTCAATCCCTTCGGCGTCTCCTTCAACCAGGCCCGCGTCGCCGACCTGATCTGCGTCGACTCCACCGGACGCGTCGTCAGCGGCCGTCACCCGGTCAACCCCAGCGCCTTCGTGATCCACTCGCAGATCCACGAACTGCACCCCGGCGCCACCGCCGCCGCCCACGGCCACACCCCCCACTCCCGGGCGCTGGGCGCCCTGGGCCGGCTCCTGGAGCCCATCGACCAGGAGTCCGCCGCGTTCTACGGCCGCCAGGTGCTCTACGGCGACTACGAGGGCCCCTCCGTCTCGGTGGCCCAGGGCCGCGACATCGCCGAGAAGCTCGGCGACAACCGGGCCATCCTGCTGCGCCACCACGGACTGATCACGGTGGGCGGCTCCCTGGACGAGGCCGTGCACTGGTTCTTCACCTACGACAGCTGCGCCCAGGTGCAGCTGCTCGCACAGGCCGCGGGAACCCCGCAGACCTTCACACACGAGCAGGCCCTGGCCGCCCGCGAGGGCTTCGGGGACGAGCAGCTGGGCTGGTTCAGCTTCCAGCTGCTGTGGAACGAGATCGTCGCCGAGCAGCCCGACCTGCTCGAGGAGTAGCCGGTGCTCAGCAGAACCGGCGATCACGCCGCGGCCCGGGCCGGGCGGCCGGCCCCTTCCTTCCGTACGAGATTGAGGCCTTACCCGCATGCATGCTGAGCACACCGTGACGTCCCCGGACTCCTGGCGCCGGCTGCCGGCCGCCCAACAGCCCGACTGGCCCGACCCCGAAGCCCTGCGCGACGTCGTCGCAGAGCTGTCCGCCTACCCGCCGCTCGTCTTCGCGGGGGAGTGCGACCAGCTGCGCGGCCGGCTCGCCCAGGTCGCCCGCGGCGAGGCGTTCGTCCTGCAGGGCGGCGACTGCGCCGAGACCTTCGCCGCGGTCACCGCCGAGAAGGTCCGCGACAAGATCAAGACCCTGCTGCAGATGTCCGCGGTCCTCACCTACGCCACCTCGGTGCCGGTGGTGAAGATCGGCCGCATCGCCGGTCAGTACTCCAAGCCCCGTTCCAAGCCCACCGAGGTGCAGGGCGGCGTCGAACTGCCCGTCTACCGGGGCGACTCGGTCAACGGCCTGGAGTTCACCCCCGAGGCCCGCAGGCCCGACCCCGAGCGGCTGAAGCGGATGTACCACGCCTCCGCCGCCACCCTCAATCTGATCCGCGCCTTCATCACCGGCGGCTACGCCGACATGCGCCAGGTCCACGAGTGGAACCGGGACTTCGTCGCCAGCTCACCGATCGGCGAGCGCTACGAGGACCTCGCCCGGTCCATCGACGACGCGCTGACGTTCCTCGCCGCCTGCGGCGCCGACCCCAGCGAGTTCCACTCCGCCGAGTTCTACTCCAGCCACGAGGCGCTGCTGCTCGACTACGAGACGGCGCTCACCCGCACGGACTCGCGCACCGCGCTGCCCTACGACGTGTCCGCGCACATGATCTGGATCGGTGAGCGGACCCGTCAACTCGACGGTGCCCACATCGAGTTCGCCTCCAGGGTGCGCAACCCGATCGGGGTCAAGCTCGGCCCGAACGTCACGCCCGACGACGCACTGGCCCTCATCGACCGGCTCGATCCGGGCCGCGAGCCCGGCCGGCTCTCCTTCATCACCCGCATGGGCCGGGACAAGGTCCGCGACGTGCTGCCCGACCTCGTCGAGAAGGTCACGGACTTTGGCGCCCAGGTCGTGTGGCTGTGCGATCCCATGCACGGCAACACCTTCGAGGCGCCCAGCGGACACAAGACCCGCCGCTTCGACGACGTACTGGACGAGGTCCGCGGCTTCTTCGAGGTGCACCGCGCCCTGGCCACCCACCCCGGCGGCATCCACATCGAGCTGACCGGCGAGGACGTCACGGAGTGCGTCGGGGGCGGCGACCACATCGCCGTCCACGACCTGCACCAGCGCTACCGGACGGCCTGCGACCCCCGGCTCAACCGCTACCAGTCGCTCGACCTCGCCTTCCAGGTCGCCGAGCTGTACCGGGAGCGCGGCACCCCCCTGCGGCAGGGCCCCGCCCGGATCGCCGCGGCGGCCTGAGCCCCACCACCGGCACCATCCCAACCGAGCGAAGAGGGCGCCATGACGATGCGAGCAGTGCGCGGCGCGGTCCAGCTGGAGCGCGACGACCGGCTCCACCTGCGTGACAGCGTGAAAACCCTGTTCCAGCAGATGCTCGACGCGAACGGACTGGTCCACGACGACCTGGTCAGCGTCATCTTCACCGCCACCCCCGACCTGCACAGCGACTTCCCCGCGGTCGCCGTGCGCGAACTCGGCCTGGCCGACGTGCCGCTGATGTGCGCGCAGGAACTCGACGTCGAGGGGGCACTGCCCCGGGTGGTCAGGATCCTCGCGCACGCCGACACCGAGCGGCCCAAGCCCGAGATCCAGCACGTGTACCTCGGGGGCGCGGCCGCACTGCGCCGGGACCTGACCGTGGCCGGAGGGGGCGCCGGATGATCCGCACCGCCGCGGTGGTGGGCACCGGCCTGATCGGCACCTCCATCGCGCTGGCCCTCACCCGGCACGGGGTGTGCGTGTACCTGAGCGACGCCGACGAGTCCGCGGTCCGTACCGCCGCGGCCCTCGGCGCCGGCCAGGTCGGCACTCCGCCCGTGCCGGCCGACATCGCCGTACTGGCCGTGCCGCCGGCCCGGATCGGTGCCGTCCTCGCCGAGCAGCAGACCCGCGGGCTCGCCCGCAGCTACACCGACGTGGCGAGCGTGAAGGGCGGACCGGAGCGCGAGGCCGCCGCCCACGGCGGGGATCCGTCGGTCTTCATCGGCGGCCACCCCATGGCGGGGCGGGAACGCTCCGGACCGCTGGCCGCCTGCGCCACCCTGTTCGAGGAGCGCACCTGGGTGCTCAGCCCGTCCCCGCACACCGGGCGCGAGACCCTCAACAAGGCGCTGGAACTGGTCGCGCTGTGCGGTGCGATCCCCGTCCTCATGGACAGCGAGGCGCACGACCGGGCGGTCGCGGTGGTCTCCCACGCCCCGCACGTGGTGGCCGCGCTGGTGGCGGCCCGGCTGCAGCACCTGTCCGCCGACGCGGTGCAGCTGGCGGGCCAGGGGCTGCGGGACGTGACCCGGATCGCCGAGGGCGACGTACGGCTGTGGGGCGACATCCTCGAGTCCAACGCGAGGGCGGTCGCCGACGTGCTGACGGAACTCGCCGAAGACCTCGACGTCACCGTGGCGGCGCTGCGGGGGCTGGCCGCCTGCGACGCCGACGAACGCGCCCAGGGCACCACTTTGCTGGCCGACCTGCTCACCCGCGGGCTGGCCGGCCGCGGCGCCATCGCGGGCAAGCACGGCGGCCCCGACCTCACCTGCGTGCCGGTGCGGATCCTCATCGGGGACCAGCCGGGCGAGCTGGCGCGGCTGCTGGGCGCCGCCTCCGAACTCGGCATCAACATCGAGGACATGTCCATCGACCACTCGCCGGGCAAGCCCAGCGGTCTGGTCGAGCTGAGGGTCGCGCCCACCGCCGCGCTGGGCATGGCACAGCAGCTGAAGGACTGCGGCTGGCGGGTACAGCGGGTCCCGGACCCGGCCGGCGCCCGCACCCCGGGTCGGCTGCACCAGACCGCGGCACGCCGCACCGGCACCCGCACGGCGGCGTGACACCACCCGCCACACCCGGCATCCACCGCGCACGGCAGCGCGGCGGCGTCCTGCACCTGGGATCGGTGATGCGGGCGGCGCGGCGGCCTCGGCCAGCCGGCATCCGCCGCGCGGGGCGCCGCAGCGACGCCCCGCACCCGACCGCCCACGTCGCACCACTGCACCGCCCGCATCACTGCACCGTCCGCACTACCGCCCCGTCCGCACCACTGCCCCTCCCGCACCACCGCCCCTCCCGCACCACCGCCCCTCCCGCACCACCGCCCCTCCCGCACCACCGCCCCACCCGCACTACCGCCCCGCCCCGCATCCCGCAGTCGCCGCACATGTCGGCGCGGTGGTGCCCCGTACCCGTCCACCCCGCGCCGACTCCGACGCTCCGCACCACACCGAAGGAACCGCATTGTCTGCTTTGCGATGGCTCACCGCCGGCGAGTCGCACGGGCCGGCCCTGACCGCTGTGCTCGAGGGACTGCCGGCTGGTGTACGGACCTCGACCGACCAGGTCGCCGAGGCCCTCGCCCGCCGCCGCCTGGGGCACGGGCGCGGCGCCCGTATGACGTTCGAACGCGACGAAGTGGCCTTCGCCGGCGGGGTACGGCACGGCCGCACCCTCGGCAGCCCCCTCGCCGTCCGCGTCGGCAACAGCGAGTGGCCCAAGTGGGAGACCGTGATGGCCGCCGACGAAGTCCCCGCCGACGAGCTGGCCGGCCAGGCACGCAGCGCACCTCTCACCCGTCCCCGCCCCGGCCACGCCGACCTGGCCGGGATGCAGAAGTACGGGTTCGACGACGCCCGGCCCGTCCTGGAGCGGGCCAGCGCCCGGGAGACCGCCGCCCGGGTCGCCCTGGGCAGCATCGCCGAGGCCTTTTTGCACCAGGCGTACGGGATCGGGCTCGTCAGCCATGTCGTGGCACTCGGCGGACAGCACTCCGTCTCGCCCGCGCTGCCCGGCCCCGAGGACACCGAGCGGCTCGACGCCGACCCCGTGCGCTGCTTCGACGCCGCGGCGTCGGCGGCCATGGTCGCCGAGGTCGACCGGGCGCACCGTGCCGGGGACACCCTCGGCGGCGTCGTCGAGGTCCTGGTCCACGGTCTGCCGCCGGGCCTCGGCTCGCACGTGCACTGGGACCGCCGGCTGGACGCGCGCCTGGCCGGCGCCCTCATGGGCATCCAGGCCATCAAGGGAGTCGAGTTCGGGGCGGGCTTCGCGCTCGCCGCGGTCCCCGGCTCCGAGGCGCACGACGAGATCGTCCCCGCCGACGGCGGCGTACGCCGCACCAGTGGCCGCTCCGGCGGTGTCGAGGGCGGCATCTCCACAGGCGAACTGCTGCGGGTGCGCGCCGCGATGAAGCCGATCGCCACCGTGCCGCGGGCCCTGGCCACCGTGGACGTGAGCACCGGCGAGCCCGCCGTGGCCCATCACCAGCGCTCCGACGTGTGCGCGGTGCCGGCCGCCGCGGTGGTCGCCCAGGCCGTGACCGCGCTGGTGATCGCGGATGCCGCGCTGGAGAAGTTCGGCGGCGACAGCGTGCCGGAGACCGCCCGCAACCACCGCGCCTATCTCACCCACCTGGCCGTCAAATGAGGCATAACGTGAATTTCCCGACGAATTCGTCCCCTGTGACCGCCACCCTGCGGGCGGCCGGCCCCACGCCGTACCCCGTCGTCGTCGGCAGCGGTCTGCACGAGCAGGTCGGGCGCATGCTCGGGGAGAAGGTGCTGCGGGTGGCGCTCGTCCACCCGCCGAAACTGGCCGCGGCCGCCCACCGGGTCGCCGGCGACCTCGAACGCCACGGCCGCCATGTGCTGCCCCTGGTGGTGCCGCCCGGCGAGGGGGCCAAGGACGCCGGCGTCCTCGTCTACCTCTGGTCGCAGCTCGCCGAGTCCGGCTTCACCCCCTCCGACGCCGTCGTCGCCCTGGGCGGCGGCGCCACCGCCGACCTCGCGGGCGTCCTCGCCGCCACCTGGCAGGGCGGCATCCGCCTGGTGCTGGCCCCCTCCACCCCGGCCGCCATGGTCGACGCCGCGGTCGGCGGCCGTGCCGCCCTCAACATCCCGCAGGGCAAGAACCTGGTCGGCGTCCTGCACCGGCCGGCCGGCGTGGTGTGCGACCTGGACCTGCTCGCCCAGCTGCCGCGCGCCGACTACACCAGCGGCCTCGCCGAGGTCGTCAAGGCGGGCCTGATCAGCGACCCCGCCCTCCTCGACCTGATCGAGGCCGACCCGCGGGCGGCCGCTGACCCGGCGGGCGAGCGGACCCGGGAGCTGATCGAGGGAGCGATGCGCGCGAAGGCCGCCGTGGTCGCGGGGGAGCCGCCCGCCCAGGGCACGCGGGAGTTCCTCGACTACGGCCACACGCTCGCCCACGCCGTCGAGCACGCGGAGAACTACCGCATCCGGCACGGCCACGCCGTGTCCATCGGCATGGTGTTCGCCGCCGAACTCGCCCGTGCGGCGGGGCGGCTGGACGCCGGGCACGTGGCGCGGCACCGGGCCGTGCTGGAATCGCTGAGGCTGCCGACGTCCTACCCGCGCTACGCCTGGGAGCGGCTGCGCGCCGCGTTCGCCCTCGACGGCATGACCCGCGGCACCCGGCTCAGGTTCGTCGTCCTGGACGCGCCGGGCCGCCCCGGACTGCTTCAGGACCCTGCCCCCGGGCTGCTGAAAGCGGCCTACGGCCGGATCGGCACATGAGCACCGTCGCCTCGTACGTCCCGCCCCGGCCGGGCGTGCGGCTCAGCGGCGACACCGGCACCGGGCCGCATCCCGAGACCGGTCGGCCCGGCCCGGACGGCACCGGGAACCGGCCGGACGGCCGTCCCGATGCCGTTGCCGACGCCGATCCGGTCGCCGACCTGTCCCGTCGGGTGCTGCGTCCCCTGGCCCGCCGCGACCAGCGGCGCAGCGGTGAGCTGTACATCCGGGGGCTGCTCGCGGCGACCGGGCGCAAGACCATCCGCAACATCGCCTCGCACACCGGCGTGCCGGCCGATGCCCAGCGGCTGCACCACTTCGTCAGCGACTCGACGTGGTGCTGGTGCCCGGTGCGCGACGCCCTCGCCCGCCACATGGGCCGCCTCGCACCGCCCCGGGCCTGGGTCGTGCACACCGCGACCATGCCCCGCACCGGACGCGGCGGCGTGGGGGTCGACTACTTCGCCGACCGGGGCACGGGACGGTCCGCCAACGCGCAGCGGGCCGTCGGGCTGTGGGCCGCCTCGGAGCGGGGCGGCTACCCGGTCGACTGGCACCTGCAGCTCACCTCCCGCTGGCTGGACGACGCCCACCTGCGCGCACAGGCCGGCATCCCCGCCGACACGGTCGCCGTGGACGGCGTCGGGGCCGGTCTCGAGATGGTCCTGGACACCGCCCCCGCCGCTGGGGCACCCCGCCCCCCGGTCCTGCTGGACGCCCGGCAGGCCTCGGCGGGCCGGGTCGCCGCTCTGCTCGGCGCCGGCGGCTTCCCCTACCTGCTGCGCATCAGCGCCTCGCAACTGCTGAGCCCTCTCACCGCCGACGGCCGCGGCACCGGCCGCGCGGTCACCGCGCGCCGGCTGGCCGGCGGCCTGGCGCCGCGCCGCTTCAGTCGCGTGCGCACCCCCGCTCCCGGGACGGGCCACCGCGAGGTCGCCCGGGTGCCGTGCCAGACGGCCGACACCCCGCCCGGACCGCGGCGTCGGCAGCTGCTGCTGGCGCAGAGGGACCCGTTCAGCCCGCTGGACACCGCCTTCTGGCTCACCGACCTGACCGCCCTGCCCACCGGCGCCCTGGTGCGGCTGGCCGCCACTCCGGCACAGCTCGCCCAGGACGTGACCGTCACCGGCCGCCGTGTCGGCCTGTACGACTTCGAGGGCCGCACCTTCGCCGGCTGGCACCGCCACATCACGCTCGCCTCGGCGGCCCATGCCGCCGCCCTCCTGCTCCGTTCCCGGGGCCGGAGCGGCCTCCCGCCGACCGACGTCACCCGCTGAACGCCGGTCCCGTCCGAGGAAGGAACCATGACCGCAGCGCTCACCGAGTACGACGACGTCCGTCAGGCCCGGGCGGCCTGGACCGACGCCGACCGCCGGTCCGTCGACGTGGCGCGCGCCCTGGCCGCCGACGCGGTGGAGGCGGCCGGTCACGGCCACCCCGGGACCGCGATCAGCCTCGCTCCGGCAGCCCACCTGCTGTTCCACAAACTCCTGCGGCACGACCCGGCCGACCCCCGCTGGGCGGGCCGGGACCGCTTCGTGCTGTCCTGCGGCCACGCCGGCCTGACCCTCTACGTCCAGCTGTACCTGAGCGGCTACCCGCTCGGCCTCGACGATCTCGCGGCACTGCGCCGCGAGGGCAGCCGCACGCCCGCGCACCCCGAGTACGGGCACACGCCGGGCGTGGAGACGACGACGGGTCCGCTCGGGCAGGGGCTCGCCAACGCCGTCGGCATGGCGATGGCCGCCCGCCGCGAGCGCGGCCTGTTCGACCCCGGTGCCCCGCCCGGCACCTCTCCCTTCGACCACACGATCTGGGTCTTCGCCTCCGACGGGGACCTGCAGGAGGGGGTGAGCCATGAGGCGAGTTCGCCGGCCGGGCACCAGCAGCTCGGCAACCTGGTTGTGCTCTGGGACGACAACCGGATCTCCATCGAGGACGACACCTGCGTCGCCGTGTCGGAGGACGTCCTGGCCCGCTACCGGGCGTACGGCCGGCAGGTGCAGCAGGTGGACTGGACGGCCGGCGGGGCCTACACCGAGGACGCCGAGGCACTGCACCGGGCGCTGAGCGCGGCCCGGCGGGAGACGGGCCGGCCCTCCCTGGTCGCCCTGCGCACCGTCATCGGCTGGCCCTCACCCGGCAAGCAGAACTCCGGCAAGATCCACGGCTCCGCACTCGGCGCGGCCGAGACAGCGGCGCTCAAGGAGGTCCTGGGCCTCGATCCCGCCCGCTCCTTCCAGGTGCCCGACGACGTCCTCGCGCACACCCGCACCGCCCTCGACCGGGGCCGCCTCGCCCACCGCCGATGGGATCGCGCGTACGCCGACTGGCGGGCCGCGCACCCGCGCCGGGCCGCCGAGTACGACCGGATCGCCGCGCGCCGGCTGCCCGAGGGCTGGACGCGGCACCTGCCGCACTTCCCGGCCGGCGGGCAGCCGGCCACCCGCAAGGCGTCCGGGGCGGTGCTCTCGGCGCTGGCCGGGGTGCTGCCCGAGCTGTGGGGCGGCTCCGCGGACCTCGCCGAGTCCAACCTGACCACCATGCGCGGGGAGCCGTCCTTCCTCCCCGAGGAGCACGCCACCAAGGCCTTCCCCGGCCACCGCTACGGCCGCACCCTGCACTTCGGCATCCGCGAGCACGCCATGGGCGCGATCCTCAACGGCATCGCCCTGCACGGCGGCACCCGCCCCTACGGCGGCACGTTCCTGGTCTTCTCCGACTACATGCGCCCGGCGGTGCGGCTCGCGGCCATGATGCGGCTGCCCGTCACCTACGTGTGGACGCACGACTCCGTCGGGCTGGGCGAGGACGGGCCCACCCATCAGCCGGTGGAGCACCTGTGGTCGCTGCGCGGCATCCCCGGCCTGGACGTGGTGCGCCCCGCCGACGCCAACGAGACGGCCGTGGCGTGGCGCGGCATCCTCGAGCGCGCCGACCGGCCCGCCGGCCTCGCCCTCACCCGCCAGGACCTGCCGGTGCTGGACCGCTCGCCCGGCTCCGGCCTCGCACCGGCCGACGGCCTCCTGCGCGGCGGCTATGTCCTCGCCGAGGCGGACGGCGCACCGCCCGAGGTGATCGTCGTCGCGACCGGCAGCGAGGTCCCTGTGGCCCTGGAGGCCCGCCGGATCCTGCAGGCTGAGGGCATCCCCACCCGTGTGGTGTCGATGCCGTGCCTGGAGTGGTTTGCCGAACAGGACGAGGAGTACCGCGAGAGCGTGCTGCCCGCGCACATCGCCGCCCGGGTGTCGGTGGAGGCCGGCACCGCCATGGGCTGGTACGTGCTGCTGGGCGGGGCGGGAGAGGCCGTGAGCATCGAACAGTTCGGCGCCAGTGCCCCCTACCAGCGGCTGTACGAGCACCTGGGCCTCACCCCCGAACGAGTCGCCGCGGCCGCCCGCAACAGCCTCACCCGTACGGCGCGCGGAGGCCGGCGATGACCACCGCCGTACTCACCACGCCCGCGGCCCGCCCCGCCGACCGTGACGCTGCCGCGTCCGGTGCCCGGCCCGCCGAGCGTGAAGCTGCCGCGTCCGGTGCTCGGCCCGCCGACCGGGATGCTGCCGCGTCCGGTGCTCGGCCCGCCGACCGGGATGCTGCCGCGTCCGGTGCTCGGGATGCTGTCGCGTCCGCCGTCCGGGACGTCGCTGGGGCTGTGGCGTCCGGTGCTTGGACCGCGGAGCGTGATGCTGCCGCGTCCGGTGCTCGCCCCGCCGAGCGTGACGCTGCCGCGTCCGCTGCCCGGGAGGCCGCCGCGTCCGTCGCCCAGGATGCCGCTGGAGCTGCTGTCCAGGACGGCGCTGGGGCTGTCGTTCAGGACGTCGCTGGGGCTGTCGCCGCGCTCGCCGTACGGGATGCTGCCGCATCCGCCGGCCGGGACGCGGCCGCGTCCGTCGCCCAGGAGGTCGCTGGGGCTTCCGGCCGGGACCTGGCCGGGGCCGTCGCCCTGGACGCTGTGGACGACGGTCCGTTCGGCGGGCTGTTGCACGCACACGGTGCCGGCGCCGCGCCGGACGGGGCCGTGGTGCCGTACCCGGAGTACGACGCGCATCTGCGCGCCCTGGCCCGGCGCGGCCGGCCGGTCGCCGAGGCGCTCGGTGAACTGGTCGCCCACGGCGCGCGCCGTGCCGCGGACCGGCTGCGGCCGCGGTACGAGGCCTCCGGACGCGCCGACGGCCACGTCTGCGCCGCCGTCCCCGCCCACCTGGCCCACGACGCCGGCGCCACCGTCGCGGGTGCACGCGCCCTGCACGGCGCCGTCGGCCGGCCCAACCTGATGATCCGGATCCCGGCCACCGAGCGGGGCCTGGAGACGATCACCGCGTGCCTGTCCGAGGGCATCGGGGTGCACGCCGTGTCCGTCGTCTCCCTGGAGCGGTACGCCTGTCTCGTCGACGCCGTCCTGACCGGGCTGGAGCGCGCCGCGCACGCCGGCCTCGACCCGGCCGGCGTCTCCTCGGCCGTCTCGGTGACGGCCGCCGGCCTGGACGAGGCGGCCGTCCGCCACCTCGGCGAGCACGGGGCGGGCGCGGATCCCGACGGTCCAGCGGGCCTGGCGGCCGCCACCGTGCACCTGGCGTGCCGGATGCATGAGGAGATCCACACGTCCCGGCGCCGGCAGGCGCTCGCCCGGCAGGGCGCCCGCCCGCACCGGCTGCTGTGGGACGTCCCGCCCGAGGCCCACGGCCACGGCGACGAACGGGCCTGGGAGATCCTCGGCACGCTGCCCTCGTACGGCATCTGCTACCGCGAGCTGACCGCCGCCGCGGAGACGGCCGACCTGACCCGCTCGGCCCGCCGCCAGCGGCAGACCGCAGACCGGATCGAGGCAGCCCTGCGGTAGCAGGCTCCCAGGGCGAACGAGGCCCGCGGTCGCGGGCGATCCCTGGGCAGGGCCGGCAGGTCGGCGCGCAGCCGGTCCTTGAGCAAACGCGTACCGCCTCGTGCGGGATCACGCCGTCTCGTTTTCGCCCCTCCCGTGTCGCGGACTGTTCGAACGCGTGTGGGCTTGCGTGCCATCGAATCCTCCGATACGACTTCGATACCAGCATGCGGGTATGTTTTCCTGGGGCAAGGCGACGGAACGCCCGCGCGGGTGGCCGGTTTCCGTCCCGGACGCACGGATGGAGGTTGATGCGGTGCCACGCCTCGACGAGCTGAAGCCGACGCACGTCACTGCCGGACCCGCTCCCGCCGGCCGCGGCGGGGTGCAGATCGTCAGGGAGCACGACGAACCGCTCGATGGCACCACCAGGACCCACCAGTTCGGCGGGGTACGGGTGTCACTGGTCAAGGGCGACGGCCCCAGAGAACTGATCCGGCCGGGCCGCCAGATCGACCTGAGCACGGCGGGCTGCCTGCGCGTCGTACGTCCGTTGACCGGATCCGTCTGGGTGTTCCAGGACGGCCGGCACGGGACCGTACGTGCCCCGCAGCTCGTCTGCTTCGACAGCACCCGCCCCTACAAGGCGGTGATGCCCGAGAACTTCCGCCTGGTCGACATCGTGGTCACGCACCGCCTGGTGGGCCTGACCGCACCCGAGGCCGAGCCTCTGACGGCCCGGCCGTGGTCCGGCGCCGAAGGGCTGGCCGCCCTGCTGTCCTCCCTCCTCGACGGGCTCGGCCGGCACGGCAGGGAGGTGGAGACGGCGGTCGACCTGCTCGGCGGCAGCGTCGTGGGACTGACCGCGGCGCTCTTCGCGGAGCGCATGCGCGAGGTCGCCCAGGACCCGCAGATCGCCCGGCAGACGCTGATGCTGCACATCCAGGCCTACGTCCGCGAGCGGCTGGCCGAGCCCGATCTGAGCCCGGTGACGATCGCCCGCGAGCACAACATCTCGTTGCGCTACCTGCAGAAGATCTTCCAGGAGCACGGCATCAGCCCCGCCCGCTGGATCCGCGACGAGCGGCTGGCCCGCTGCCGTACCGAACTGGCCGACCCCTCCCTGGACCACCTGCCCGTCGCGCTGATCGGGGAGCGGGCCGGACTGTACGGGGCGTCCCACTTCAGCCGGCTCTTCCGCGACCGCTACGGCATCACCCCCCGCGACTACCGCAGGGAGCGTGATGGCTCATGACCGGCACAGGCCTGGCACTGCTGGACGGCGGGCCCGCCCCGCACCCGGAGTGCGGCACGCTCGGCAACGCGCTGGTGCGGTCCGCGCTCGCCCCCGACGCCGAGGGCCTGTGCTTCGTCGGCGCCGACGGCGGCGAGACCCGGTGGAGCTACGCGCGGCTCCTCACGGAGGCGGCCCGGACGCTCGCCGGGATGCGCGAGGCCGGGGTGCGCCCCGGGGAACGGGTCGTCCTGCACATCGCCGAAGAAACCGAGCTGCTGGCCGTGTTCTGGGCCTGCGTGCTGGGCGGGTTCGTCCCGCTGCTCGTCGGCACCGGCGCCACCGACGGCGCCCGCGCGGCCGCGCCCGGCCTGCTCGACGCGGTGTGGAAGCGCTACGGCCGTCCGCGCGTCGTCACCGGCCAAGGACAGCAGGTCCTCGCGGCCACCCGGGCGCACCCCAGCTGGGTCAGGTCCTGGCTCGGCCACCCGCACCGGCTGCGCGCCGCCGTCCCCGACCACCACCGCCACCCGGCCCGCCCCGACGACCTCGCGGCCCTGCTGCTGACCTCCGGCTCCACCGGAGTGCCCAAGGCCGTGATGCTCACCCACCGCAACATCCTCAGCCGCGCCGCCGCCACGGCCCGCGCCAACGAGCTCAGCGAGGCGACCCGCACCGTCAACTGGATGCCGCTGGACCACGCCGGCGGACTGCTGCTGTTCCACGTGCGGGACGTCTACCTCGGCGCCTACCAGGTGCACGCCCGCCAGGACTGGGTCCTCGCCGACCCGCTGCGCTGGCTCGCCCTCGCCGACCGGCACCGGGCCTGCACCACCTGGGCGCCCAATTTCGCCTTCTCCCTCGTCAACGACCAGGCGCACCGGCTCGCCGGCCAGGACTGGGACCTGAGCCGCCTGCGCTACATCATGAACGGCGGGGAGGCGGTGCACGCCTCGGTGGTCCGGCGCTTCATGGAACTGCTCGCCCCGTTCCGGCTGCCCGGGGACGCGATGTTCCCCGGCTGGGGCATGTCCGAGACGGCGTCGGGCGTCGTCGACTGCCGGCTGTCCGACCTGGACACCGGGGACGGGCGCTACGTCCCCGCCGGGCGGCCCCACCCGGGCACCGCCGTGCGCTGCATCGACGACCGCGGCGAGCTCGTGCCCGCCGGCACCGTGGGACACCTCCAGGTGAGCGGGCCCTCGGTCACCCGCGGCTACCTCGACGACGCCGAGCACACCCGCCGCGCCTTCACCGCGGACGGCTGGTTCCGCACCGGAGACCTGGCGTTCGTCGAGGACGGCATCCTCACCGTCACCGGCCGCGCCGACGACCTCGTCGAGTGCGGCGGCGTGCGCTGCCACAGCCACGAGATCGAGGCCGCGGTGGAGGAGCTGGACTTCGTCACCCCGTCCCACACCGTGGCCTGCCCGGTCACCGGCGCCGACGGCGAGGAGCTCGCCGTCTTCTACCACCCGCGGCCCGGCACCGTGCAGGACGGGGCGGCAGCCGCCATCCGCGCCCGCGTCGCCGACCGAATCGGCCTGCACATTGCCCGCGTCGTCCCGGTGAGCCCGCGGGACGTCCCCAGGACCGGCATCGGAAAGCTCCGCCGATCCCGGATGCGGCAGTGGTACGAAACGCGAGGCGGCCATGGCGCGAGCCGCCGCCCGCGCCCCGAGAAGTCCCACGCGCGGACCGACGGGAAACGTTTCGGCCCGCCCGCCGGGGCCGTCGTACGCGAGAGGCCCGCCGCGCGGGCAGGAAAGGGAGAGGACGTCATGAACGACACCGCACGGACTGCCGCGGACGGCGGTGCGCTGCGGATCGGGGTGCTCGGCCCCCTGGAGATCCGCGCGCAGGGGGAGGACCGCACACCCACCGCGCCGATGGCCCGGCGCGCCCTGGCGCTACTGCTGCTCAACGCCAACCGCCTGGTGTCCACCTCGGCCCTGATCGAGGAGCTGTGGGAGGCCGACCCGCCACGGCTGGCACGAAAGACCGTGCAGACGTACGTCTACCAGATACGCAAGACGCTGCACTGCCCGGTGGATGGGGGCGAGCGCGTGCGGACCGGCCCCAATGGCTACCGGATCGATCTCCAGCCGGGCGAACTGGACCTGTGGGAGTTCGAGCACCAGGTCGCGCGCGCCCGCACCGCGCTGAACGAGGGCGATCCGCGCACCGCCGCGGCCCTGCTGCGCCAGGCGCTCGCACTGTGGCGCGGCGACCCCTTCGCCGGGCTGGAGACCGGACCGCTGCTCGCCGCGCAGATCGCGCAGATCGCCGACTCCCGGCTCAGCGCGCTGGAGCTGCGCATCACCGCGGACCTGCAACTCGGCCGCCACCGCGGTCTGGTGGGGGAGCTGCAGCAACTCACCGCGGACCACCCGCTCAACGAGGAGTTCGCCGCGCAGCTGATGCACGCCGCGCACCGGTCCGGGCAGCGTGCCACGGCCCTGGAGGCGTTCGGGCGGCTGCGCCGCCGGCTCGTCGACGAACTGGGCATCGAACCGTCCGAGCGACTGCAGAAGCTGCAGCAGGACGTGCTGAACGAGGCGCTGCCCCGGCCGGCGACGGTGCCGGCGGACGCACCCGCCGAGGCGGTTGCCGCTCCCCCCGCGGGCGGACCCGCCGCGGCGCCCGCACGGCCCGTCCGCGGGCGACTGCCCCTGGACACCCCGGACTTCACCGGCCGCACCCGGCAACTGGCCGAGCTGACCGCACTCGCGGGTGAGGGCACGGGCGCGACGCGGCCGGACGACGGGACACAACGCGAGGGCCCGCGTGTCGTCGTACTGCTGGGCCCGGCCGGGGTGGGCAAGACCGCGCTCGCCGTGCACGGGGCGCACCGGCTGGCCGGGCGGTTCCCGGACGGGACGCTGCACGCCCGGCTGCACGGCGGCGACGACCGCCCCCGTCCGGCGGCCGCCGTGCTGCGCATGCTGCTGCGGGACTGCGGTGAGGACCCGGCGGCGCTGCCCGAGGACACCGACGAACTCGCGGGGATGTTCCGCGCGTTCGCCGCCGGGCGGTCGCTGCTGGTGCTCCTGGACGACGCCGCGAGCACCGACCAGGTGCTGCCGCTGCTGCCGGCCGACAGCGCGAGCCTGGTGCTGGTGACCTCCCGGGTCCGGCTGCCCGGCCTGCCCGGCGCCCGGCCCCTGTCGCTGGGGCCGCTGTCGGCCCGGGACGCGGCGGATTTCTTCGCGCGCGTCGCCGGGCCCGAGCGCATCGCCGGCGAGCCGGACGCGCTCGGTCAGGTGACGGAGCTGATGGGCAACTTCCCGCTCACCCTGCGCGCCGTGGGCGAGAAGTTCGCGGCCCGCCCGATGTGGACGCTTCCCGACCTGGCCCTCGGGCTGGTGGACGACGGCCATCTGGCGGCGGAACTCCACGACGAGGCCTGCGACGTGCTGGCCCGGGCGGCCGGAGCCGTCGCCCGGCTGCCCGGGCCGCTGCGCCGGGCGCTGGCCCTGCTGGCGGCGGCCGGGGCGGCCTCCTTCGACATGGCACGGGCCCGGCGGCTGCTGGGCGGCGACACCTGGTGGGTCCAGTCCCTGGTGGGCCAACTGCTCGACCACCACGTGGTGGTGAGGGTGGACCAGCCCGACCCGTCCGTCCTCGCGTTCCGGGTACCGGACCTGATCCGGCTGGCGCTGCCCTCCCCCCAGGACGCGGAACTCCACGTCCTGCCCGGCGCCGACCGCGAGCTCCGCGGCCGCTCCGTCTCGGGAGTGCTGACCGCCTCGGAGTGAGCACCTCGGGGTGCTGATTGCTGCGGGGTGAGCGCCGTGGGGCGGGGGCGCGTCTTGCGACGGGTGGTGCGGTTCTCCGGGTGATGCGCTCCCAGCGGGGCGCGGTTCCACGGCCGGTGCGGTTCCACGGGCGGAGCCAGCTCGTTGGTCGGGGATTCACCCTGCCTGGACCGGCCGGGCCGACGCTGGCCGGTGGCGGTCCGGCCGGATCCGCCGGTACAGCACGGCCGAAGGCGAGGAGGCGGTATGCGGCGCGAAGACCATGAGGGGGTACCGGCCCGGTGGCTGATGGTGCCCGCGGGAGTGGAGATAGACCTCGACCCGCCGTGCGGGGCCGTCCGGCCCGCACGGCACGCGGCCGTCTGCCGTCGCTGCGGCGCACGGCAGACGGACGGCGCGGCGCCGCGACATCACGGCACCCGACAGCCGTACTCCGGCTCCTGAGGGTTTGTTGCCACGGCCACGGGCACGGGCACGGCCACGGCCCCGTTCCCCGAGGCCCGTGCCTCAGGCGGCGGAGACCGCCGGTGCCGCCTCGTGCGCCTCGTGTGCCTCGTGTGCAGGGAAGTGGGGCAGGACGTGCTCGGCGAGCTCCTGCAACACCTCGTCGACCGGCCTGCGGCCGTACTTGAGGTTGAGTACGACGTGGTGCACGCCGGCGTCCCGCAGCCCCTCGAGGTGGCTGCGCAGATAGCGCCGCCCGGTCCGGTAGCCGAGGTGGATGGCGCTGGGGCGGGCGTCGGGGCGCTCCACGAGGTCGAGGTAGAGCGACTGCGAGAACGGCTTGCGGGGCTCGCCCGCGTCGTGCACCGCCTTCTGCCACAGGGCCGTCGTCCGGCGCTGCTGGATCAGCGGGCGCGGATACATGAGCCATCCGTCGGCGTGCTCGGCGATCCACGGCACGCTCTGCCGACTGTGCCCCGTCACCAGGACGGGGATGCCGCCGTCGGACGGCTTGGGCAGCACGCCCGCGTCGCGGAAGGCGCCGTAGCGCGAGTCGACGGTCGGGAAGTCCTCCGTCCAAAGGCGTCGCAGGGTGGAGACGGCGGTACGGAACAGCCCCCCGCTGTCGTCGCGGTCGAGTCCGTACGCGGGGAACTCCACGCCCCGGTCCCCGGTGGCCGCGCCGAGCACCAGCCGCCGGCCGCTGAGCAGGTCCAGCGAGGCGGCGGACTTCGCGGTGTCGATGGGGTTGCGCAGCGGCAGCACCGTGGAGCCGGTGGCCAGCGCGATGCGCGAGGTGTGCGTCGCGATGTGGGTCAGCCAGACCCAGGGGTCGTACATCTGCCCGGCATCGCCGAACGCCGGGTCCAGCAGTGGGATGTCACGCACCCACAGGGCCGCGAACCCCGCGCGCTCCGCCCGGACGGCGCGGTCGGTCTGCTCCGCGACGTCCATCCGGGCCACCGGGCCGTCGTACGACTCCAGCGGGAAGAACACGCCCAGGGTCAGCGCACCTGGGCGGAACATGCGCGCGTATCCGAGGCGCGATGCGAACCGGGAATCGAAGCGGGACATACGGCCTCCGAAAAAAGAGTTCGCCCACCGCGGCGGGCCGCGATCCACCCCGCCGCGGTGAGCGAACGCACCGACACCATCTCCACCCGCCAACGTAGGCGCCCCCCACCTCCCCGCCTGCCCCAACCGCGCACCACCCCTGACCAGTCCGCGCACCTCACCCCTCGGCCCCGCCCGCTCCCAGGATCCCGCCCACTCCCTCGGCCCTGCCCGCTGCCAGGATCCCGCCCACTCCCTCGGCCCCGCCCGCCGCCAGGATCCCGCCCACTCCCTCGGCCCCGCCCGCCGCCAGGATCCCGCCCACCTCCTCGGCCCCGCCCACTCCCAGGATCCCGCCCACCTCCTCGGGCCTGCCCGCTGCCAGGATCCCGCCCACCTCCTCGGGCCTGCCCGCTGACAGGATCTCGCCCACCTCCTCGGGCCCCCTCCGCTTTCGGGATCCTGTCCGCTCGTCTCGGTCGGCCGTTCCTTGGGCTCCGCCCGCTTCTCGGCCGCGTCCGTCGCCGGGGCTGCTCCGCTCTTCGGATCCCCCCGGCCACCGCGGGCCCGTCCGCTTCCGCTCCCCGCAGCCCGTCCGCCGCTCGGAGCTCTCCCGCTCTCGTTGAGCCGCCGGGCTCCTCCGAGGTCCCCTCCCAGCTCCCCCGATTCCCCCCTGCCTTCGCGGCCCCCGCTTTCCCGGCCTGCGCGTTTCCCGTGCCTTGGCCTGCCCTTGGACGGCCGGTTCGAGGCTGCCGGAGCAGGCATCGGGACCGACTGACGAGGTGGGATGGGATGCAGGGCAGGCTGCACAGGCGCATCATGCAGGGCGAGCTGTTCCCCTCGGCGCGGGCGACGTCCCAGGAGAGCGTGCTGGAGGAGCTGAGCTCGGTGCTCTTCGAGTCCCTGCCGCGCAGCGACCAGCGGCGCAGGGGCGTGGAGTACGTACAGGGCCTGCTCGGCGTCGAGGGCCGCAAGTCGATACGGAACATCTCCTCGCTGTTCGGCGGGGAGGCGGCCGAACAGAGCCTGCATCACTTCATCAGCGGCTCCACCTGGGACTGGAGCCCCGTCCGCCGCGCCCTCGCCCGCCACCTCGAGGAGATCTCCCCGGCCCGCGCCTACGTACTGCGGCCGATGGTGATACCCAAGGCCGGCGACAGCTCGGTCGGCGTGGACCGCCGCTTCGACCCCAGCCGCGGCCAGATGATGAACGCCCAGCAGGCCGTGGGCGTGTGGGCGGTGTCCGAGGAGCACAGCACCCCCGTCAACTGGCGCCTGCACCTGCCCGAGACCTGGCTGGAGGACGCCACCCGGCGCCGGCAGGCCTCGATCCCGGAGAGCGCCTCGCCCGAGACCATGGACCAGTGCAGCGTGGAGGCCTACCTCGACATCACCCGCAACTGGGGCCTGCCGGCGCGCCCGGCCGTCATGGACGCGCGCGAGGCCGACGTCACGAGCATCGTGCGCCGGCTGCAGGCCGCGGGCGCGCCGATGCTGCTGCGCGTCAGCGCCAACCTGAGGCTGTCCGCGATCGACCCGGGTCTGCCCCGCAGCACCGCCGAGACGGAGATGACGGCACATCAGCTGATGCTGATGGCCCGCCCGCTGCGCCAGCCGGTCATCCAGCGCAGACCCGGCCCGGCCGGCGGTGCCGTGCACGCGGGCCTGACCGCGGCCGTCCGGGTGCAGCTGCCCCGGCGCACCTCCCGCCGCCCCTCCTGGAGCCGCGACCTGGTACTGCTCGGCGCCGGCGACAACGGCCGGCGCTGGCCGGGCGAACTGTGGCTGACCGACATCACCGACCTGCACCCCGCCCAGCTGCTGCGGCTCAGCCGGCTGACCCGGCGCGTGGAGCAGGACTTCGCCCAGATCGCCGAACGGGTCGGCATCCGGGACTTCTCCGGCCGCTCCTTCAGCGGCTGGCACCGCCATGCCACCCTCGCCTCGGCCGCCCACGCCGTCGCGGTCCTGTCCGGCACGGCCGAACCGCTCACGGAGGTGGCCCGGGCAACCGCGTGAGCGCCGAGGACGGCGCAGTGTACGGACGCGGAAGGCGCCTGTCGGCGCCTCACCGCCCGTTGTGTCAGCTCCGCGGCCGGCCCGGCCGATGAGCTGACGGACTCTGCACGGCAGCTGACGGATTGCCAGGGCCTGCTTTGGTGACCCCTGAACCGGCGGCACACGATCGGCGGACCAGCCCGTCCGAGTGCCCGAGGAGTTCACCATGGCCAGCCAGCCGCAGGCCGCAGGCAAGCGGCGGGGCGCGTCCGCCGTCGTCACGGACCCGCCCCGCCCCCGCGCCGCGACCGCGTCCCGGGTCGTGGTGCGCACATCGGGCGGGCTGGTGGCCGGCGAACGCGCCGGCCACGTCGCCGCCTTCCGCGGCGTGCCCTACGCCCGCCCCCCACTGGGTGCCCTGCGCTTCGCCTCCCCACGGCCGCCCGAGCCCTGGAACGGCGTGCGCGAGGCCACGCACTTCACCGACGTCTCCTTCCAGAGCGTCATTCCCAACCGGCCGGTACCGCCCAGCAGCGAGGACTCGCTGTACGCCAACGTCTGGACACCGGACCCCGGCGGCAGCCGGCCGGTCCTGGTCTACATTCACGGCGGCGGCTGGCAGGCCGGCGCGGGCAGCATGCCCGCGTACGACGGAGCCCGGCTCGCGCAGCGCGGCGGCCTGGTCGTCGTCACCTTCAACTACCGGCTCGGTGCTCTCGGCTTCGGCCTGCACGAGGACCTCACCGACCCGGACACCGGACACTTCGCCAACTGGGGGCTGCAGGACCAGGAGGCGCTGCTGCGCTGGGTGCACGCCAACGCCGCCGCCTTCGGCGGGGACCCCGGGAACATCACCGTGTGCGGCACCTCCGCGGGCGGCGCCACGGCCTGGCAGCTGGCACTGCTTCCCGGCCTGCGCGGCCTGATCCGGCGCATCGTGTCCATCAGCCCCAGCCATGTCACCCCGCCCGCGACCTCCCTGACGCCCGAGGACTGCCGTACCGCGTACCAGGCCGTCGCCCGCCGGCTGGGCACCACCGTCGCCGAACTGCGCGAGGTGCCGGCCGCCGCGCTCGTCGGAGCCTGGGAGGAGATCTTCGCCCCGCCCCTGGAGGACCGGATCGTCGGCAGCGGACGCTGGTACCGCGGCCCGGTCGTCGACGGGCGCACCATGCCCGCCTACGACCATCTGCTGCCGACGCCCGGCGTGCCCGTGCTGTCGATCCACACCAGCACCGAGGGCTCCTTCTACACCGGCCCCGCCTCCCCGCAGCCCCTCCCCGCCCCGCGCGACGACGCCGAGCTGCGGCGGGCCGTGCACGACGTGCTGCGGCTGGGCGAACCGGACACCGACGGCACTCTCGCGGACGCCTGCGCCGCCGCCTACCGGGCCGCGGCCCGGGACGCCGGAGCGCCGTGCGACCCGCGGTCGCTGTGGACCGAGATCTGGGGCGACGCGTTCTTCCGGCACCAGATCGTCCGGTTCGCCGAGCGCCACGCCCGCCTCGGCACCACCCCCCTGTACGCGATGGAGTTCGCCCACCCCGCGCTGCCGCCGCACTTCGGCACCCCGCACGAGGCGACCTCACCGTTCCTGTTCGGCACCCACCGGCTGCCGCAGTTCGCCCCGGTCTTCGGCGACGGGCCCGTGGAGCGGCTGCTGTCCGACATCCTCATCGACGCCGTGGCCGCGTTCGCCCGTACGTCCGCTCCGCACACCCCGAACACGCCCGACTGGCCGCCGTTCACACCCGACGCCCCCAGCACGCTCGTCCTCGGCGGACCCGGCATCGCCGAGGTCGCCCGCACCCCGAAGCTCGCCCAGCTCGGCTTCTGGGACGCGGTGGGCTGGGCACCCCGCCTCTGACCCGCCGCCCTCGCACGGCCCCGCCGCCCCGGACCGCTCCCCGCTCCGGCCGGCTCCCCGCCTTCCACCCGCGCCCGTACCCGTTGGCCGCGGCCTCGTGCCGCGCTGCCCGCCGTTTGTGTCTGGAGACATCCGTGGACGATTCCCTGCTCGACATAGAACTGAAGATCGCCCCCCAGCAGCCGGAGTGGGACGACCCGGCCCAGGTGCGCCGCGTCCGGTCGGACCTCGCGGGCCGGCCCGCGCTGGTGAGCGCCGACGACGTACGCACCCTGCGCCGCCGGCTCGCCCGGGTGGCGGCCGGCGAGGCCCTGGTGGTGCAGGCCGGGGACTGCGCGGAGGACCCCGACGAGTGCACCGCCGAACACGTCGCCCGCAAGGCGGCCCTGCTCGACCTGCTGGCCGGGTCGCTCCGGCTGGTCACCGGCAAGCCCGTGATCCGCGTGGGCCGCATCGCGGGCCAGTTCACCAAGCCGCGCTCGCAGTCCACCGAACACATCGGCGGTCTCGAACTGCCCGTCTACCGCGGCCACATGGTCAACGACCCCGACCCCACACCCGAGGGCCGCCGCCCCGACCCGCTGCGTCTGCTGACCGGCTACATGGCGGCCGACGAGACCATGCGTCACCTCGGCTGGCACCGGCAGTCCGGGCCGGACCGCATCGACCCGCCGGTGTGGACCAGCCACGAGGCGCTGCTGCTCGACTACGAGGTCCCGCTGCTGCGGCACGAGGACGACGGGATGCTGCTGTCCTCGACGCACTGGCCGTGGATCGGTGAGCGCACCCGGCAGCCCGAGGGCGCCCACGTCGCCCTGCTGGCCGGCGTGACCAACCCGGTGTCCTGCAAGGTCGGCCCGCGCACCACCCCCGACGAAATCCTGGAGCTGTGCCGGCGCCTGGACCCGCGGCGCGAGCCGGGACGGCTCACCCTCATCGCGCGCATGGGCGCCGACACGGTCGCCGACGCGCTGCCCCCGCTGGTCGAGGCGGTCCGCGCGGCCGGACACCCGGTGATCTGGCTCACCGACCCGCTGCACGCCAACACCGTCACCACCCCCGGGGGATTCAAGACCCGCTACGTGGAGGCGGCCGAGCGCGAGGTCGCCGCCTTCCACCAGGCGGTCGTACACCACGGTGGCACCGCCGGCGGCCTGCACCTGGAGGCGACACCCGACGCCGTCCTGGAGTGCGTGCCCGACGAGCGGATGGCCGACCTGGTCGGCGACGCCTACGAGAGCTTCTGCGACCCGCGGCTCAACGCCGGCCAGGCCATCTCCGTGGTGTCGGCCTGGCACCTGTGAGCCGCTCCGGACCCGACAGTCCCTGCCCGCACGGCATGTGAAGGAGAAGGCACGACATGCACAGCCAAAGCAGACTGGCCCTGGTCACCGGCGCCGCCGGCGGCATCGGCGCGGCCGTCGCCCGCGTCCTGGGCGAACGGGGCGTCGCGGTGGCCGCCGTCGACCGTGACGCCGGACAGCTCGACGAGGTGATCGGCAAACTGGGCGCGGACGCGCTGCCGGTGGCGCCGTTCGCCGCGGACGTGACCGACAGCGCCGCGGTCGAGAGCGTCGTCGCCGAGATCGAACAGCGCCTCGGCCCCATCGACCACCTCGTCAACGCGGCCGGCGTGCTGCGCCTCGGCGAGGTGAGCACCTTCAGCGACGACGACTGGAACAGCACCTTCGCCGTCAACACCACCGGCGTCTTCCACCTGTCGCGCGCCGTGGTGGGCCGCATGGTGCCGCGTGGCAGCGGAGCCGTCGTCACCGTCGCCTCCAACGCGGCCGCCACCCCCCGTACGGGGATGGCCGCCTACGCCGCCTCCAAGGCGGCCGCGGAGATGTTCACCAAGAGCCTCGGCCTGGAGGTCGCCCGGCACGGCATCCGCTGCAACATCGTCGCGCCCGGCTCCACCGACACCCCGATGCTCAGCTCGATGTGGCACGACGACTCCGGCCCGCGCGCCACCCTCGCCGGGAGCCTCGAGGCGTTCCGGGTCGGCATCCCGCTCGGCAAGCTCGCCGCGCCCACCGACGTCGCGCACGCCGTCGCCTTCCTGCTGTCCGACCAGGCGTCCCACATCACGCTGCACACCCTGACCGTCGACGGCGGCGCCGCACTGGGCGCATAGAGCTCGGTCGTTCAGCGCCGTTTGCGACTGCGGGCCGTCTGTGGCTGGTCGCGCCCACGCGGCGGAGCCGCACATGGACGCAGCCCCGCGCCCCTTTGGGGCGCGCTTCCCGCACCGTCGAGAAAGGACTTCGAGTTCGTCATGGCCGGTCTCCCGCCCATTGAGTCGTACCCCTTGCCGACCCCGTCCGAGCTGCAGGCGAACACCGCCCCCTGGACCCCCGACCCCGACCGCGCGGTGCTGCTCGTCCACGACATGCAGCGCTACTTCCTCAAGCCGTTCCCCGAGCCGCTGCGCGGTCAACTCGTGCAGAACGCGGCCCACCTGCGTGAGCGCTGCGCCGGTCTCAAGATCCCCGTCGCCTACACCGCCCAGCCCGGCGGCATGAGTGCCCACCAGCGGGGTCTGCTCAAGGACTTCTGGGGCCCGGGCATGCGTCCGGCGCCCGCGGACCGCGCCGTGGTCGACGCGCTCGCCCCCCGCGAGGGGGACTGGCTGATCACCAAGTGGCGCTACAGCGCCTTCCACCACACCGACCTGCTCACCCGGATGCGTTTCCACCAGCGCGACCAGCTCATCGTCTGCGGCGTCTACGCCCACGTCGGCGTGCTGATCACCGCCGTGGAGGCGTTCAGCCACGACATCGAGACGTTCCTGGCCGCCGACGCCGTCGCCGACTTCGACGAGAGCCACCACCGGATGGCCGTCGAGTACGCGGCCGCGCGCTGCGCGGTCGTCACCACCGCCAAGGAGGTCTTCGCATGACCGGCACCCGCGCCGGACGCCCGCACGAGGGCGGTCTGCTCGACGACATACTCGGCCCCACGCCGCCGCCGTTCGCCCTGCTGCACCGCCCCGAGGCCACCGGCCCCGGCGTGCTCGACGTCATCGTCGGCGAGGTGTCGCACCCCGAGACCCTGGCCGGCATCCCGCTGCCCGGGCCGACCGAGGCGACCGGCGCCCCCCGGCACGAGGTGCTCGCCCTCGTCCCCTACCGGCAGATCGCCGAGCGGGGCTATTGCGGCCACGACGACGGCACCCCCCTGGTGGCGCTGAGCGTCACCCGGCAGGAGACCGCCCCGCTGGCCGCCGTCCTGCAGAGGCTGCCCGACGAACCCATCCGCACCACCGGAGCCCGCTTCGACGTCGACGACGACGCCTACGCCGACACCGTGCGCCGGATCATCACCGACGAGATCGGCACCGGCGAGGGCGCGAACTTCGTCATCAAGCGGACCTTCACCGTCGACATCTCCGACTACACCCCGCGCAGCGCCCTGACCTTCTTCAAGCGGCTCCTGGAGCGCGAGAAGGGCGCGTACTGGACGTTCGTCGTGCACACCGGCGAGCGCACCCTGGTCGGCGCCACACCCGAGCGGCACATCAGCGTGGACGGCGGCACCGCGGTGATGAACCCGATCTCCGGCACCTACCGCTACCCGGCCTCCGGCCCCACCCTGCCGGAGGTGATGGACTTCCTCGCCGACCGCAAGGAGGCCGACGAGCTGTACATGGTCGTCGACGAGGAACTGAAGATGATGGCCCGGATCTGCCCCGGCGGCGGCCGGGTGACGGGCCCCTTCCTCAAGGAGATGGCGCGGCTCGCGCACACCGAGTACTTCATCGAGGGACGGACCGCCGGCGACCCGCGCGAGGTGCTGCGCGAGACGCTGTTCGCGCCGACGGTCACCGGCTCGCCCCTGGAGAGCGCCTGCCGGGTCATCGGCCGCTACGAGCAGGAGGGCCGCGGCTACTACAGCGGCGTCGTCGCCCTGATGGGCCGTGACGCCGAGGGCCGCCCGGCCCTGGACTCCGCGATCTGCATCCGCACCGCCGACATCGACACGGCGGGAACCGTGCGCATCGGCGTCGGGGCCACCCTGGTGCGCCACTCCGACCCGCTGTCCGAGGTGGCCGAGACCCGCGCCAAGGCCGCCGGGCTGCTCGCCGCCCTGGAGGGGGAGGGGCAGGCCCGGTTCGCGGCCCACCCCGAGGTGCGCCGGGCGCTGGAGAGGCGCAACGAGACCATCGCCGGGTTCTGGCTCGCCGACGGTGCGCGGCCCGTCGGACGGACGCTGCTGCCGCCGGGCCGCAAGCTCCTGGTGGTGGACGCCGAGGACACCTTCACCTCGATGATCGGGCACCAACTGCACTCCCTGGGCCTGGAGGTGACGGTCAAACGCTTCGACGAGCCCTATCGCCTCGCCGGCCACGACCTGGTGGTGATGGGACCCGGCCCCGGTGACCCGCGCGACCTGTCCCAGCCCAAGATCGCCCACCTGGACGCCACGATCGCACGGCTGCTGAAGGAGCAGCGGCCGTTCCTGGCGATCTGCCTCAGCCACCAGGTGCTCAGCCGCCGTCTCGGCCTCGGCCTGGTGCGCCGGGCCGTGCCCAACCAGGGCGTCCAGCGGGACATCGACCTGTTCGGGCGGCGCGAACGCGTCGGCTTCTACAACACGTTCGCGGCCGTGAGCGCCGAGGACAAGACGGAGGCGGCCGGGGCCGGCGTCGTCGAGATCGCCCGCGATCCCGACAGCCAGGAGGTCCACGCGCTGCGCGGCACGTACTTCGCGTCGATGCAGTTCCACCCCGAGTCCGTGCTCACCCAGAACGGGTTCGCCATCACCGGCGACCTGGTGCGCGGCCTGCTGACCGGCTCTCCGCTGGCGCCGGCCGCGTGACACCCCGGCGTCCGGCCCGGCACCCCTGCGGCCGGGCCGGACGCCATCTGACGTACTCCCCGGCGACCTGACGGGTTCGGCGTCCGGCCTTTGCCCGGGGCCGAGCGGCCTCGGGAGCATCTGCCTGCGCGGGGAGGCCCGAACTCTCATGGAAGGGTCACACAATGATCACCACGGGTACGGCCCGGACCGGCCGGACGAGTGCAGGTATCGCGATCCTGGGGACGGGGTCCTGCCTGCCCTCGCATGTGGTCGGCAACGACGAGGTGGCGGCCGCCGCCGGGGTCACCGACGAGTGGATCCGGCTCAAGACCGGGATACGCAGCAGGCGCCGGGCCAAGCCGGACGAGGCCACCTCGGACCTGGCGATCGCCGCGGGCCGGGCCGCGATGGAGGCCGCCGGCATCGGCGCCGCGGACCTCTCGCTGATCGTCGTCGCGACCTCGACGCCCGACCAGCCGCAGCCGCCCACCGCCAGCATCGTCGCCGACGGCCTCGGCGCGGGCCACGGCACCGCCGCCTTCGACGTCAACGCCGTCTGCAGCGGCTTCGTGTTCGCGCTGAACGCCGCCCAGCACGTCCTGGCGGGCTCCGACTCGCCGTACGCGCTGGTCGTGGGCGCGGACATCTACTCCCGCATCCTCAACCCCGCCGACCGGCGCACCGCCATCCTCTTCGGCGACGGCGCCGGAGCGGTGGTGCTCGGCCCGGCCCGGCCCGGGCGCGGCCTGCTGGCCGGACGGCTGGCCGGATTCGGCGCCGAACGCGACCTGATCGAGGTGCCGGCCGGGGGCAGCCGCCTGCCCGCGAGCGCCGAGACCCTCGCCGACGGCCGGCACTACTTCACCATGAACGGGCGCGGGGTGCGCGACTTCGTCAACACCACGGTCGCCCCGGCCATCACCGCCTTCGTCGAGGAGGCGGGCTTCACCGCCGGCGCCGTCGACCACTTCGTGCCGCACCAGGCCAACGGGCGGATGCTCGAGGACCTTTCGGACACCCTCGGCATCCCGGCCGGCCACACCCGCGTCACCTACGAGGACTTCGGCAACACCGGAGCCGCCTCGATCCCCGTCACCCTCGACCGGGCGGCCCGCTCGGGGCAGCTCGCCGACGGGGACCTCCTGCTTCTGGCCGGCTTCGGCGGCGGCATGGCGATGGGCCTGTCGCTGCTGCGCTGGCAGCGCACCCAACCCTCACCCAGCACCACGCAACGCTAAGGAGACGGCGATGTTGGACGGCATCATGGACGACTACCTGCGCCGCATCGGAGCGACCCGGCCCGAGCGCGCGGACCTCGAAGGACTCCGCCACGTGATGGAGCGTCACCTTCTGTCGGTCCCCTTCGAGAACCTCGGCTACCACCTCGACGAGGACATCTTCATGGACGAACGCGTCCTGGAGAAGATCGTCCGCCACAACCGCGGCGGCGGCTGCTACGAGGTCAACCCCGCCCTGTCGTTCCTGCTGACCTCGCTCGGCTACGAGGTCGACATCCTGCCGGGCTGGGTGCACCGCCCCGGCGGGGTCCTCGGCCCCTTCCTCGGCCACCTGGCGCTGCGCGTCAAGGCCGACGGCGAGGACTGGCTGGTCGACGTCGGCTTCGGCCGCAACAGCCGCTTCCCGCTGAACCTGGCCTCGCGGAAGGTGCAGCACGACCCGCACGGCGACTACCAGCTGCACGACGTGGGCGACGGCGCCGTCGACGTGTACCTCGGCGGCAAGCCCCTGTACCGGGTCGCCGACCGGCCGGTGACCATCGCCGACTTCGCCCCCACGCTGTGGTGGTACCGCACCTCGCCCGACTCGTCGTTCCTGCAGGGCCTGTTCTGCTCCATCCGCACCCCCGACGGCCTGGTCACCCTCAAGGCCAACAAGCAGGTCAGCATGGTCGCCGGCGAGGAGCGCTCCAAGCGTGCCCTGCAGAGCGAGGCGGAGGCCCTCGAGGCGTACAAGGAGTACTTCGGCATCAGCCTGGACCGGCTGCCCGACGAGCCCGCCGGGGGCGTCACCGCCGGCGTGCGGACGGAATGAGCGCGATGAGCGAGAACCTCACCGGCGCGCCCGACATGGACGTGCTCGTCGTCGGCGCCGGGCCCACCGGCCTGCTGACCGCCGTGGAACTGATGCGCCGTGGCATACGGGTACGTGTCATCGACCGCGCCCAGGCGCCGTCGACCACCCCCAAGGCGCTGTCGGTGTGGCCCCGCGCCCTGGACATCCTCCAGGACGCGGGGCTCGCCGACGGCATCATGCGCGAGTCCGTGGCCGTCAGCCGGCTCAGCTACTTCTCCGAACGCAAGCCGCTCGCCTCCTTCGCCCTGACCGAGGACACCGCCTGCCGGGTGCTGCCGCAGCATGTGACCGAGCGTCTGCTCGCCGAGCGGCTCGCCGAGCTCGGCGGCAAGGTGGAGCGCGGGGTGCGGCTGCTGGCCCTGGAAGGCGTGGACTTCTCCGGCGACATCGGCGCGAGCGAGGGTGTCACCGCCGTCGTGGAGCTGCCCGACGGCAGCGTCGACCGCATCCGGGCGCCCTTCGTGGTCGGCGCCGACGGCGCCGGCAGCGCGGTGCGCGGCCAGCTCGGCATCGGTTTCCAGGGCAGCACCTACGAGATGGCCTTCGCGCTGGTCGACGCGCGGATCGAGGGCGAACTCCCGCCGGACGAGTGCCTGTTCTACCAGGCGCCCAGCGGTGCCCTGGTGGTCGTGCCGATGCCCGGCGGCGTCCACCGCTTCCTGTCCGTCATGCCGCAGGGCCGGGGCGAGGTCTGCCTGGAGATGATGCAGGAGATCCTCGACGAGCGCGGGCCGCGCGGGGTGCGGCTGACCGAGGCGGTGTGGCAGGCGGTCTTCCGCGTGCACGCCCGGCACGCCTGCGACTTCAGCGTCGGGCGCGTCTTCCTCGCCGGCGACGCCGCCCACGTGCACAGCCCGGCCGGCGGCCAGGGCATGAACAACGGCCTGCAGGACGCCCAGAACCTGGGCTGGAAGCTGGCCGCCGTCATCCGGGGCCAGTCGCCGGCCTCGCTGCTCGCCAGCTACGGCACCGAGCGCTCGGAGGCCACCCGCCAGATCGTGCGCGACACCGACCTGCAGACCCGTGCCTGGGTGGCGAACAGCAGGGCCAAGGTGCTCGCCCGGGACACCGCCTTCAAACTGCTCGACCGCACCGGCGTCGTGTCGCGGTTCTACACCCCGGTGATGGCCGGGCGGCGCCTGGCCTACCCGCCGGTGCGCGACACCCAGCGGCCCTCGGGGATCGCCGGCTGCCGGGTCCGGGGCCGGATACCGGGCGGCCTGAAGGACGGCGCCGTCTTCCCGCGGCGCCACGCCCTCGCATACGGCATCAGCGGGCCGGGCGCCGACCCGCACGCCTGGACCCTGGTCCTCGCGCCGCCGTCGGACGCCTGGCGCACCGAGGCCGGGCACGTCGCGGCCCGTCACGGCGAGGCGGTGCGCACGGTGGTGCTGCGGCGCCGCGAGAGCGCCTTCGCCACCGGCTGCCGCAGCGCCGGGTACTGGCTGGTGCGCCCCGACGGGCACGTCGCGGCACACGGCCACGAGGCCGATCTCGGCCGTCTGGAAGCCGAGCTGAAACATGCTCTGAACAGCTAGAACGGGCACACCCAAGGCGACTTGACATTAAAAGAGGCCGGCCCTTCTGGCGGACATCGAGGATGCGTAATGTCCAGAACATGAAGCTGCGAGAGGGCGTGGAATGGGCGGTGCACTGCTGCATCAACCTGTCCTGGATCTCCCCTGACAGGGCGGTGCCGGCCGCCAGGCTGGCCGAGTTCCACGACCTGCCCACGGCTTACCTGAACAAGCAGATGAACGCGCTGGGACGAGCCGGCATCGTCTCGTCCCGCTCCGGCCCTCGCGGCGGATTCCGTCTCAACCGTGAACCGGAGGAGATCACCCTGATGGACGTGGCGGCGGCCATAGACGGTTCGGCACGGGCCTTCCTGTGCACGGGCATTCGCCACCAGGGCCCGGCCGGCCGCATCGCCGGCCCGGCCGGACACCGCACCCCCTGCACCGTGGCCCAGGCCTTCTCCAGTGCGGAACTGGCCTGGCGGCGCAGGCTGGCGGACCAGACGATCGCCGATCTGGCGGACGAGGTCCGGCGGGCGAACCCCGCCGCACCGGACCACGTACGCCACTGGTTCGACCGGACCTGAGCCGGAGCCAAGAGCGCACCCCCTGTACTGCGCCGGGGCCGTTCCCCCGGCGGTGGCGCCTCGCGCGCCTGTCGAATTTCCGACCCCGTAGTGAAAGGCACAGTCATGCCGTCTTCGGCCACAGGCGCCGCCACCGAGGCACCGCGCCGGCGCCCTGGACTCCTCCTGGCGCTGCTGGCGTTCGCCCAGCTGATCATCTCCATCGACTACAACATCGTCTACGTCGCACTCCCCGAGATCGGCGACGGACTCGGGTTCTCCGCCCAGTCCCTGCAGTGGGTGGTCAGCGCCTACGCCGTCGCGTTCGGCGGGTTCCTGCTGCTCGGCGGCCGGGCCTGCGATCTGTGGGGGCCACGGCGCATCTTCGTCCTCGGCCTGTCCCTGTACGGGGTGTCCTCGCTGCTCGGCGGCCTGGCCACCGACCCCGGGGTACTGGTCGCGGCCCGCGCGGTGCAGGGCATCGGCGGCGCCTTCCTCTTCCCGGCGACGCTGACCCTGGTCTCCACCAAGTTCGCCGAGGGCAAGGAGCGCAACCGCGCCTTCGCCGTGTGGGGCACCGCCGGCGGTTCCGGAATGATCCTCGGTTCGCTGCTCGGCGGCGTCCTCACCGAGGCCTTCGGCTGGGAGTCCGTCTTCTTCGTCAACGTCCCGCTCGCCGTCCTCGCGATCCTGTTCGCCTTCCCGCTGATCGCCCCCGACATCCTGAGCGGCAGCGGCCGCTCCTTCGACCTGGCCGGTGCGCTGACCTCCACCGTCGGCACCACGTCCGTCGTCTTCGCCCTGGTCCAGGGCCCGGAGTCGGGCTGGGGCTCGGGTCTGATCATCGGCGCCTTCGTCCTCGGCGTGGCGCTGCTGGCCGCCTTCCTCGTCATCGAGAAGCGCAGCAGTGACCCGCTGATGCCGCTGCGCCTGTTCCGCAACCGCAACCTGAGCACCGGCGCCGCGGTCACCTTCCTCTACATGGCGACCTTCGGCACCCTGCTGTACTTCCTGACCGTCTACTTCCAGGGCGTGCACGGCTACAGCGCGCTGGAGACGGGCCTGGCCTTCCTGGTCCCGATGGTCGCCATCGCCATCGGCGCCCAGACGGCGGGCCGCCTGGCCACGAAGTACGGTCTGCGCGCCATCATGATCACCAGCCTGCTGGTGGGCCTCGTCGGCACCGTCATCGTGGGCCTGACCCTGGCCACCGACGGCTCCTACGCCGCGCTGATCCCCGGCATGGTCGTCATGGGCCTCGGCCAGGGCGCCGGCTACACGCTGATGTTCGGTGCCGCCACGGTCGGCGTGGACCCGATGGAGCAGGGCATCGCCTCCGGCTGGGCCTCCACCACGCAGCAGGTCGGCGGTGCGGTCGGTCTCGCCATCCTGGTCGCCATCGCCAACTCCGGCCTCGACGGCCTGCAGGGCGAGGCGCTGCGCGCCGCCACCAACGACGGCCTGCGCACCGCGGTGCTCATCGCCGCGGCCGGTATCGCGCTGACCGCGCTGGTCGCCCTCGGCCTGCAGAAGCCGAACAAGCAGCGGGCCGTCGCCCAGGGCGGGGCCGCGGCCACCGCCTCCGACGAGCCGCAGACCGCCCAGGTCTGATCCGCTCTCCGGCGCGCCGCCCGGGCGCGCCGGACGCCGGGCCCCTCGCACCGATCATTCCCCCGCGGGTGCGGGGGTTCGGCATGTCACCCCTCCTCTCCAGACAAGTCCCCTTTCTTCGAAAGGTACTTGACACATAGTCGGCCGCCGGTTGCCGCGGCCGGAGGACCCTGACGAAGGTCGGTGTATGTCGAAATCATCGGTTGCCGAGGCCCCGCCCTCGGCGGCGCCGCGGACCGCACCGTTCGCCGCGACCGTCGCGACCGTGTCCGTCATGGGCGTGCTCGTGGTCGGCCAGATGTACGTCACCATCCCGCTCATGCCCGAACTCGCCGGCGCCTGGCGCGTGCCGGCCGGGTCGGCGGCGGCCTCGACCACCGCGTTCGCCTTCGCCCACGCCGTGGGCTCGCTGTTGAGCGGCCCGCTGTCCTCCCGCTTCGGGCGGCGCACCGTCATGGTGGCCAACGTCCTCGCCATGGCCGTCGTCACCGCCCTGCTGCCGCTGGCCAGCTCCCTGACCGCCGGAGTAGGCCTGCGCGCCCTGCAGGGCCTGTTCGCCGGCTCCTTCATCCCCATGTCGTACGCCTATCTGCACGCACGCATCGCCCCGCACCGCGTCTCCACGGCCCTGACAGTGGTCTCCGCCTGCATGGGGGCCACGGTGGTGCTCGGCCAGGTCGAGGCGCAGCTGGTGACGGCGTGGCTCGGTTGGGTGTGGGTGTTCTGGGGGACCGTGCCGTTGCTGCTCGTGGGGGCAGCCCTCTCCTGGCGGGTCCTGCTGCCCGAAGGGCGGCTGAGTGCGGGCGGCCCACTGGGCCTGAGGGCCGCGCTGGGCGCCCGGATGGTCCCGCTGTACCTGGTCATCCTGGTCGGCGCGGGCAGCCTCACCGCCGTCTACACCGGAGTCCAGTTGTACGGGCCCGCCGACGTGGTGGGCGGCGGCGCGCCGCTGCTCGTGCTGCGCGCCAGCGCCCTGCCGGCGCTGCTGGGCGCCGTCCTTCTCGCCCCCGCGCTGGCCCGCGTGCCCGCCTCCCGCCGCGCCGTCGGCGCGCTCGTGGTGACCGCCGGCGCGATGCTGGCCGCCGCCCTCGGCGCGGACGACGCCGTCGCCCTCGGGGCCTCCCTGTTCGTGTTCATGGCGGGCTTCTCCACGCTCGGCCCCGCGCTCATCCAGTCGGTCGGCGCCCGCGCCGGGGCGGCGGCCCAGACCACGGCGATCGCCCTGTACGGCTTCACGCTCAACGTGGGAGCCGGGGCGGGCGCCCAACTCGCCGCGTTCTTCGACCGCTTCACCCCGCTGGCGCTGTTCCTGGCCCTCGCTCTGGCCGTCGCCGCCGGCGGCGTCCTGCGCCGCCGCCGTAAGAGCCTGTGAACAAACCCCCGCCGAGCAGGCGGGGGTTTGTTCACAGGCTCCACGACCTGACGCACTCGCGGGCCCTTCGTTGCCGCGCCCCCGCCCGGCGGACCACGATGCGGACAGCGCCGCACACTCCACCGCCCACGTAACTCATGACCCCCGTACGCCCAGGGAGCGCCCGACCATGACCAACGTCGCCGTCATCTACTACTCGTCCACCGGCTCGACCCACCGGCTCGCCCAGGCCGCCGCGGACGCCGCGGCCGCGGAGGGCGCCGAGGTGCGGCTGCGCCGGGTGCCCGAGCTCGCCGCCACCGGACGGCCCGGCTCCGCGGAGCACGCCGCCGAAGTGGCGGACATACCCGAGGCGACGCTGGACGACCTGGAGTGGGCCGACGCCGTCCTGCTCGGCTCGCCTGTCCACTTCGGGCTGGCCGCCCCACAGTTGATGCAGTTCATCAACACGACCTCGTCGCTGTCGATCCACGGCAAGCTGCTCAACAAGGCGGTCTCCGCCTTCGCCTCCGGTTCCGCCGAGCACGGCGGCCAGGTGACGACGATCCTCGCGCTGCACAACGCGATCTGCCACTGGGGCTCGGTCATCGTCGCCACCGGCTCCGCCGATCCGGTGCTGTACGAGAAGAACAACGGCAACCCGTACGGCGCGAGCACCGTGGCCGGCAACCGCATCGGCTTCATCCACAGCGAGAACGTCGGCGCCATCGCCTACCAGACCCGCCGGACCATCCAGGTCGCCGCGGCCCTGAAGGCCGCCGCGGCCGCCCCGGCCGCCGCCTGATCCCAAGGAGGAGACATCATGGCAGTCAGCGACCCGGCCCTGTTGCCCTCGACCTTCGTCGAAGCCTTCAACGCCAAGGATCTCGGCGCCATCGACCGGCTCTTCGAACCGGAGGCGGTGCGGGTACTGAAGCCCGGCGTGGTGGTCACCGGTGACGGCCGCCGCCAGGCGACCAGCAGCTTCCTGGCCCTGGGCGTCCCGATCGAGATCAGCCTCCGGCACACCTACGTCTACGACGACACGGCCCTGCTGATCGGCGACTTCGTCATCGACGGCACCAAGCCCGACGGCGAGTACGTGCACATCGAGGGCACGGCCACCGACGTGGCCCGCCGCGGTTCCGACGGGCTGTGGCGCTACATCATCGACAACCCGCCGGGCGTCGAGACGGGCGGGCAGTGAACCGCCGCCCACTCGCCGACGCCGTGCGAAACGGCAGGAAAAACCGGCTGCCCGCCCGGAAGAGGGAGGTACTTGACGGACTAATGAATTCAAGTGGCCGCCCGGCGCGGCCCGCGACACCATGGAGCACGCACCCAGCAGCCGGAAACGGCGCGAGCACCCAATCCAATGAGGGAGCAGTACGGCCATGACCAATGTCGCCATCGTTTACTACTCGGCCACCGGAAACATCCACAAGCTGGCTGTCGCCGCCGCCGAGGCGGCGCAGAAGGCAGGGGCCGAGGTACGGCTGCGCAGGGTCGCGGAGATCACCGACGAACCGCTCGCGCCCAACTACAAGGAATGGACCGAGGCCAACAACGAGCACGCGGCCGCCGCCCGCGAGGTGCCGGTGGCCGCCATCGACGACCTGGACTGGGCCGACGCCGTCATCTGGGGCACCCCGGGCCGCTACGGTCTGCTGGCCGGCCCGCTCAAGCACTTCATCGACCAGACCTTCGAACTGCACGCCCGGCGCGGCCTGATGAACAAGGCGATGTCCGCCTTCACCTCGACAGGCACCCCGCACGGCGGCCAGGAGTCCACGATCCTGTCCCTGAGCAACGTCTTCTACCACTGGGGGGCCGTCATCGTGCCGCCCGGCGTCACTGACGACATCCTGCTCACGCCGAGCAACGGCAACCCGTACGGTGTCAGCGCCACCTCGGGTCTGCAGGCCATCCCGGGCCACCTCGCGCAGAACGTCACCGACGACAACCTCGCCGCCGTCGGCTACCAGACCGTGCGCACCCTGCGGGTGGCCGAGGCACTCAAGCAGGGGCTGGAGAAGGACTGACGCTTTTGATTTCCGCACCAGAACCCGGGCCGCGCATCCGCGCGGCCCGGGTTTTTCTTTGGTTGACGAGATGACGCATTAACCGGCTCTTTCTTCCTGGTGAATGGCTTCCTGTGGGATTTTTTTCAGGGGAGTTCCCATTTTGTGTGTCGGTTCTCAGAGGAAGAGTTCTGATGTTTAAGGTGCCGAAGAGCAAGAAGTTCCTCTACCTCGGGGTCGTCTCCGAGCGTGCGGCCGAGAAGTACGGCGACACCCCGATCACGCTCGACCACGACATGGAGGCCTTCCCCGGGGTGGGCCGGAAGCTGACCGTCGCCGAGTTCGCCGGCCTCGTGGCCGACACCGCCAACCGGCTGTGGGCCGCGGGGGTGCGGCCCAGCGAGCATGTGGCCGTGCACAAGACGTCGAGCTTCGACATCACGGTGCTGGCCTGCGGCGTGGCCCGGATCGGCGCGGTGCCGGTGATGCTCTCCCCGCACCTGGACGGGGAGTCGATCGGCAAGCTGCTCCAGCGGCTGGAGCGTCCCACCCTGCTCACCGACGAGGCGAAGCTGACCGGTCCGCTGGCCGGCCTGCCGCTGCGCGAGCTGACCGTGCGGACCGTCACCGCGACCGGCTCCCACCCGGACGCCGTCTGCCTGGCGGACCTCGCGGGCGCGCCCGAGCGCCGGCCGGTACTGCTCGACCCCGACCAGCCGGCCCTGATGACGCACACCTCCGGGACCACCGGCATCCCCAAGCTGGTGGTGCACTCGGCGCGCTCGCTGGGCGCCCGCGGCAACTGGCAGGACAAGGTCGTCTCCTTCATCCGCAAGCGGGAGACGGTCGCCATGCACGTGTCGTACGTGCACTCGCGGATGTACCTGGGCCTGGCCGTGCTGCAGATGCGCGGCATGCCGATGGTCTTCATGAGCGACGGCAGCCCGAAGCACGTCGCCGACATGCTGGTCCGCCACCGCCCCGGTGTCCTGGAGACCCACCCCAACTCGTTCCTGGAGTGGGAGGAGATGCTCGAGGACCCGCGCCGGCCGATCTCCAACGTCAAGTACTTCAACAGCACCTTCGACGCCATCCACCCGAGCACGATGCACAAGTTCCTGCACGCCACGGACCGCCGCAGCCCGGTGTTCCTCCAGGTGTACGGGCAGAGCGAGTGCGGCCCGCTGGCCGCCCGCACCTACCGGCGCCGCAACGCCCTGAAGGCCGACGGCCGCTGCCAGGGCTACCCCACGCCCGGCATGACCAAGTACCGGCTGGTCTCCCGGGGCGGTGCCAAGCCGTCGAAGGAGAACCCCGGCTACATCGACGTCTCCACGGCGGGCCGCGCGCTGACGTACTACGGCGAGCAGGAGCGCTTCGACAAGCAGGTCATCGGCGAGTGGTGGCGCGGCGGCGACGTCGGCTACCGCACCAAGTGGGGCTGCCTGCACCTGCTCGACCGGGAGGTCGACGTGATCCCGGGCATCGACTCCACCCTCGAGATCGAGGACGCGGTGCTGCACAAGCTGGACGAGCTGACCGAGCTGGTCATCGTGCCCGGCCCGGACAAGCGGCCGGTGCCGGTGGTGTGCACCCGCGGCGACCAGCCGCTCGACCCCGAGCGCTGGCAGGCCGCCGTCGCCGACCAGCCCGCGCTGTGCCCGCCCGTCCAGCGCCGGCTGTCCGACCTGCCGCGCACGGCCACCGCGAAGATCCGGCGGCTGGAGCTGGCCCGGCAACTGGCCGAGACGCTCGCGCCGGCCCGGGCCGCCGACGAGCCGCTGAACACGACCCCGGAACGGACCGGGGCCGCCGCCCGCTGAAGCGCTTCGGCGGGCAGGCCGACCGAGTGAAGGGAGAGTTACGGGTGACAGCGCATCAGACGCCCGTGGGGTGGGCGCAGGACACCGGGCGCGGTCCGGCACCCCCGGACCCGGGCTTCCTGGAGGTCTGGGCGAGGTCCGCCCCGATCCGCCTGGCCGGCTACGAGGACGACCTCGCCGAACCCCACATCCTGCAGGGCGTCGACTGATCCCCTGACGGTCCACCGACTGCCGGGCCCGCCGCACGAGGGCGGGCCCGGCAGTGGTGCGGTCCCATCGAATTCTTCGATTCGACTTGGAAACCCGCATGCGGGTTTGTTCTTCTGTTGGTGGAGGACTGACCGTCGTGAAAGGGCTGACATGTCGAGTGACCGCATCCGCGTGGCCGTGATCCTGTCGAGCGTACGCAAGGGCCGCTTCGGCCCCACGATCGCGAACTGGTTCGTCGGCACCGCCGACCAGCGCGATGACCTCGAGGTCGACCTGGTGGACCTGGCCGACTTCCCGCTGCCCACCGCCATGACCGACCAGCCGACGCCCGAGGTCGCCGAACTGCTCGGCGCGTTCTCGGCACGGCTGTCGGCGGCGGACGGCTTCGTCGTGGTGACGCCCGAGTACAACCACAGCTTCCCGGCCGCGCTGAAAGCCGCCGTGGACTGGACCCAGAACGAGTGGCACGCCAAGCCGGTCGGCTTCGTCGGCTACGGCGGCCTCGCCGGCGGTCTGCGCGCCGTCCAGCAGCTGAAGCACATCTTCACCGAGCTGCACGCCGTTCCGGTCCGCGACGCCGTCAGCTTCCATGGCCCCTGGGCGCAGTTCGACTCCGAGGGCACCCTGACGGAGCCCGCGGACGCGGAGGCGGCCGCCAAGGTCCTCTGGGACAAGCTGAGCTGGTGGGCGCTGGCCACCAAGGAGGCCAAGGCCCGCCGCCCGTACGACAACTGACGCCCCGCCGGGACGACCCCGGCCACCGGGCCGCACCCACCACCCCCGGGCCGCGGCCGGGGCATGACCTCCCCGCGGCCGTCCCCGGCGCCCCACCCCTGGCGCCGGCCAGGACGGCACCGCACCACCACCCAGGACCGCGGGTCCGCGCCCACCCCCCTGACGCGGCCCCGCGACAAAGACCCTGCCGAGCATCCGGTCTCCTCCACACCCGGGTTCTCGGCAGGGTCTGGGGCGTGTCGGCGCACCGAACGAGGGTGTGTGCACCGGCACGCCGAAGCAGCGGGGTCCGGCAACCAGAGGGACGGCCGCCGGACCCCGCCAACTCCACTCACCGGCACCCAGGAGACGCGGGCCGCCTGGGCGACGACGCCCGGTGAAGCGGTCCGCACCGCCGGCCGGCACTGCTCAGGAGACGTCGACCGCCCGGGGCGGTGACGAGACCGGTGAGGTCGGGTCGCGCCATGGGGCCCGCGGCGCTCAGAGGGCGTTGGGTGCCGGGGTCGGTGACGAGCATGGTGAACCCAGGGTGCGGCGTGCAAGCGGCGCCGGGCGTGGCGGCGAACAGCCCGGTGGGTCGGGCCGGGGCGTGGGGTTCAGGCAGTGGCTGTGGCTGTGGACAGCAACTCGTCGGGGGATGCGGTCAGCTGGCGGCCGGTCAGAGCGCGTAGCAGTGGGTACACGCCGGTGTCGCCGGCCAGGACGCCCCCGAGGACCGTGCGGCCGTCCGGGGCCAGGACCACCTTCGCGTAGGTGCCGGCGCGCCGGTCGTCCCGTACGTACTCGATCGCCCCCTGCGAGCGCGCGTGCGCGTCGCCGAAGCCGGCCACCTCCACGCCGAGAAGCTTGAGCTTGGCGGAGGCGTCCGCCCCGGCGAACGCCTCGCCCGGCACGCCGAGCAGCTGCCGGGCCACGGTCTCGGCCATCCGGAAGCCGGGAGCCGCCAGCCCGTGGCAGCGGCCCGCGACGGCCGCGCACTCGCCGATCGCCCAGATGCGCTCGTCCGCGGTGCGGCACCACTCGTCCACCAGAAAGCCGCCGCGCTCACCCCGCTCGAGCCCCAGCCCGGCGGCGAGTTCGTCACGCGGCCGCACCCCGGCGGCGAAGACGACGAGCGCGGCGTCCAGCACCGTGCCGTCGGCCAGTTCGACCCGATCCGCGCGGCCGTCCGCGCCCGCGCCGACCGCGTGCAGCGTGGTGGAGCAGTGCACGCCCACCCCGAGCCGCTCGATCGCCCCGGCCAGCACCCGCCCGCCGCCCTCGTCGATCTGCTGGGCCATCAGCCACGGCGCCATCTCCACCACATGGGGCCGCATGCCCAGCAGCCGGAGGCCGTTCGCGGCCTCCAGACCGAGCAGCCCGCCCCCGACCACCACCGCGTCCCGGCCCGGCACGGCGGCCGCGCGGATCGCCGCGACGTCCTCCACCGTCCGGTACACGAAGCACCCTGGCAGATCGTGTCCGGGCACGGGCGGCACGAACGGCCGCGACCCGGTGGCCAGCACCAGCGCGTCGTACCCGAACTCGGTGCCGTCGCCGCAGGTCACCTTCCTCGCCCCGCGGTCGACACCGCTCACCGTGGTGCCCGGACGCAGCGCGAGGCGGCGGTCGTCGAGGACGCCGGGTCCGGCGAGGGCGAGGTCGTCGGGCGTGGCGCCGTCGAGCAGGGAGGACAGCGCCACCCGGTCGTAGGCGGCCCGCGGCTCCTCGCCGAGCACGACGACGCGCCACCGCCCCTGGGCATCGCCGGCGAGCATCTCCTCGACCAGCCGGTGGCCCGCCATGCCGTGGCCGGCCACGACCAAGGTCTGCGTCGTCACGGCGTCGCTCCTTCCACGGTGGTGTCGTCGCCGGCGCCGGCGAGCGCCGTGCACAGCTCCCGTATGGCCGAGGTGCAACTGCCGCAGCCCGTCGTCGCCCGGGTCGCCCGGGCCAGCGCCGCGCTGTCGTGCGCGCCGCGGTGCCAGGCGTCCTTCACCGCCTTCCTGGTGACGTTGTTGCAGTGGCACACCACGGCCTCGTCCGGCAGTGCCCCGTCGCCCGCGTACTCGCCGTCGGCGCCGGTCAGCAGCGCCAGCAGGTCGGCGGGCACCGGCTCGTCGCGCAGGTACAGCCGGCTCACGGCGGCGACGGCCGAGGGCGAGCCGACGACGGCCCCTTCGTGGATGCGCCCGCCGCGCAGCACGAGCCGGGCATGGCGGCCCCGTGCCCTGTCCAGCAGCGAGACCGTCTCGCCGGTGTCCGCCCCGGGCCCGGCCGGCGGGAGGACGACCATGTCCTTGCCCGGGGTGCGCGGCCGCAGCACGCGCCGCCCGGGTTCGTACGACTGCCCCCGCCCGGTGAGGATCCGGGCGAGCGCCTGCGCCTGCTCCCACGCCCGAAGCACCGTCGTGCCGACCGCGCCCGCGTGCTCGGCGCAGTCGCCGATCGCGTGGATGTGCGGATCGCCGGTGCGCAGCAGGGCGTCGACGACCACCCCCGCGCGCACGTCGAGGCCGCTCGCGCGGGCCAGTGCGGCCTCCGCCACCGTGCCCGTGCACAGCAGCACGGTGCCCGCCGCCAGCACCTGGCCGTCGTCCAGGACCACCTTGCCCGGCACGTACTCACCGGCCCGGCGGCCGAGGTGCAGCGTGACGCCCCGGCCGGCGAGCCACTCGGCCACCACGGCCGAGCCCGCCGCGTCCAGGTGACGGTCCATCAGCCGGTCCGCGGGATGGACGAGTGCCACCTCGTGCCCGGCCCGGCGCAGCGCCCGGGCCGACTCCACGCCGCGGATCCCGCCGCCGAGGACCACGACGGGTCCCTCGGACAGCGGACGGCAGTCGGCCGCGGTGCGCACCGCGCGCACCCCCTCGGCGAGCCGTCCGGGCGCGGTCGTGAGCCCCGGCACCCGCGGCACCCGCGGCCGGGCGCCGGTGGCCAGCACCAGGACGCCGTAGGGCAGTTCACGGCCGTCACTCGTGCGCACCGTGCGGCGCAGCCGGTCGACGGCGGTCACCCGCATCCCGGTCAGCTGCCGTACCGCCGCGGGCAGCGCGGGCAGCGACAGCCGGCCGGCGTCGAGTGTGCCGTCCAGGACCGAGCCGAGCAGGGCCCGGTTGTAGGCGGGCCGCGGCTCGGCGCCGACGACGGTCACCTCACCCGCGTATCCGTACCGCACCAGCAGCGCGGCCAGCCGGTGCGCGGCCGGGCCGCCGCCCGCGACGACGACGCCGCTCACGGCCGCTCACCCACCGGCCGGACGCGCACCGCGCTCACCTTGAACTCGGGCATACGGCTGCGCGGGTCGAGCGCGTCGCCGGTGAACAGGTTGGCGCGGGCGGCGCCGGGAAAGTGGAACGGCACGAACACGGTGTCCGCGCGCACCGTGCGGGTCAGCCGCACCCGCGCCCGGGCGGTGCCGTGCGCCGAGCCGATCTCGGCCAGCTGGCCGTCGGCCAGGCCGAAGCGCCGTGCGGTGTCCGGGTGCATCTCGACGACCGCCTCCGGCGCGGCCGCGACCAGCTCGGGCACCCGGCGGGTCTGCGCGCCCGACTGGTACTGGGCCAGCACCCGGCCGGTCGTCCCGTACAGCGGGAAGTCCTCGTCGGGCTCCCGGGCGGGCGGGCGGTGCTCCACCGCCGCGAACCTCGCGCGCCCGTCCGGGTGCGCGAACCGGTCCAGGAAGGGCCGAGGCGTCCCCGGATGACCACTGCCACCGCCATCGCCGCTAGGACCACCGCCGTTGTCGCCGTCGGCCGGGCAGGGCCAGTGCAGCGCCTCGCCGGCGTCCAGACGTGCGTAGCTGATGCCCGAGTAGTCCGCGCGGCCCCCGGCCGAGGCGCGGCGCAGCTCGTCGAAGACCTCTTCGGGCCGGGTGGGGAAGCGGTCGGCGCTCTGCCCGAGCCGGACCGCGAGCGCGTGCAGCACCTCCAGGTCGGTGCGCACACCGGGCGGCGGGCTCAGATGGGCACGGCGGCGCAGCACCCTTCCCTCCAGGCTGGTCAGGGTGCCCTCCTCCTCGGCCCACTGGGCCACCGGCAGCACCACGTCGGCGAGCGCGGCCGTCTCGGACGGCACGAAGTCGGCCACCACCAGCAGGTCGAGGCCCTCGAGCCGTTCGGTGACATGGGCGGCCCGGGGCGCCGAGACGACCGGGTTCGCCCCGAACACCAGCAGCGCCCGCGGACCTTCGGCCCCGCCGAGGGCGTCCAGCAGCTCGTACGCGCTGCGGCCAGGCCCCGGCAGCGTGTCCGCGTCCACCCCCCACACGGCGGCCACATGGGCGCGGTCCGCCGGGTCGGTGAGCGAGCGGTAGCCGGGCAGCTGGTCGGCCTTCTGGCCCATCTCGCGGCCGCCCTGCCCGTTGCCCTGCCCGGTCAGCGTGCCGAAGCCGCTGCCCTCCCGGCCCGGCAGGCCCAGGGCGAGCGCCAGGTTGACGAACGCGGCGACCGTGTCGGAGCCCTTGCTGTGCTGCTCGGCGCCCCGGCCCGTCAGGACGTAGGCCCGGCGGGCGCCGCCGAGCATCCGCACCGCCGCGCGCAGGTCGTCGGCCGGCACCCCGGTGACCTCCTCCACCCGCTCCGGCCACCAGGGGAGGCAACTCTCCCAGGCCGCGTCGAAGCCGGCGGTGCGCGCGTCCACGTACTCCTTGTCGACCAGCCCCTCGGTGACCGCCAGATGCAGCAGACCGAGGGCCAGGGCGAGGTCGGTTCCCGGGGCCGGCCGCAGATGCAGCGCGGCCCGCTCGGCGGTGCGGGTGCGGCGCGGATCGACCACCACGAGGTCCGCCCCCTCCAGGTGGCGCATGAGCGGCGGCATCGTCTCCGCCGGGTTGGCCCCGGCCAGCAGGATCACCTCGGCCCCGTCCAGGTCGGTGACCGGGAACGGCAGACCGCGGTCGAGCCCGAAGGCCGCGGTGGTCGCCGCGGCCGCCGACGACATGCAGAACCGGCCGTTGTAGTCGATCTGACTGGTGCCCAGGGCCACGCGCGCGAACTTGCCGAGCGTGTACGCCTTCTCGTTGGTCAGCCCGCCGCCGCCGAACACCCCGACCGCGTCGGAGCCGTGCCGCGCGCGGATCTCCCGCAGCCGCCCGGCCACCAGGTCCAGCGCCTCGTCCCACCCGGCCGGCGCGAGCTCACCGTCGGCCCCGCGCACCAGGGGCGTCAGCAGCCGGTCGGGGGCGCCGAGCACGGCGGGTGCCGTCCACCCCTTCTGGCACAGCCCGCCCCGGTTGACGGGGAAGTCGGCCGAGGGCCGCACCGCCACACCGCCCCGCTCACCCGACAGCACGGTGGAGCACTGCAGCGCACAGTACGGGCAGTGGGTGGTGCTCTGCCGCCCGGTCCTCTGCTCAGCGCACATGGGAGGCACGCACCCGTTCGGTGACGGACAGCGCATCGGGCCTGCGCCCGCCGCGCACGTACACCGCCCACAGCACCGCGGCACACAGCCCGTAGAAGGCGAGGAAGGCGTAGAACGCCGGCTCGCCGCTGCCCAGCCGGCCGTAGGCCGAACGGAAGGCGAGGTTGATGGCGACCCCGCCGAGCGCGCCCACCGCCCCGGCGATACCGATGACGGCCCCGGACAGGCGGCGGGAGCGGGCGAAGGCGGCCGCGGCGTCGTGACCGGAGGTGACGGCGACCTCCGCCTGCCGGGCGAAGACCGCCGGGATCATCTTGTACGTCGAGCCGTTGCCGATGCCGCTCATCACGAACAGCGCGGTGAACCCGGCCACGAACAGCGGGAACGAACCGCTCTCGGTGGCCCACAGCAGGACGGCGATCCCGCCCGCCATCCCGGCGAACGCCCACAGCGTCACCCGCGCCCCGCCGAACCGGTCGGCGATCCGGCCGCCGAGCGGGCGGGCCACCGAGCCGAGCAGCGGCCCGAGGAAGGTGAACGAGGCGGCCTCGAGCGGCGTGGACCCGAACTGGCTCTGCAGCACCAGCCCGAAGGCGAACCCGAAGCCGATGAAGGAGCCGAACGTACCGATGTACAGCAGCGAGATCCACCAGGTGTGGGCACTCGCGGCGGCCTCACGCTGCGCGCCCCGCTCGGTGCGCACCACGGCCACGTTGTCCATGCGCAGCGCGGCCAGCACCGACACCAGCGCGATCAGCGGCAGATAGAACGCGGCGACGTACGCCGGGTGGGTGTCCCCGGCGACGGAGATCACCAGCAGGCCGAGCAGCTGGACCGCGGCGACGCCCAGGTTGCCGCCGCCCGCGTTCAGGCCGAGCGCCCAGCCCTGGTGGCGCTGCGGATAGAAGGCGGTGATGTTCGTCATCGAGGAGGCGAAGTTGCCGCCGCCCGCCCCGGCCGCCGCGCCGATCAGCAGGAACACCCACAGCGGGGTGCCCGGCCGCTGCACGAAGTACGTCGTCGCCGCCGTCGGCACCAGCAGCACCAGCGAGGCGAACACGGTCCAGTTACGGCCCCCGAACCGGGTCACCGCATAGCTGTAGGGCAGCCTCAGCAGCGAGCCCACCAGGGTGGGCACCACCACCATCAGGAACTTCTCGTCGGGCGCGAAGTCCAGTCCGATCCTCGGCGACATGAACAGCACCAGGACCGACCACATGCTCCACACGGAGAAGCCGACGTGCTCGGAGAGCACCGACAGCACCAGGTTGCGCCGGGCGATGCGCTTGCCGCCCCGCTCCCACAACTCCTCGTCCTCGGGGTCCCAGTTCTCGATCCACCGCCCTCGGGCGGCGCGTGCGCTGGCCATCTTCTCCTCGGCTTTCTCCGGGTCGTACCAGCGCGGCCCGGCGGGAGCAGGCCGCGATGGCGGGGACGGGGGTGGGGGGGGGTGGGGGTTCAGCGCCGCAGCGCACGCTCCACCAGGGCGGTGGCGGCTCCGGTGTATCCGGCCGGATCGCACAGCTCGGCCAGCTCGCCCGTGACGCCGGACGGCAGGCCCGGCAGTCCGGCGAGCACCTCGGCCAGCGGGCGGCCGGTACGGCCCGCCTCCCGCGCGGCCTCGGTCATCAGCTGCTTGGCCTCGGCCTTGCCGAGCAGCGGGGCGAGTTGTGCGGCCACCCGCTCCGAGACGATCTGACTGCCCGTCATGTCCAGGTTGGCGCGCATCCGTTCGGGCCTGACCTGCAGCCCCTCGGCGAGCTCCACCGCGGTGTGGGCCGCCCCGCCGGCCAGCCGCAGGCACTCGCGCAGCAGCTGCCACTCCGCGTGCCAGGCGCCGGCGGACCGCTCGTCCTCCGACACCAGGCACTGCGTGAGCGCGGCGGCCAGGGCCGGTACCTGAAGGGCCGCACTGCGCAGCAGGGTGGCGAGCACCGGGTTGCGCTTGTGCGGCATGGCGGAGGAACTGCCGCGGCCGTCCGCACCGGGCTCGGCGACCTCGCCGACCTCGGTGCGGGCCAGTGACTGCACATCGACGGCGATCTTGCCGAGCGCACCGGCCGTGAAGGCCAGCGCGGATGCCAGATCGGCGACGGGGGTGCGCAGCGCGTGCCAGGGCAGCACGGGCCGGGCAAGGCCGGTCTCGGCGGCGTACGCGTCGACCAACCGGTCCAGATAGACGCCCGGTTCGGGCCGTCGGCCGTCGTCGCCGACGGCCGCGTACTCCAGATAGCCGGCCAGTGTGCCGGCCGCCCCGCCGAGCGAGACGGGCAGTCCGCCCTCGTGGACGCGGGCCAGGCGCGCCTCGGCGTCCAGCACCAGCTGCCGCCAGCCGGCCGCCTTCAGCCCGAACGTCGTCGGTACGGCGTGCAGGGCGAGCGTGCGGCTGACGGCGAGCGTGTCCCGGTGCCGGCCGGCCAGCTCCGCCAGCGCCCGCGCGGTGCGCATGAGGTCGGCCCGGATGATCCCGAGCACGCGGCGGGCGACCAGCATGGTGCCGGTGTCGAGGACGTCCTGACTGGTGGAGCCCCGGTGCACGTACTCGGCGGCCCACGCGTCCTGTTCGGCCACCACCGCGGTGAACGCCTTCACCAGACCGACCACCGGATTGGCGGTCTCCCGGGCGGCCAGCGCCAGCGCGCGCAGGTCGAGCCGCCCGGCGTCGGCCGCCCGGGTGATGCTCTCGGCGGCCTCCTTGGGCAACGTCCCGAGCGAGGCCTGCGCCCGCGCCAGAGCCGCCTCGGCATCCAGCATGGCCTGCAGCCAGGCCCTGTCACCGGTAGCCACCTCAACGGGTGTACCGGCCCGGACCGGCGACAGCAGTCCGGCGTCGGTGAGGTGATCGGGGGCTGGGGTGGCACGGTCACGGTCGGTGGCCGCTTCGGTGGGTGTGCCGGTGGTGAGCGGGCACTGCGGTCCGGTGGCGGTGAGCTGGCCGGGGGATGGGGTTGCGCGATCACCGCCGGCGGCCGTTTCGACGGGTGTGCCGGTCGTGGCCGGCGGCAGCAGGCCGGTGTCCGTGAACCCCTCGGGGGAGAAGGTCACACGATCACCCCGGACAGGTCGCTGTCGGCGTCCACCGGCCGTACAGCGACGGGGACATGGGCCACCGGCGGCAGTGCCAGCACCGAGCGGGCGATCGCGTCGGAGTCGCCGAGCGTCACCGAGTCGACGCCCGGCCGGATGCCGGCCGCCGTCACCCAGTGCACCGACTCCGTGGGCACGCCGTAGGCGAAGCGCCGCGGGTGGGCGCGGCCGCGGCCGTCGAGCAGCCGGTAGGGGCGCTCGGTGACCGCCAGTCCACCGGTCTCGTAGACGGTGCCGCCCGCGCCCGCGATCCGGTACGGCGTCGCCTGGTCGGTGTCGAGCAGGTGCTGCAGCAGCGGGTCGTCGGTGCGGCGCAGGTCCGGCTCGGGCAGCCGGGCCTCGATGAGCGCGCTCGCCCGCACCGGCTCGCCCGGCACCGCCGTCGACGTAGCGACGTACACCTGGGCCGTGGTGTCGATCCGGACCTGCGTGCCCGGGCCGGTCAGCGTCAGCACGCCCGCCTCGATCAGCGCGATCATCTCCTCGATGCGGGAGGACGGCGGGCCGATCGACAGGAACGCGTTGAGCGGCGTGTACCAGCCCTCCAGGTCGTCGCGGTGCGAGTTGCCCTCCAGACCGCCGTGGTCGACGGCGAGGCGGACCTCGTTGCGCAGGTCGCGCAGCACGTCCAGGGCGGCCTTGAGCGGACCGCTGACATTGCCCTTGCGGGACTCCTCGACATCCCGCCGCAGATAGGCGAGCAGCCAGCCGGTGAACTCCTCACGGCCGGCGAACTCCCGCTCGCCGTACGGCCGCGACAGGCGCTCCCAGTCCCAGCGCTCCTCGGCCGGGATGCCGTATGCGTCGAGGAGGGCGCCCGGATCGGCGTCCGGCTCCAGCGCGAGCAGCCGCCCGGTGAACTCCTCCCGGCGCTCGCCCTCGCCGCGCTCGCTCAGCAGCGCGCCGTAGTAGACGCTCTCCACCTCGCGGGAGATCAGCGGCCACAGGTCCTCGCCGAAGTTGACCGGCCGGCCGGCGGCGGAGCGCTCCTTGAGCGTCGCGATGTACTCGGCGGTCAGCAGGCGGGGGAAGTAGCGGCCGGTGGAGCCCTTCTCGTTCTCGCCGCGCGCGTGGTACGGGACGCCGCGCCGGGAGAACGCGTACAGCTTCGGCTCGTTCCCCGAGGGGCGGTAGACGAGCCCGCCGCCCGGCGTGCGCTCGAAGCGGCCGCCGCGGCCCAGCGTGAACAGGGCCATGTGATCGAAGAAGTTCAGGCCGAGCCCGCGCAGCAGCACGTTCTGTCCCGGCCGGATGCCGGTCAGGTCCAGGTCGGCCGGGTTGGCCGGGGTGACGTAGGTCAGGTGGTGGATGCGCGACAGGCTCGCGGTGCGCGCCTCGCGGGCCGACAGCCGGGCCCGGACATGGCCCTGGGCCATCACGACGGCGTCCAGCTCGTTGAGCCGGGTGCCGTCCTCCAGGCGGATGCCCTGCGGGCCGCCGGGAACGCCGTGCGTGTCGGCCGCGGCGACCGCGCGCGAGCGGTGCACCCGGACCTCGACGTGGGCGGGAGCGGACCGCACGATGTGCTCGAAGCAGTCCTGCAGGTAGCTGCCGTAGAAGGCGCGCGTGGGATAGGAGTCGGGGCCCAGGCGCCGGGCCTCGGCGAGGACCGCCTCGTCGACCTCGGCCGGGTCGCCGAGCAGGGCCAGGCTCTGCGCCCACTCGTAGAGGCTGGGGCCGGGCTCGATGGGGCCGTCGATCCGGGCACTGTCGTCGGTGAAGACGGTGATCTGCGAAGCCACCGTGTTCATCAGCAGGTGCTGCGACTGCTCGGTGCGCCACACCGTTCCGGCGCCGGGCGCCGAGGGGTCGACGACATGGACCGTCACCGCGCTGTGCGCCGGGGCACGGCGCTCATTGGCCAGCAGCCGTTCCAGCACCGACAGCCCGCGAGGGCCGGCACCAATGATGCAGACCTCGAGGGTGCTGCTCATGCGGATACTCCGTTTCTGGGCAGGGGCGACCGGCGGCCGGGAGCGTAGGAACCGGCCGCCTGCCGCGGACGAGGGGACTTGAGGCCACCGGGGCCAGGGCCCGGGTACTGACGGCGTGCGGGGCCGGAAGTCGGTCACAGGCCTGGATACGGGGGTGGCGGACCGGGCGTCCGGGCGGGGCCCGCCGCCTGCGCGCGGCCCGCCGCTCGGGCAGCGGCCCTTGAGCCCGCCCGGTCCGTCGGAAACGGCTACTCGCCGGGACCGGCCGCCAGCAGGCGGGCCAGTTCCAGGCGCTTGATCTTGGTGGTGGCGGTCTGCGGGAGGTCCTCCAGCCGCCACTGGACCGGATCGCCCAGGGCCGGCAGATCGACCACCGCGGTCTTCCAGGCCATGTCGTCCAGCGGTGCGTCGTCGCGCGTGCACACCACCGGTACCGCACGCCCGTCCGGGCCGGGGATGATGATGACCTCGACGAGCTCGGGCAGCCGGGTGAACAGCTTGTCCTCGATCTCCAGCGTGGACTGCACACCGGGGATCTCGTCGACCTCGCGGTCCAGCAGGTGCAGGCAGCCCCACTTGGTGCGGTAGCCGAGGTCGCCCATGCGCCACCAGCCGTCGTTGACCTGCTTCTGCCAGCGCTGGTGCTCACCGAGATAGGTGACGATCCGCCCGTCGCTGCGGACCTCGATGAAGCCGGGGTTCTCCCTGGAGACCGGCGCGCCGTTGCGGCTGACCACGCGCACCCCGGTCATGCCCGGGAACGGCATGCCGACGCAGCGGCCGTTGAAGTCGGCGCCGTCCTTGAGCGAGTAGGTGCGCGCGGCGATCGGACCGACCTCACTTTGCCCGTAGGCCTGGGCGAAGCGCCGGCCCTTGCGGCGGGAGGCCTTGAGCAGGGTGTTGACGGTGCGCGGGTGGATGGCGTCGAAGGTGGAGGAGAAGTACTTCACGTTCGCCAGCGGCCCGCGCGGGTCGTCGGCCAGCACCTCCCAGCGCAGGAACGTGTTGGGGTGGGCCTCGATGAAGCCGGGCGGGATCTGCGTGAACAGCTCGCCCACGGTCTGCGGGTCGTCGTCCTTGAGGATGATCAGCGGGTGGCCCTGCAGGATCGAGATGGGCATCGCCGTGAACATCCGCGAGTGCACGAACGACACATGGATGGCGATGGGCTCGCTGCGGCGCACGGCGCCGCGCACGACGGTGGCCTGCGGCCGGTAACGGGACTGGAAGCTCATGCCGGTGTGCACGGCCAGCTTCGGCGTGCCGGTGGTGCCGGAGGTGTGCGTGATGAGCGTCGGGTGGTCGATGGGCATGGACACCGCGGGCACGCGCGGGGCGCCGGCCAGCGAGGCGAACGGCGTCGCTCCCTCGTACTCGCCAAAGGCCAGCAGCACCTTGCGGGACAGACCGAAGACCTCGGCCGGCAGGTCGTGTTCGAGCTTGTCCTGATCGGTGACGAGGAACGGCTGCCCGACCCGGCGCAGCAGTTCGGCGACCGTCGCGCCGTCCAGTTTCGGCGACAGCAGCACCGGGATGGCTCCGGTGCGGGCGACGGCGCAGGCGAGGAGGGAGATGTCGAAGCCGTCGCTCTTGTGCACCACGACGTGGTCCCCGGGGCGCACCTTGACGGACCACAGCCGGGAGGCGAAGTCGTCCACCAGGTCGGCCAGTTCGGTCAGCGTCGCGCGCCGGCCGAGGCGGGGGGCGATGTCCAGGTCGTGGTCGAGGATCACGAAATTCGCCGGATGCCGGGCCGCCGCTCGGTCGAACAGCGTGCCAAGCCGAATTCCCTTGCTTCCTATTCGCTGGAGAAACATGTAACCGATCTCTCGTCCATGGCTGCGGATTCCTGAAAGGGGGGTGCCGGATTACGGAACTGACGGCCTGCCGGTTGCGGGTGGTGCGGCGCGCGGCCTCAGTTCTTCTCGATGACGTCCTTGATGCGGGCCAGGGTGTCGTCGAGGTCCTGCTCGAGCTTCGCGGTCCAGTCGGCGATGAACCGCTTCCGCGCGTCCTCGTCGAGATCCGCGACGATCTTGTGGATTCCGGCGGTGGCCCTGCCCATCCGGAAGTGGTGGACGAGCCAGGAGGTGCCCTCACCGGCGTCCTCGACGTCGAAGCCCCAGATCGACTCCTGGTCCTCGCGGGCGTGGGTGAGCATCATCCAGCGGAAGGTCCGGCCGGGCTCGGCGGCCACCACGCGGGCCTCGGTGTACCAGGTGCCGCGCACCAGCGGCGCCCAGCCGACCACGTCCTCGCTGCGCAGGTTCTCGCCGCGGAAGACCGAGCCGACCGCCGAGGGCTCGCCCTCGATCCACTCGCCGCCCATGCACTCCGGGCTCCACTCCTTGCTGCGGGTCAGGTCGCTGACCACGGAGTAGACCTCCGCCGGGGTCGCGGAAATACGAATTCGGGCGTCCAGTTCGAAGAGTGGGGAATTGTTGATGACGGTTTCAGTGTTCGCTGTCATGGCGGCAATCCTGCCGATCCCCGCAGAAGCCGAGCAATGAAGCCGTCCGGGGTCCGTCAAGTTCAATTCCGTCCCGCCGCCGGGGAGTTGACGGTGGATCATTTCGATACGGGAATCACCGGCCGGCGCGGGAAATCACGAGAGGGCGCCGCGACAGCCGTACGCGACGCCTTCACCGGCAACGGAACGGAGCGCATACGGCCGCTCAGGCGGGGGTTTGTCCAGGGGGCTCTCAGTCGCGCACGCGCAGTACGAGCTTGCCGTGCACCTTCCCCTCGTCCAGGCGGCGGTGGGCCTCGGCCGCCTCGCTCAGCGGCAGGACCTCGGTGGCGCGCGGGCGCAGCCGGCCCGCCGCCAGCAGCCCGTTGATGCCGCGGGCCGCGTCGGCGAGCTGGGCGGTGTCGGCGTGCGAGATGGCGAAGCCGTGCACGGAGCGGTCCATCAGGTACAGCGGTCCCACGGGCAGCACCGGACGGGTGCGCAGCCCGGCCAGCACCACGATCCGGCCCCGGCCGGCCAGCAGGTTCACCGCGGTGTCGAGGTCGTTGCGGCCGGAGGTGTCGACATGGACGTCCACGCCGTGCGGGGCGGCGGCCCGGATCTGCCCGGCGACGTCGTCCGAGCGGTAGTCGACGACATGGTCGGCGCCCAGGGACCGCAGGTACGGCTCGTCGCGGCCGGAGGCGACGGCGATCACCCGGGCGCCCGCCCGGACCGCCATCACGACGGCCGCGCTGCCCACGTTGCCGCCGGCGCCGAGCACCGCGACGGTCTCGCCGGCGCGCAGCCGTCCGTGCGTGAACAGCGCCAGGTGCGCGGTCGCGGCCGGGTGCGCCAGCGCCACCGCGTCCACCGGGTCCACGCCGTCGGGCAGGTGGTAGAGCCGGTCCGCGGGCACCACCGCCTGCTCGGCGGCGGCGCCCTGGCGGCCGTCGTGGCCCAGGCTGTTGCACCACACCCGGTCGCCGGGCCCGAAGCCGGTGGCGGCCGGGCCGGCCGCGGCCACCGTGCCGACCAGATCGCGGCCGATGACGAAGGGGAACTCGACTGGGGTGCGCCAGGCCCCTGAACGGACGAAGGTGTCCACATGGTTGACGGCGCTCACCTCGACGTCGACCAGCACGTCGTGCGGGCCGGGCACGGGCGGTGGCAGCTCGTCGTGACGAATGAGGTCGGGGGAGCCGAGCTGGGTTATGTAAGCGGCACGCATGGTCGCCGAGTCTGGCACCGGCCGCGACGCCCGCGGCAGACCTGGCGGCGATCAGGGGGCACGGTCCGTCAGGTCGGCCCGATGGTGTGTCAACTCGGGTGCACGGGACGGCCATGGGGCCCCTACGATTCCCGCCGTGTCCCTCACCCTGACCGATGTGGTGCCCGGCGACTGGCGCATGTCCGCGCACATACGGCCCCTGATGCGCGCCCTGCGGCCCGCGCTCACCGAAGAGGACTTCGACCGGTTCGCGTCCGAGGCGCACGCGCAGGGCCTGGTGTTCACCGCCGCCCACGACATCCACGGCCACTGCGCGGCGGTCGCCACGCACCGCGTCCTGGCCACCAGCCGTGGCCGGATCCTCTTCGTCGACGACCTCGTCACCGACCCCGACCGCCGCTCGGCCGGCATCGGAACGGCCCTGCTCACCCACCTGACCGAACGGGCCCGCGCCGCCGGCTGCCATCGCATCGAACTCGACTCCGGCACTGCCAACCTCGCCGCCCACCGCTTCTACCACGCCCGCCGGATGAACATCTCGGCCCTGCACTTCACGCGCGACATCACCGGCACGTGACGCCCACGGGTTCCCGCCCGGCCGCTTCTGTCGTTCCGGCGGGTGCCGGGGTGCCGGGGTGCCGGGGTGCCGGGGTGCCGGGGTGCCGGGGTGCCGGGGTGCCGGGGTGCCGGGGTGCCGAGGTGTTGGGGTGCCGAGGTGTTGGGGTGTTGGGGTGTTGGGGTGCCGAGGTGTCGGGGTGTCGAGGTGCGGCGGCTGCGGGGGCCGCTGGGGGCAGGAGGGCGAGCCCGGCGCCACCGCTTTCTGTCGCGCTCGCGGGATGAACGCAGGCCCCGGCACACAGGAGTCCTCGCCGCCACCATGTCAGCCGTCGGGACGCTGCGGGCTCGGCCGCCGTCTCCTCCCGGCCGCTTCCGGTCTCGCCGGGGTTGGGCTGGGCTGTCGTCCACGCCGTGTGCCGCCCCTTCCGCTCCGCCCTCCAGGCGCAGCTCACCGGGGCGGCCGGGGCGCGCCGTGTCATCCCGCATCCGGGCCGTCGCGTCTTCCCGGCCGGCCAGTGCCACCCCGCTCCGGACTCCTGCGACCCCTCCCGCAGGCCCGCCTTGGTCGCCCCTTGGCCGAGCGTCGACCGCTTGCGGCGACCGTGTGGGCACGCCGCAGCGCCCGGCACCCGCGCCGTGGGCAGCCGTACGTGGCGCGAACGGCACGACAAGGAAGCGGAAAACACCTCACATGACCGACACCACCGTTGCCCCGGACGGGCAGGACGCCCCGGCCGTCGGACGGCTCGCCGAGCTGACGGCCGCGCTGGCGCAGGACCTGGCCGACGGAGCCTGGAGTCCCGGCCCGCTGGAGCGCCGGCTCGCCCATCGCCTGCTCGTCGCGTCGGCGGGGGACCAGGAACTGACCGCGGACCGCCTGCGCGACACGCTCTGGGAGGGCGACGTCGCCCTGCACCACGTCGGCGAGGGCCGGCTCGCGGCCCTGCTCGCACACCTGTTCGCCATAGCCAATGCCTCCGATGCCCCCGGTGCCCCCGGTGCCACGGCGGCCAGGACCGAGGCCCGCGCCCTGCTGGAGCGGGTCGCGGGCCGGGAAGGAGAACACGACCGTGCCCGCAGCTGACCCCACCCCCGTCGACTTCTGGTTCGACCCCGTGTGCCCGTGGGCGTGGATGACCTCCCGCTGGCTGCTGGAGGTCGCCGAGCACCGCGCCCTCGACATCCGCTGGCACGTCATGAGCCTGGCCGTGCTGAACGGGGGCCGCGATGACCTGCCCGAGCGCTACCGCCGGCTCCTGACCGAGGGCTGGGGACCGGTGCGGGTGGTGACCGCCGCGGCGCAGAAGTACGGCGACGACGTCACGGCCCCCCTCTACACCGCGCTCGGCAACCGCATCCACCGGCAGGGCCTCGGCCCGAGCCGGGAGGCGATGGCCGGAGCTCTTGAGGAGGCAGGCCTCGCACCGGACCTGATCGACTACGCCGACCAGGACACCTACGACCGCGAACTGCGGGCCTCCCACCAGGAGGGCATCGACCGAGTCGGCCAGGAGGTCGGCACCCCGGTGATCGCCCTGCCCGGCCCCGACGGTACCGCGACGGCCTTCTTCGGCCCGGTCATCACCCCCGCCCTGCACGGCAAGGCGGCACTGGACCTGTGGGACGGTCTGCTGCTGCTGGCCTCCAGCCCCGGCTTCTACGAGCTCAAACGCTCCCGCACCCAGGGCCCGGTCTTCGACTGACACCCCGGGCCCGCGTCGCCCCGACCCCGTAGGGACGACGCGGGTCCCTCACACGCCCCGGCCTCCCCGCCGGGGCGCGGGCCTTTCCCCCCGCGCGGCAAAACCACCGCCCCACGGCCGCACGCACAGCGACCAGCACCCGGCCACGGTCCGGCGCCCGTATCACCGGCTCTCGTATCGACGCCGGGGACGTTGTGCTGCCGGGTGTTTGTGCCACGGCCACACACCGCCTGGTGCCCGCACCACGCCCTGACACACCGCCCGGCGTCCCCCTCAGGCCGCCACGGTCGCCACCTGCTCACGCCGTGCGCGGGACCGCGGCTGGGGAACGCGCAGGGCGAGCAGGCCGAGGGTCGTGAAGAACGCGGCCCAGCCCACCCAGCCGGCCCAGTCCCAGCTGACGGTGGTGCTGATCAGCGGTGGGCCGACGACCGTCGTCACGGCGAAACCCAGGTTGAGGGCGGCGAGATGGCCGGTCTTGTGCCCCTGGGGGATGTGCAGCAGCGCCGCCCCCGTCGTCCCGGCGGTGATCAGCAGCTCGCCCAGCGACAGCAGCACCGCCGCCCCCACCACGACCAGCAGGTCCAGCCGCCCCGCGCCCAGCACCGTCAGCGGCACCACCAGCGCGCCGAGCCCGGCCAGCAGACCTCCGAGGCACATCAGTGCCCGCGCCCGCGCCAGCCGCTCCGAGCCCCTGCTCAGCCGTACCTGCAACACCACGACGATCACCGTGTTCAGCAGCTGGATCAGCGTCACGCTCCACGCCGGGGCCTGGGTCTGCTGCACGATCCACAGCGGCATCCCGATGCCCAGCAGCAACGCCGACAGCGTGAACCCCCCGTACAGCGCGGTGATGGCGAGGAACGGCCGGTTGCGCAGAATCCTGGCCCGCCCGCCCGGCCCGCCCGGCCCGCCCGGCGCGGCGGCCGAGGCGGGGAAGCCGCGGCAGACCGCGGCGCAGCACAGGAACAGCACGGCCGAGGCCACCAGCACCGCCCGGTACCCCCACGCCGCGCCGCCGGCGATCGCGGCGCCCGCGGGCAGCGCCCCGGCCGCCATGCCGGCGTTGCGCAGGGTCCGCAGCCGGGCGAGTGTGCCCACGGCCTGCGCGTCACCGACCCGGCTGATCAGCCCGGACTCGATCAGCGGGCCGATGCCGCGGCTGAGCAGCCCGGCCACCGCCGCCGCGCCCAGCGCCTGCCCGAAGGAGGAGACCGCCGACAGGGCGAGGAAGGCCGCGCAGCGGATCGCGAACAGAGCGCCCAGCACGGCGCGCACGCCGAGCCGTTCCGCCGCCCGGGCGATGGGCATGGCGCCCAGCAGGGACGCCACGCCCGAGGCGCCGAGCACGATGCCGATCTGCTGGTTCGTCAGAGCGGCCGCCCTGTCGAGGAACAGCACCGACAGCGACAGATACATGCCCAGGCCAAGGGCGTCGCACAGCCCCACCGCGTAGAACCTGCGCACCGGCGCCGCCGCCTCCTTCCGCGTGCCGGCATCAGTCACGGTCCGCCCCGGTCGTCGCGTCGAACCCCGGCACCAGCCGGATGTCCAGGGCCTGCTCCACCTGCCGGGTGACGGCGCGGGCCGCGGCCCGGTCGGGCGCGCCCACCATGAAGCTGGCCAGGTGCAGGGTGCGCTGCCGGCTGACCCGCTGGCCGGGCGTGAAGCGGGGGGAGACGTAGACGAGTTCGGGGAAGGCGCGCAGCACCTCCTCGACGGGGGTCTGCGCGGCCACCCGCCAGTTGCCCGCCGGGATCGGCAGGAACCGCAGCAGGGCGACCCGGGTGAACTCCGGCGGCCCGGACGGCTGCAGGCCGAGCGCGCTACGGCCGATCTCGGCGGCGTAGTCGTAGCCGGCGGCCACCTTGAACATGGTGGGCAGCGGGCCGCCGGCACGCGCGTTGACCTCGATGACACGCGGCCCGTCGGCGGTCAGCGCGATCTCGGTGTGCACGGCGCCCGAGACCAGCCCGATCGCCCGGATGGCCCGCTCGGCGACGTCGACGACGGCAGCCTGGACCGCCTCGTCCAGCCGGCTGGGCAGGACGACGCCCTCCTCGGCGTAGCCGTGCTCCAGCGGCAGCCGGTCGGAGACCGCCAGGTGGTGGGCGGTGCCGTCGGCCAGCAGCGACTCCACGCTGCAGTAGGCCGCGTATCCGCTGTCGCCGTCCGTCTCCAGCGCCATCCGCTGCTCCAGCAGATACGCCTCGTCCAACTGGAGGAAGGCGGTCTCCTCGGCGCGCGCGGCGGTGAAGGCGTGGATCAGCTCGGTGTACGTGGACACCAGCCGCACGCTCTGGCTGCCCGCGCCCAGGGAGGGCTTGAACACGCCGGGGAGCCCGACGCGCGCGGCGGCGGCCGCCAGGTCCCGCTCGCTGGTGATCACCTCGAACTGCGGTGAGGGCACGCCGTGCTCGGCGAAGACCAGGCGCTGGCGTGCCTTGGACTGGGCGACGGCCACCGCCTCGGGCGGGTTGCCGGGCAGGCCCAGCCGGGCGGCGATCTCGGCCTGCGGGCGCAGCAGCAGTTCGGAGTAGGTCACCACGCCGTGCAGGGGCAGTCGGCCGTGCAGGGCGGCGGCGGCCTCGACCGCCGCGTCCAGGTCGTCGGCGTCGAGGAACTCACCGCGCAGGCCGCGCCGTTCCCAGTCGGCGCGGACCTGCTCGCCGGAGCGCCAGGCGGTCACGTACACGACGCTGACGGTGCCGGTCAGGGTGGACAGCGAGTCGAGGGCCTCGTCAGGGGCGTGACCGCCGATCCCGGCGAGGAGCAGAAGGTGGGGGGAGCCCATGATGGTGAGGCCTTTCAGTTGAGGACGGGGAAGGACGCGCGGGACGCGCCGAAGGACAGGAGTTCGCCGACCAGCACGTCGAGCCGCCGGTCGAGGAAGCCGAGAGGTTCTCCGGGGGCCAGGTCGGCCCTGGTGGTGGCGACATGGGTGGGCGCCGCCCAGCCGCTGAGCGCCCTGACGACGGTGCGCAGCTGGTCGCAGGCGGTGCCGGCGCCGCGCGGCCCGCCGCCCGCGGCGATCAGTCCGACCGGCCGTCCGGCCAGCGCGTCGCCGGTGAGATGGTCCAGCGCGTTCTTCAGCAGCGCGCTGTAGGAGCCGTGGTAGACGGGCGTGGCGAGCACGGCGCCGCCGGCGCGGGCGACACGGGCGCGCAGGTGCGCGGTCTGGCTGCCGGGCGGCGGATCGTCGTAGTCCTCAAGCGCGTGCGGCCGGGGGAACTCCACGGCCAGGTCGATCAGTTCGAAGCCGACGCCGGCCCGGTCGATGCGCTCGCCCGCCCGCAGCAGGATCTCGCGGGTCACCGAGTCCTTGGCGGCGCTGCCGAGGATGCCGAGGATCATCGCCGTCACCCCTCGCCGGCCGGGCCGGTCACGACGCGTATCTCGCGCTCGGCCCGGGCCAGCAGCCGCGACAGCTCGCGGTGCGAGTCGTGGACGAAGACATGGGTGCTCACCCCGGTGCCGGAGAACGTCGACGCGGCCACGGTGTCGCCGACGCGCCCCTGCACGGACCGGAAGTGGGCCAGCGGCGCCACCGCCGAGTCGTCGTACTCCAGCAGCCTTCCGCCGCCGCAGTAGTGCACGGTCCAGCCGGCGTACGCGGCGACCGGCTCGCGGCGCCCGGCGAGCAGGTCCTCGCCCGCGTCGGCGAGGATCTTGGCGTGCCGCAGGTCGACGCCGGTGGTGGCGCGGAACGCCTCGGAGATGCCGGCGCCGCCGGGCCGCGCGGCCACCTCGCAGAACGTCAGGCGCTCCCCGGTGACGAACGCCTCCAGGTGCAGCACGCCCGAGCGCACCCGCCAGGCGTCCACGACCTGCGCCAGCAGCCGTCCGGCGGCCGCGCGCACCGCCGGGTCGGCCACGGACGCCGACGACAGCGGCCGGCCGCTTTTGAGGGCCATGGTGTCGCGTTCGTAGAGCGAGACGTCCCACACCGGCTCGCCGCCCTGCACGACCGCGTCGATGTGGCACATCGGGGCGTCGACGAACTCCTCGCACAGCTGCGTGCCCGGGATGAACTCCTCGCGCAGCCAGGTCTGCAGAGCCGGCCAGGACGAGATGATCGCCACACCCTGGGAGCCGGAGGCGGCCCGCGGTTTGAGGACGATCTTCCCGTGGCGGTCGAACATCTGCGCCACGTCCTCGGGGGTCTGCGCGAGCAGCCCGTCGGCGCAGCGGACGCCGTGGCGGCGGGCGATGCGCTTCATGACGGCCTTGTCCACGAAGCGGCGCACCTCCTCGGGGCCCTCGCCCGGCACGCCCAGCAACCGCCGCAACCGTGCGGCGGGTTCGAGCAGCCGCTCCGACATGGCGGCCACCCGGTGCACCGGATGCGCCGCGTGCACGGCGCGGGCGAGATGCTCCAGCGCGAAGTCGTCGCCCAGATCGGCGCGCACGGTCAGCTCGGCGGGCCCGGATCCGGCCGCCGACGTCATCACGCTCAGCCGGAAACGGTCCGCGCCCAGCACGGGCGAGGAGCCGTCCGCCAGGGTCCAGGTGGTGTGCCCGAGCCGGTCCAGGAGCAGGACATGGGTGCGGTCCAGGCAGCCGGTGCGCAGGACGAGGGAGTCCTCCAGCCGTGCGGCGGCCCGCCTGGCCCCCTGCCGGCCGGCCGCGACCACGGTGTGCCGCAGCCATACGGCGGGCCCGGGCCTCTCGTGGACGTCGCCGGCGGCGGTGAACACCTGCGCCCTGAACAGCCCGGGCCGGGCGCTCAGTTCCCCGGCGGTGGTGGCCCGAACCACCCGGAAGCGGCCGCCGGGCGCCGGCACCTCGCGCTGCACGGCGACCGTGCCACGGCTCGTGCCGCGCGGGGTGCGGCCGAGCGCGGCCTCGGCGACGGCGCAGACCAGACTGCGGGTGTGCACCGCGTCGTACAGGTCGATGGTCGGCGCGTCCAGGCCGGGCAGCAGGACGGGCTCACCCACCTCCGGCGCGTCGGCGGGGAAGACGCAGCGCACCACGCCCTCCACCCCGGCCGCACGCACCGCGCGCACGGCCCGCTCGGCGAGCAGGCCGCGCAGCGGCGCGCTCAGGCCCGACGGGCACAGCCGGGCGTCTTGTTCCTCGTCGATGACGGCGAGGGCGTGAGCGGTGCCGCGGTGCGCGGCCACCACCACGGTGTGGCCGCGCGGCCGGTCACCGGCCACGGCGGCCGGTGCGCCGTCGCGCAACTGCCGTGCCACGGGGGAGGAGGAGAAGGTGAGCGCGGCGCGCACCGCCCCGGCCGCGTGGACCAGGCGGGCGGCGGCCCGGATGCCCGGTGCGGACCGGGCGCTGTGCCAGTGCCCGCGGTAGTGCCGCCGCCACAGCGCCCGCGCCTCGTCCTCGCCGTCCGGCCCGCCGGTCCACACCACGCTCAGCCGCGCGGTGACGGCTCCCATGGCGGTCAGGATCCGCTCGGCCGGGTCGTCGGCGCCGAGCAGCACCAGCAGATGGTCGCCGCCGGGGGCCCTGCCCGGGGCCGGCTCCGCCGCCGTCCGCGGCGTTGGCCCTGACCGCGGCTCCGCTTCCAGCTCCAGCGACGTCAGGATGCGCCCGGCGGCGTCGGCGGCCGCGCGTGCGGCCTCCTCGCCCGTGCGGCCGCGGGCCAGCACATAGCCGAACCGGTCGTGGTTCGTGCGCAGCGCCCGGACCCGGTCGCCCGGTTCGACGGTGAGGTACGTCTCGACCACCTCGGGCGTGAGCGCGTCCACCGGCTTGACCCCGCGCACCACCGCGTCCACGGGGCTGTACAGCTGGTGCAGGGCGACGACCGCCTCCGGCGGCGCGGCCTCCTGCACCGGGGTCCCGACGGCCAGCGCCACCAGGTCCCGGGTCAGTGAACGCCCCAGCGCCAGTGACATCTGACGGGCCACCACATGCCCGGCGACGCGGGCGTTGAGCTCGATCAGCTCGGGCCCGGTCGGCGTGAGCAGCAGTTCGGCGTGGACCGCCGAGGCACGGATGCCCAGGGCGCGTACGGCGTCCAGGACGAAGGCGCGGGCGGCCGCCTCCTGCTCGATGCGGGCGGGGAAGTGGCCGCCGAGCTCGGCGGCCTGGCCGGGCGGCGCGGGCAGCCGCTCGGCGAACCCGAGCAGCACCACACGCTCGCCCTGCACCAGCAGTTCCGCGCTGACGTGCCGGCCCACCGCGTAGCTCTCGACCAGCGCCCGCGGCGGCGCACCGTCGCGGCCCGCCGGTACCCCGAGCACCTCGGCCAGGGCGCGGGCCGCCTGCGCCCGGGTCCAGGCGATGGTCACCCCCACCGACCAGCCGCCCGCGGTGGGCTTCACGACGACGGGCAGCCCGATCTCGTCCACCGCCGCCAGCCCCTCGGCCTCGGTGCCGGCCACCCGCCAGGCGAGCGAGCCGACGCCGTGCTCGGTGAGACGGGCGCGTACCGCGGCCTTGTCGCCGAGGATCCGGGCCGTCGCCGGCGATTCGTGAGGCACCCCCAGGTCCCGGGCGAGTTCGGCGACGGCGAACGGATACACCTCGTCACGGCCGATCACTCCGTCGACCGGAGTGGAGCCGAGCCTGCCGCGCAGCCGGTCGGCCAGGCCCCCGCGGGCCGGCGACGGCACTTCGATGATGCGCGCGGCCCGCGAGGAGAGTTCGAATCCCGGCTTTCCCCGATAGGCGTCCAGGTTCCCGGTGACAAAACTCACCTCGATTCCCGAGTCCGCCATCTCCGCGACCATGTCGAATCCGCGGACTGACGTCGTCTCCACCAGAACTATGTGCACGCCGCTCAGCTCCCTGGCCCGGTCCTGACGTTCCGCGCCAGCGTCCGCCCGGCCCACCGAACCCCTCAAGGAAGCCCGGAGGAATGGGTCAAGTAGTCCTCCCGCACCACCCGTTGACGCGGCACCGGGCCCACTGTCAACACGGCGGGCCCGAATACCGGAAGTTGCCAGATTGCGTGTCGTCCGCTCGCCATTCGTCAAGCCGCCCGCCTAATTTCGGCGATCGGCGGACCCGGTAATCCAGGAATTCGAGAAACCGGGAAACCGAGAAGTCCCAGCAACCGAGCCACCGAGAAAAAGGACGAGACGGCGTGCGAACCATTGACCTTCCGGCCTACGGATCAGGCCACTCCGCTCCCCTCACCCATGTGGGATTCAGGCCCGACGGACAGCGCCTGGCCACCAGTTCGTACGACGGCACGGTGATCGTCTGGGACACCGGCGACCCGTCCCGTCCCGCCCCGCTGGCCCGGCTGCGCCACCGCCGCCTGGTCAACGCCTCCGCCTGGAACCCGGCCGACCCCGAGGTACTGGCCACCGCGTCGGCCGACAAGACCGTGGCGATCTGGCGGGTGGGCGAACAGGGCCGGACCACCCTGCACACCGTGCTCGCCCGGCACACCGACGACATCAACTCGGTGGCCTGGCTGCCCGACGGCGAACGGCTCATCTGCGTCTCCGAGGACGGGCGCGCCACCTTGTGGTCGGCCGTCGACGGCGCGTTCCTCGCCGAGGTCGGCTCGCACGAGGCGCACTGCATGATGGTGTCGGTCAGCGCCCAGGGCCTGGTCGCCACCGTCGGCGAGGACGGCCTGGTCGCGGTCAGCGACCCCGACACCACCGCCGAGCCCCGCACCCGCCGCTACGACTCCTCCATCGAGGGCTGCGCCTGGTCCCACTCCGGCCGGCTGCTCGCCGTCGCCCGCGACGACGGCTGCGTCGACCTGCTCACCGCCGACCTGGAAGCGGTGCGCACCGTCCCCGTGTCCACCTCGGCGGCCCGCGCGGTCGCCTGGGCCGAGGACGACTCCTGCTTCGTCGTCGGCGCCTACGACGGCGCCCTGCACTGCTTCGACGTCGTCGGCACCCGGCTGCACCGCGTTGAGGACCGCCGGGTGTGGCCGCGCTCGGTGGCCGTCGCCCACGGCGTCGTCGCCGCCGGCAGCTTCTGGAACGGCCCCCACCTCTACGACCTGCACACCGCCCGCGAGATCGCCGCCCCCGACGCCGCCACCCACGGCCCCAACGCGCTGGCCCAGCACGGCGACGAACTGCTCATCGGCACCGACTCCGGCCTCGTCGTCGCCGTGACCACCGACGCCTTTGGCAGCCAGACGGCCCGCACCACCGCCTTCACCGACGGTCCGATCCTGTCCCTGGCCACCGACGGCGACACCGTCTACGCCGGCACCTACTCCGGGCACGTCCTGCGCCACGACGGCCGCCTGCTCACCACCAGCACCGGCCTCGGCGCCCCCGTGCCCTCCCTCACCCTCCACGAGGGCACCCTCGTCGCCGGCACCTACAACGGAGAGTTCCTCCTCCTCGACCCCGGCACCCTCGAGGTGGTGGAGCGGATCGAGGCACACGACGGCTCCGTGAAGTCCCTCACCGCCGTGGAGCAGGGCTTTTTGTCCGCCGCCACCGACCGCACCGTCGAAGCGGGCGGGCCGCACGGCCGCAGCAAACTGTGGGAGCACGGCAACCTCGTCAACGCCGTCGCCGCACTGGGCACCGAGGCCGCCGCCAGCGCCTCGCGCGACCACACCGTCAAGGCCGGCCGGCTCACCCGCCTGCCCGACGGCACCTGGCGCGCCGAGCGCGTGCAGACCCTCCTCGGCCCCGACGAGTCGGTCAAGTGCGTGGCCCTCCTCGGCGACGCCGAACGGCCCGTCGTCCTGGCCGGCTCCTACGACTTCGGCCTGTACGCCTGGCAGATCGACTGGGACGACTCCGCCGCCACCCTCGCCTCCGGCCGGGTCCTGGCCGAGTTCGCACAGGGCCTGTCCTGCATGCTCCGCCTCACCGACGGCACCGTCGCCGTCGCCGGCTGGGACGGCCGTGTCCTCGTCGTCGGCCTCGACCCCGCCGGCCGGCCCGAGGTGCGGCACTCGCTGCACCTGGACGAGCTGCTCACCGCCCCCACGGCGACCCACCCGGCCGCCGCCCGCACGATGGAAAGCAGGGCCGCATGAACCGCCTCACCGCACTGCCGGACGTCGCCTCGATCCGCGCCCGCGTGCCCATCGCCCTCCACCGCGCGCAGGGCCGCGCCGCCGAACTCGTCACCTTCCACGGCCTGCCCGACGCCCAGGAGCACATCGCCTGCCTCCTGCCCCACACGCCCGGCACCGTGCCCCTGGTGCGGCTGCACAGCGAATGCCTGACCGGCGACGTGTTCGGCTCCGCCCGCTGCGACTGCGGACCCCAGCTCGACGAGGCGCTCACCGCCATGGCCGACGAGGGCGGCGTCCTGCTCTACCTGCGCCAGGAGGGCCGCGGCATCGGCCTCTACAACAAGCTCGACACCTACGTCCTGCAGGACCAGGACATCGACACCTTCCACGCCAACCGCATCATCGGCCGCGGCGAGGACGAGCGCGACTACCGGGCCGCCGCCGCGATGCTGCGCGCCCTCGGCCTGATCCGCATCCGGCTGCTCACCAACAACCCCGACAAGGTGGCCCAGCTGCGCGGCCTCGGCATCCGCGTCGAGGCCGTCCTGCCCACCGCCGTCCACCTGACCGAGGACAACGCCCGCTACCTGTCGGCCAAGGCCAGGAGCGGCCACACCCTGGCGCTGCTGAAGGAGGCGAGCGCATGAACCTCGACGACATCGCCCGGTCCCCGCACTTCAAGGAGCACGCGGACCTCGCCGACCCGGCCCGCGTCCACACCACGCCGCACCCGCGGCCCTCCGCCGACCGGCTGCGCCTGGCCGCCGCCGTCGAGGACCCGTCGCTGCCGCTGGCCGAACGGCTCGCCGCCGGCGGCATGCTGGCCCTGCTCGGCGACCCGCGCATCACCCCCGTCCCGGCCGTCTGCTTCGTACCCGGCGCCACCGTCCCCATCGGCCTGCCCGCCGAGGAGACCGGCTACGTCACCCGGGCCTGGGCCGACAGGGGCGTGGAGGAGTCCTGGATCGCCAAGGAGACCCCCGAACACGCCGTTCGGATCGCCGACTTCTACCTCGCCCGCTACCCGGTGACCAACGGCGAATGGCGCGACTTCCTCGCCGACACCGGTCTGGAGGACCGCCCCACCACCTGGTACCTGGGCGCCTACCCCTGGGACCGCTCCAACCATCCCGTCGCCGGCGTCCGCGCCGAGCACGCCGACCGCTACGCACGCTGGCTGAGCGACCGCACCGGCCACCCGTGGCGGCTGCCCACCGAGGCCGAGTGGGAGTACGCGGCCAAGGGCCCCGAAGGGCGCCCCTACCCGTGGGACGGCGGCTTCGACCCGGACGCCGCCAACACCCGTGAGTCCGGCGTGCACACCACCACCCCCGTCGGCGCGTTCCCGGCCGGCCAGGCCCCGTTCGGCGCGCACGACATGGGCGGCAACGTGGAGGAGTTCACCGCCGACGACTACGCCCCCTACCCCGGCGGAGAACACATCGCCGACCACCTGGTCGAGTCGATGGGCACCTACCGCGTCGCCCGCGGCGGCAGCTTCGCCCGCTTCGGCGACCTCACCCGCACCCGCCGCCGGCACGGCGCCTTCCCCGGCCCGCTCTACCCCGTCGGGTTCCGCCTCGCCACCAGCGAGCGCCCCTCATGACCGCGCCGGTGATGGCACCCCCCGCCGTCCGGCCCGCCGGCATCGAGCGGGCGCTCGCCGCCCGCCGCCCCGGCCGCGCCGACATCGAGGCGCCCTTCGCCCCGCTGGAGCGGCGCGCCCTGCGCCTGCTGCCCCGCCTGGCCGCGCTGAAGCCCACGATCGGCGCCACCCCGCTGGTCCCCGTACCCAGCCGGGCCGGCCGCGGCACCGTATGGCTGAAGGCGGAGGCCGCCAACCTGACCGGCACCGTCAAGGCCCGCACCGCCTACGCCCTGCTGTGCGCGGCCGTGGCCCGCGCGGGCACCCCCGACGTCCGGCTCGTGGAGTACTCCGGCGGCTCCCTCGCCCTCGCCCTCGCCGAGATGTGCGCCGCACTCGGCCTCGACCTGCACCTGGCCGTGCCGCACGGCTCGCCCGACCGCCTCGTCGGCACCCTGCGCCGGCACGGCGCACACGTCACCCACGGGCCCGAAGGCGCCGGATTCCTCGGCGCGATGGACGAGGCCGCACACATCGCCGAACGCGAAGGACGCCATCTGCTGCTGCAGCACTGCGCCCCCGAGGCGGTCGCCGTGCACCGCGAACGCACCGGCGCCGAGATCACCGCCCGCCTCACCCAGGAAGGGATACGCCCCGTCGCGCTCGCGGCGGCGGTCGGCTCCGCCGGCACCCTCGTCGGCACCGCCCAGGCCCTGCGCACCCGCTGGCCGGACTGCACACCCCTCGCCGTCTTCCCCGCGGAAGCCCCCTACGGCGACCACCGCGCCCCCGGCGGCGCCCGCCGCATGAACGGCACCGGCGGCCTCGGCCACGGCCTCAGGCAGCCCCTGCTGGCCCCGTACGAGGACGACTTCACCTTCACCGAGATCGACTACACACAAGCGCTTCAGGCGATGCGTCGGCTGCAGCGCATCCAGCAGGTCGCCGTCTGCAGCAGCGCCGCCGGCGCCTGGCTGGGCGCGTCCCGCATCGTCGACCAGGGCCCGCGCGGCCGCCACGCCGTGGCCGTCGCCGCGGGCCGCGGAACAGCCGAGGAGTGGGCTCATGCCGCCGACCACTGACACACCCGCCGACTACGCCGCCTACCGGCGGACCGTCGCCGACTCCTTCGGCCACTGGTACCGCCAGGGACGCGACTCGTGGACCGGCGCCGCCACCAACGATCAGGTGACCCGGTTCGCCTGTGCCCAGGCACCGGCCGCCGCCGGCCCCGGCCGCCGCCGGATCCTGGACGTGGGCTGCGGCCGCGGCCACCAGAGCACCGAGCTCGCCGAGCGGCTCGACGCCGACACCACCGGCCTGGACCTGCTGGACGTGTGGGACGCCCCGCCGCCCACCCGCGGCCGGACCCGCTTTCGCCAGGGCGACTTCCTGGACTACGCCCGTACCGGCATCGACCTTGTGGTGGACAACGGCTGCCTGCACCACCAGCGGCGCGCCGACTGGGCCGCCTGGGCCGCCCACGGCGCCCGCCTGCTGCGGCCCGGCGCAGTCCTGGTCGTCAGCGTCTTCCTCAGCCCTGACGGCGAGATCGCCGAACTTCCCCTCGACGACGGCCGCCTGAACTGGTGGCTGACCGAACAGTCCGTCACCGGCCTGTACACCGATGCCGGTCTCACCCCCGCGGACCGCCTGGTGATCGACCGGAACTTCCAGTACCAGGGCCACTGGCTCGAATACCTGGTGCTCTCCTTCCGCAAGACCGACGGATGACCCCCGTCACCTGTGAAGGGACGACAACATGCTCAAGGAAATCGACCTGGAACGGCCCGGCGGCCGTGAGCACCTGCGCGACGCACTGCGCGACGGGTTCTTCCTCGTCCGCAACACCGTTCCCGAAAGCCTCCTGGACGAGGCGTACGCCTTCCTGCACACCTTCTTCGCCCTGGACCCCGACAGCAAGAACACCTGCCGTGTCGCGGGCAGCAACGGCCAGTCCGGCTACACCCCACCCCTGGTGGAACACGCCGAGAAGGGCACCGTGCCGGACTGGAAGGAACTCTTCCACTGGGGAGCGCCATTGCCCGCCCAGCACCCGCTGCGCCTCCGCTACCCCGCCCGCTACCCGGACCCGTACTTCCCCGACCACCTGGTGCCCGGGATCGGCTCCGCGCTGCGCGAACTGCACACCCGCATGGTGCGCTTCCAGCACGACGTCGTACGCACCCTCGCCGACGCGCTCGGCGCCCACCCCGACTATTTCACCGACATGCTGGAGGACGGCCCCGTCGTGAACCGGGCCACCTGGTATCCGCCGATGGGGCAGGCCCCCTCGGACCGGCACGTATGGGCGGTGGAACACCAGGACTTCGACCTGATCACCGCGCTGCCCCGGGCGACCGCGTCCGGCCTGGAGGTCCTCGTCGACGGGGAATGGCTGGCCGTCGACGCGCCGCCCGGCTACGCCGTCGTCAACGTCGGCATGGTCCTGGACCGGCTCACCAACGGGCTCGCCCGTGCCGCCGTACACCGCGTCGTGGCCCGGCCCGGCCAGCGGGAAGGACGCCTGTCCATCGTCCAGTTCTGCCACCCCGCACCCTGGACCGCCCTCACCCCCCTGCGCGTCCCGGGCGCCGAAACAGGACCGCAGCGCTTCGCGACCCTCACCGCGGACGAACTGTTCCAGCGCACGATGTACCGCATCAACCGCCTGGACACCCCGCCCGTCCCCACCCCGGTCCGATGACCCCCACACCACGCACCACGGGCGGCGCTGAGCCGGTACCTGTCCGTACGGGTTCTCGCCCGGTGGCGGGCGGGGGTGCCGTGACGGGTGCGGGTTCGCAGGCGGGGGGCGGCACACCACGCACCACGGGCGGTGCTGAGCCGGTGCCTGTCGGTAGGGGTTCTCGCCCGGTGGCGGGCGGGGGCAGCGCCTCCGCGGCCACGGCAATCGCCGGCGGCCGCGCCGAATCGTCCGCCCGCGCCAGTGGCACCACTACCCGTACCGGCTCCCGTCCCCCCACGACGACCGCCACCGGCACGGCGGGACACGACGCCCCCGGCCCCACCCCGCGCCCCGGCGTGGTCGGGCGCATCCGCCTTGGCGTGACCAGGCCCCCCGCCACCGGCGGAACTCCCTCGCTGCGACGGCTGATCCGCGAGGATCTCCAGGCCGTCCTCGACCGCGACCCGTCCTGCTCGGGCCGCCTGGAGGCGCTGCTGCACGCCGGCTGGCAGGGACTGGCCCTGCACCGGCTGGCCCACCGCCGCTACAGGCGCGGCCACCGGCTGCGGGCCGCCGCCCTCACCCGCCTGGCCCGGCTGCTGACCGGCATGGAGATCCACGCCGGTGCCAGCATCGGCCGACGCGCCTTCATCGACCACGGATTCGGCGTCGTCATCGGCGAAACCGCCGTCATCGGCGACGACGTGACGCTCTATCACGGCGTCACCCTCGGCTCCCGCGGCTGGCTGCGCGACAGCGGCGGCGGCCGGCGCCGCCACCCCGTCCTGGGCGACCACGTCCTGATCGGGACGGGTGCCTCCGTCCTGGGCCCGGTCACCGTCGGCGACGGCTGCCGTATCGCCGCCCACTCCCTGGTCCTGCACGACCTGCCCGCGGCCGGCCCGACCACCCGGCCCCCCGCGGCCGCCCGCCGAGCCCACCCCCGATGACCCACCGCCCCACCCCAAGCCCGCACAACCAGGACGGAGATGACGAATTCCGCCCCGATCCCGCCGGACCCCCACCGTCCTCACGGATGCTGCACCTGTCCCCGCACACCCCCGTCCCGCCACGGACACAACGGAGAGTGATCCACGTGCTCAGCAGACGCTCCCTCATACGGGCCTCGGCAGGCGCCACCGCGGCAGCCGCCCTCACCGCCACCACCGGCGGCCTCGTCCTCGCCGCCGGCACCGCGGTGCCCTGGAGCACCCTGCGGGACAAGCTCACCGGCCGCCTCGTCCTGCCCGCCGACGCCGGCTACGACACCGCCCGGCAACTCCAGCTCGCCCAGTTCGACGCCGTCCACCCCCAGGCCGTCGCCTACTGCGCCACCGACAGCGACGTCGCCACCTGCATCCGCTTCGCCCAGGACAACGGCCTGGCCACCGCCGTCCGCAGCGGCGGCCACAGCGCCGCCGGCTACTCCACCAGCCCCGGCCTCGTCATCGACGTCTCCCGCCTGAACACCGTCCGCGTCGACGGCCCCACCGTCCACCTCGGCCCCGGCAGCCAGGGCGCCGACGTCGTCAACACCCTTTCCGCGTACGGCATCCAGGTCGGCGGCGGCACCTGCCCCACCGTCGCCATGGGCGGCTGGATCCAGGGCGGCGGCCTGGGCTACGCCTCCCGCAAGTACGGCATGGGCTCCGACCGCCTCGTCTCCGCCCGCGTCGTCCTCGCCGACGGCCGCACGGTACGCGCCTCGGCCACCGAACACCCCGACCTGTTCTGGGCCCTGCGCGGAGGCGGCGGCGGCAACTTCGGCGTCGTCACCGACTACGAGGTACGGCCCGTGCGGATCCCGGTCCTGACCCTGTTCAACCTCAACTTCCGCTACACCGACGCCCTCCAGGTGATCCTCGCCTGGCAGGACTGGATGGCATCGGCACCCCGCGAACTCGCCGGCGAACTGATGTTCCTGCACTCCACCGACGCCCCCGCCGGCACCGAGCCCACCGTCGTCCTCACCGGCGGCTACCACGGCACCAAGACCGCCTGCGACCGCCTCCTGGACCGCCTCACCACCGCGATCGGCCACCCCGGCACCAGCCGCACCACCAGCGAACTCCCCTACACCCAGGCGATGATGCAGGTGTACGGCTGCGGCGACAAAACCGTCGCCGAATGCCACCGCATCGGCTTCACACCCGAAGCCCAGCTCCCCCGCGACAGCCACACCACCCAGCGCAACCAGTACTTCGCCACACCCTGGACCCCGGCCGCCGCCCGGGCAGCCCTGGACGCCTTCACCGCCGACCCCAGCCCCGGCCAGTTCCGCTTCCTCGGCCTGTTCCCCTACGGCGGCCGCATCAACGAGATCTCCCCCACCACCACCGCGTTCGTCCACCGCGACGCGGTGCTCAACGCCGGCTTCGCCGTCACCCTGCCCACCGCCGACCCCGCCCCGAACGACCGCGACCGCGCCCAGGCCTGGGCGAACAAGGCCCACACCACCATGGACGCCCACTCCAACCACGAGTCGTACCAGAACTACATGGACCCGGCCCTCACCACCTGGCGCCAGGCCTACTACGGCAAGAACTACGCCCGCCTGCAGACCGTCAAGCGGACCTACGACCCCGCCCGCTTCTTCCGCTTTTCCCAGGCCGTCGACTGAACCCACCCCGCCACGGCGGCCCCAGGCACGGCCCCGCCCCGACCGAAGGACTCACAGTGACCCGCACCGCCGACCACGACGTACGCGACGTCATCATCATCGGCTCCGGCCCCGCCGGCTACACCGCCGCCCTCTACACCGCCCGCGCCCAGCTGACCCCCCTCGTCTTCGCCGGCGCCCTCCTCGTCGGCGGCGCCCTCACCACCACCACCGAGGTGGAGAACTTCCCCGGCTTCCCCGAGGGAGTCCAGGGCCCCGACCTGATGGACCGCATGCGCGAACAGGCCGAACGCTTCGGCGCCGAGATCGTCGACGACGACGTCACCGCGGCCGACCTCACCGGCGACATCAAGACCGTCACCGACACCACCGGCACCGAACACCGCGCCCGCACCGTGATCGTCGCCACCGGCTCCCAGCACCGCAAACTGAACCTGCCCCGCGAGGACGACTTCTGCGGCCGCGGCGTCTCCTGGTGCGCCACCTGCGACGGCTTCTTCTTCAAGGACCGCGATATCGCCGTCGTCGGCGGCGGCGACACCGCGATGGAGGAGGCCACCTTCCTCACCCGCTTCGCGAAGTCCGTGACGATCGTCCACCGCCGCGACTCGCTGCGCGCTTCCAAGATCATGCAGGAACGCGCCCTCAACGACCCGAAAATAGCCTTCGCCTGGAACAGCGAGGTCACCGAACTCCACGGCGAGGACCGCCTCACCTCCCTGACCCTGCGCGACACCCTCACCGGCGAACACCGCACCCTCCCGGTCACCGGCCTGTTCATCGCCATCGGCCACGACCCCCGCACCGACCTCTTCAAGGGCCTGCTCGAACTCGACGACGCCGGCTACGTCAAGGTGGACGCCCCCTCCACCCGCACCAGCCTTCCCGGCGTCTTCGCCGCCGGCGACGTGGTCGACCACACCTACCGCCAGGCCATCACCGCCGCCGGCACCGGCTGCGCCGCCGCCCTGGACGCCGAACGCCACCTGTCGGCCCTCGGCTGACCACCGCAACGGGGCGCCTCGGGGAGGCAGCGACGATGCGGGAACGCGTGGCCGCCGACGTCTGGGGGGAAGACCCTGCGGGGCCACCGAACCGGCCGCAGGGCCGCCGCGTGTGCGGCTGCGGTGTGATGGCGAGGCACGGCAGCATCTGGCAAGGCTTGGCAATTCCCCGGGAGACGAGCCGGGCGCACCTGGGGCCTACGCCGCCAGCAGAACGGGCGCGGCGACCGTCCCCTGCTGCATCAGCGGCCGTGCGGCCCGGGTGCGGCGGGCGGCGAAGACGTAGAGGCGCAGCACGAGGTAGCGGCCTGTGACAGAAACGCTACGTTGCATTCAAGGATTCAGCAACAAGTCCGTTGCGCAGAATCGACATCAACACAGGCGGGAGCCCAGTAATCGTTGCAATGGTTCAAACTCTAATGCAACCGCACCCGGCATGCTCGTTGCAATGAATTGAAGGTGAACGCGACGGCTACCGGCAAAGCCCTCGGTCCAGTACCGGCCCCGCGGTCCCCGCTACTTCCCGCCGGGCGCGCACAGCTCCCCGTCGATCAGCTTGTTCTGCGCGTGCTCGGTGGACATGCCGGCCGCGCCGTCGCCCGTCGTCGCGAGCACCACGACGCGGCGGCCGTCGGCGCTGATGCCGTTGCGGGTGGTGTAGCCGGGGAAGTCGCCGGGGTGGCTGTAGTACGACCCGCCGCAGGACAGCGGGATCCGCATCAGGCCGAGGCCGTAGCTCGCGCCGGGCCAGACGAAGTCCAGCTCCAGGGTCCGCACGGTCGTCTTCATCGCCGCCAGCTGGGCCGGGCGCAGCAGGTGCCCGCCGAGGAGCGCCTGGTAGAAGCGGGTCAGGTCGGCCGCCGTACTGGTCATGGCGCCTGCCGCGCCCGCGAAGGACGGGTTGACCTCGGTGACGTCGATGGTCGCGCCGGAGCCGTCGAAGTCGGAGTAGCCGTGCAGATGGCGTCCGGGGATGCTCGTCGCGGTGGTCGGGGCGAGGGTGTGGCGGAGGCGGAGCGGCCTGAGGATGCGGCGGGTGACCTCCTGCTGCCAGCTGTCGCCGGTTGCCTTCTTGATGATCATTCCGGCGAGGGTGTAGCCCGTGTTCGAGTACGACCACTTGGTGCCCGGCGCGAAGTTCGGCCGGTGCCTCGTGGCGATGGCGACCAGCTCCTCGTCGCTCCAGGTCCGGTACCGCTCGGCCTTGAAGCCGTCCACGCTGTCGAGCACTGGAAGGTCCGCCGTGTAGTTGTACAGCCCGCTGGTGTGCTGGAGCAGCTGCCGTACGGTGATCTTGCGGCCGTCGTTGCCGTTGCCGGAGACGACGCCGGGCAGCCAGTCCTCGACGGTGTCGTCCAGCGACAGCCGCCCCTCACAGACGAGTTGCAGCACCACCGTGGCGACGAACGTCTTGCCGGCGCTGGCGATCCGGAACCGGTCGCCGGGGCGGACGGCCTCACCGGTGGCGGTATCGGTGACGCCGGCGGTGGCGGAGCGCTGCCGGCCGCGCGGCCCGGTCGAGCGGGCGAGGGCGCCGACCGTTCCGGTCTTCATCACGGCGGTCACCCGGTCGCGCAGCGCGTCCTCGGGGAGCTGCGGGGACCTGGTGGTGGCGGGCGCGGCGGGGATCGTCAGGACGGACGCGGCGAGCGCGGCGACCAGGGCAGTGGCGGTGGTGCGCATCATGGCACCAGGAACGCGGTCACGTCCGCACGATCACGCCAACTGGCCTGTCCGGGTGGCGGCCGGGGCCATGGCGGGGTGCAGCCCGCTGGACATCCGAGCTGAGGACCCATCGAGGACCCATCGATGGGTTTTCCGGCTTTCTCGTTGCCCCACAGCGCGGCCGATGAGTTTGTGTCTCGGGGCCGGTCCAAGCTCGTGACACCGAAGAAAGGACACCGCCATGTCGGAGCTTCTCGTCGACTTCATCACCTCCCTCGACGGCTACGCATCGGGAGAGGGATGGCCCGGGTTCTGGGGCCTGGAGGGCCCGGAGTACCTCGCATGGCTCGGCGAGCAGCCCGAGGCCACCTACCTGATGGGAGCGAACACCTACCGCCTGATGTCGGGCTTCGCCGCAGGCGAGGTCCCAAGTGGCCAAGACGAGTTCAGGCCCGAGGAAGAGGCGTCCGTCGACGAGCTCACGCAAGCGTCCAAGGTGGTGTTCTCCTCCTCACTGGAGGAGCCACTGACGTGGGCCAACTCCACGCTCGTCCGCGGCGACGCCGTCGAGGCGGTCCGCGCCATGAAGTCGAAAGGCTCGGGGCTCCTCAGCACGATCGGCAGCCTCAGCCTGTGCCGGTCCCTGCTACGAGCCGGACTCGTCGACCGCTTCCGGGTCGTGATGTTCCCGGTGATCACCGGGGCCACGGGCGAGGAACGCATCTACGACGGCTATCCGGACGTCGCCCTGGAGATGATCGAGCACCGCACCTTCGACGGCCGCATCCAGCTGGTCGAGTACAAGCCCCGCGTGCTCGAGCACCCGCCGCTCGGCGTCCCTGCCTGACGTCGCCCCGTCCGCCGGTCCGGACGGCCGCCAGGCCGGCGCCGGCGGACGCGGAGCAAACCTCTCGGCCAGCCCCGGCGCCCGACCACCACAGCCAGATCGGCTCGTTCACCCCGCCGGACGGCAGCTTCTCCACGGCGAGGCGGATGACGGTGCCCTCGGCGATCGGGGTCAGGGTTTCCAGGTGCGCAGGAAGGCGGCGATCCGGACGGCAGTGCAGCGCGGGTTGTTCAGCTCGTGGGCGAGCGCGGTGAGCTGCTCGCGGGTGGGGCCGACGGGGATGTTGCTGGCCTCGAGATACATGACGGCGACGGCGCAGGCGACGGTGAGGTTGGAGCGCTCCAGCCAGCGGCAGCGGCCCAGGGTGTGCACCAGGGCGGCGGCGCGGGCGTAGGGACCGTCATAGACGGCTGTGTCGAGGAGTTCGCCGCGGTGGCGGGCGACTGCCGCGATGGGCACGCCGTAGTCGTCGGCGGCCGGGTCGCGGTGGCCGGCCCGCTCGGCGACTTCGAGGATCCAGGATTCGTCGACGTGCAGGATCACGCCGCGGCGCCCGGCTGCTGCTCGGCGTACGGGGCGTCGAGCTGCTGCTCCAGATCGTCGAGGAACGTGCCGTGCTCATCGATGAGACGTTGTGCTGCAGCCATTCCGGCGGCGCGGGCACCGGTGGTGTCCTCGATGATGAGGCGCTCTACGTACTTGTTGAAGTCCAGGCTGCGGGCGGCTGCGGCGGCTTTGCCGGCCGCGAGCACATCCTCTTGCAGCCGGACCTGCGTCTGCTTCTTCGTGGAGGTCACACCCGCATGGTAGCAGGGTGGTAGCAATCTTCGGGTGCTGCCTCTCGCCGAGCAGCGCCACGGCCGCGCCGGCGTCGTGCAGATGGCGGGCGTTGTGGGCCTGCTCGTTGCCCGCCGACGTGGCCAGCGGGATGAACACGGCAGCCTTCCCGAGCACGGTCAGCTCCGCAAGGGTGCCCGCACCGCTGCGGGAGACAACCACGTCCGCGAGCGCCAGGACGTCGGGCAGCTCCGGGCCGACGAACCCGGTGAGGTAGTACCTGTCCGCCAGTTCGGCCGGGAGCGAGGCGGTGTGCTGGCGCAGGGCGTCGAGGTTGGCGGTGCCGCACTGGTGGATGACGTTGGCGTGGGTCAGCAGCCACGGCAGGACGTCCCGTACGACCAGCAGCGACAGCGTCGACTCGGACGAGACGGCGATACGGGTCGCCGAGGCGGCCAGCTTCCGGTTGGCCACGATGTGCCGCTTGCGGCCCGGCACCTTCTTCCCGCCGTCGTAGCCGCGTGAGGCGGCCGGCACCGTCGCGGCGGCCCGCACCGACTGCGCGTCGATGATCCCCGCCGTGGGCTCGGCCTCACGGCCCTCGCGTTCCCTCACTCGCCCGCGCAGCCGGTCGTGGAACTCTGTGATCAGCCCGTGCTCGCGCCAGCGGCGGAAGAAGGCGTAGACCCGGCCTCAGTCGGGGAAGTCCGCGGGCATCGCCCGCCAGGAGATCCCGCCCGCGACCAGATACCGGATCGCGTCCAACATCTGGCGGTGGCAGTAGCCCTCCGGCTGCCCGCCCCGCCCCTGGAGCCAGGCCGGCACCGGCAGCAACGGCCGGATGGCCGCCCACTCCGCGTCCGTCATGTGGGATTGTCGATCCGACCCCGGACGACGACGCGGAGGAAGTGTCCGACGAGGAGCTGAAGGCGCCCGAGTGACTGCCGTGCGGCCCGAGAAGCCTCGGGCCGGCAGGCGAGGGGTGGGGGAACCAACCATCCGAACAACAGGGACAGTTGGAGTCGCCCTGATGAGGCCGAAAGAAGCTGCCGCAGCCAGCTTGAGGGCAGGCGTGCGCCGGAGCAAGGGATGTCCGCTGCCACACTCCCAACTGGGCGGCGGCTGGGCGGCTACGTCGGATGCTCCGTGCTGACTGAGGCTGGATGTCAGTGGGTGCTGCGATGCTGCGGGCATGCTGATCAGTGAGAAGCTGACGCGGCAGTACCTGGACGACGAGACACAGGGGTGCGCGGTTCCCGTAGCGCCACAGCAGTTCCGGCGCCGCCGGAACATCGAGCACAGTCACGTGTTCTTCGGTGATGTTCCCGTGCGTGGTTACAAGCACAAGAACCGCTGGGGATTCGACTCCCCGGCACCACCAGCTTCAAGTGGTCCGCAACCACCTGCACGCCACCAAGGGACAGCAGCACTGCGACACGCCTGCCATTACTTGCTGTGAAAATTACTACGCAAGGTGACGTGCTGCACTGCGTGCTGCGTTGTTGGGGTCAATCCCATAGCGACAAGCAGGAGTTGAGCGCGCACCAGGTCACCGAACTGGTACGCCGGACCGTCGAGGCGGCACGTGCCGACAGCGTAGGCCGTAAGCGCGGGCTCCGGTGCCCCGCCACACCTTGCCCTCACAAGCCGCAGCCAAGTCCCCGCGGCCCTGCTGCTCCGCGTGGGGTCGGCCACGTGATAGCGGCCGGTGCAGCAGCCCCACCCGGTCCGCTACTCACCAGGTAATTCTTACGAGTCAACGCATTTCCTTACGAGTTGATGTGCTAGTTTCCTTACGTGTTGTCGGATGTGAGGAGACCGATCGTGCCGGACACAGGGAACAGGGCGAATCCCGAGCCGCTGCGGGTGGAGGAGGCGCGCAGACGCCTGTACGAGCTGGTGGAAGCCGCCAGCCAAGGGCAAAGCACCCAGATCGCGAAGGGCTCCCGCCAGGCTGTGCTGCTGCCGCTGGAGTGCCTGGCCCCCGAGCGACAGGCAGACCTGCCCCGCCTCCCCGCATCACCGATCACCGAGGCTCGTACACGGCTGGGAAGCCTGGTCGTGGCCGCGGCCCAGGGCCAGCCGCAGGTACTGATGCGCCGCCGCAGGCCGCTGGCTGTCCTGGTATCCGCAAAGGACCCAGCCGCAGCATCAAGAGCCACAGACCACAGCACCCTCACCCCCGAACACCCATACCACGGCACCGAGAAGACCCCCGCCGCTGCGGCCCCCACCGACACCGTCACACCCTCCGCACCACCATCCCACGCCCGCAGCGCGCCAGAAAACAACCCGCGCCACCTGGCCACCCTCGGCGACGTACTGCCCACCGTCGTCTCCCCCCAGAGCACCCTCTCCTGGGGCCTGGGCACCCTCGACCACGCCACCGGCGGCCTCCCACCAGGCCGCCTGATCCTGATCGCCGCCGCGCCCGGCGCCGGAGGATCCCTCCTGGCCGCCACCGCCGCCCGCCACACGGCACTCACCCACAGGCGGCCGGTGCTGTACGCGGCATCAGGACTCACCCGCACCGACGTCGCTGCCCGCATCGTGGCAGCCGAAGCCGGCGCGGACTACCGCCGCCTGCGAACCGGAACCCTCTCCACCCCCGAACAAGCAGCAGTCGACGAGGCATTCACACGCCTAGCCCACGCCCCCCTCCACATCGACGACGGCACCGACCTGACCCCCGAAGCCATCGCCGACACCGCCCCCTACATCGACCACCTCGCCCTCCTCGTCATCGACCGTCTCCAGCACACCCACGACCCCGCAGTACCCCTCTCAGGCCCTGCCCTGCCCACCGCAACCCGCACACTGGCCCGCCTCGCCCAGCAGCTGCACCTACCTGTCGTGGCCGCCCTGGACACCGACGACCCCGACACGGTGGCCGCCCTCGACCCTGACATCACCCTCACCCTGACCCGCAAGGACACACACGCCCGCATCCTCGTCGCCGAACGCGACTTCGGCCCCCTGACCACCGTCCACCTACACTCCGAACTGCCCAACGCCCGCTTCACCGACGCCCCCGCCCAGCCCTCCGAACCACCCACCCCACCCCACCCCACCCAGCAGCCGCCCCAGCCCAGTTCCACCCCGCCGCCCGCCCGCACGCGCTCTCACCGCTCCGCTCGCCCTAGCCTGGCCACGTTCGTCTCCGACCGTGTAGCCCGCGCACTGCAGACGCACGGTGGTGACGCGGACGCGGCCCTGAAGGCCCTGGCGGGCGACGGCGGTTCAGCGATTCCTGACGTGATGGAACTGTTCGAGGCCACACGGGTGGAGACGAACTATCAGCACACCACCTATCCCAAACTGCCCGAGCCGCTCATCCGTAAGCGCCGGGACAACGCCGACGATGTATGGGAAGCCCGCCCCAAGTTCACACACCCTGCCGTGCCCGAAGGTACGGAAGTGACCGAGCTGGACGTCAACGCCGCCTATCTGGCTGCGCTCCAATCGGCACACCTCCCGATCCGGACGATTACACACAACCCAGATGGATGGGATGACCTGGATAACTATGGGAAGGGGCTTGATCTTGCGGGGATCTGCCGGATCGACCCAGTCCAGTGGGCTCACCATGAGCTGCCGCATCCCCTCGGCGACGACCGAGAAACCCCCGGGACGGTATGGGTACCGACGTCGGTAGTACTCAGCCTGAAGGATTTCGCTTCACCGCCGTACGGAAAACTGTGCGCGCCGCCGGTGATCCGGGAAGCCTACGTTGCCAAGGGCAGCGCAGCCCTCTTCAAGAAGCTAGTTCAGGTACTCAATGAAGCCCGTATGCAGGCTATTGCAGACGGCGACGAACTGACGAAGAAATACGTCGCAGCAATGTACGCGAAGTTGGTCTCCACCATGGGCGACAGTCGTAACAACCATGAACTACGACGTCCCGAATGGCAGCACATCGTCCGCGGCCAGACATTCGCCAATCTGCGACGCAAGGCAGTCCGTGCACACCAGGCAGGATTGACGGTGATTCACGTAGGTGGCACGGACGAGCTCCATCTTTCCGGTAATGTATGGGGAGCTGCCAGGAACGGTAAGCCACTGCTCGTGGAAGGACGCGCGCTGAATCAGATCAAGGTGAAGAAGATTTCTCGCTGGGGAGACACGTAATGGCCCGTGAGCCGCATACCGGAGGCCCCCTTCGCGACTGGGGACGCGGGCCCGACAGCGGCGGTACCGTCTTCGGCAAGCAACTGAACGCCGAAGTCCTCGACCTTATGCGACATTCAGACATCATCCCTCCAACCGACGTATCACCCAACTGGAAGGCCCAACTGACCTACCTGAACAGCCGCAAAGGCGGACACGATGCCATGGACCGCGCCGGAATCCCGGCCAGAACCCGTCGCGGCTGGAAGACCCGTACCCCCAGCCGCCTCAGCCGTGAGCGCATCAATCAAGCCTATTGGCAGCTCCGTGCCACCAACTGGAAACGCACTGGGCACACCCCGTCTCCCCATATCCGCGAAGCGATCGCGCAGCAGGTCAAAGAACGAGCCTACGGAAAGCGAATGACCGTTACCCCCGTCGACTGGCGTGACGTGCACAGGCAGGCTCAAGGAGCTCAGAAAACAGCCAGCGAGCGGGAGATTCGTCCCAGCCGGCGCAGCTGGGACAAGCTGATCGACGCATGGGTAACGGGTGATGAGACAGCCCTCGACACAGCATGGATGGACTTCTCCAGCGAAATTGACTCTCCATCAGAGCTCTATTATGAAGTAGAACACGTAGGGTTCGTGCTCTAGGTCTGCTTATGTGGCAGCCGCTGTAAGTGCGTTCCTTGCGTAAGTTTTTGACATACTGTTCGCTCCTTCACGCCGAGCCTTTCCTGCTCCGTTTGCTTCCAGCGCCGAGAACAAGTTGACGTCAGCTCAGTATGGCTGGGAGGTGGGTGTCGGGTTGGGGTATTTCCAGTAGGACGCCTTTAATGTGATGCCGACATTCCATTATTAATTAGGTAAGCCAGCAAAAACACAAGCCTATCGGCAGGAAAGAATTCTCAATTCTTTTAATTTAGCGTTAAATGCAAGGAGTTGACGCGGCGTCACCCCGTTTGCTCGTAGCTAGCCATGCGCGCGCAGCGCGCAATCCTCATGCCGCGCAGCGGCATGAGGAAGCGGTCCGCAGGACCGCAATCACC